>NZ_CP040812.1:1865864-2176841 GCF_006159205.1 Antarcticibacterium flavum | reverse complement strand
AAGCTTCCCGTTCCTCGTGAGTATTCCCTTTAGTAGGGAGGTCCAGTGAAAATACTGAAGGGGTAAAGCCTTCCGCAGCCAGTTCTTCTGAAACAAAATTGATCTTTGCCTCCGGTAAATTCTCCTTTATGAAGTTCACAAATTCCCGGGTATTTTTATAAGCATCTTTGATCCTCTGGTTCATTGAGGGCAACTGTTCAGCCAGGATCTCAACCTGCAGCGGGGTGGCCTCATTGTCACAAAGCTTAAGGTGGTTTTCTATTTTTTCCATTAGTGCTGCAGCTTTAGTATTTGCCACACAGTAACCCGCTGTACATCTACCCCCGCTTGGGAATTTGGACCCGCTTACGTAGGAAATAGCTTTAACATTGGAGAATATCCAGTCTTCACTTAAGAACTGCACATTGGGACAAAAAGTCTGGTCCAGGATAAAGACCGGGGCTATTGCTGTTTCACCTTTGGCAGTTTGACGTTCTTTTGTAAGTACATCTCTCAATTTTTCAAGATCCGGGACTTCCACCCTGGGATTTGTAGGGATCTCAGCAATAATATATGGTACGGCATCTTCCCGGGCAATGTTCTCCAGCACAGTGTTAGTGCTTTGCACCATGTCGTTGTCGCCGTCTACCGGCAGGTCCACCACTTCAACATTCTCCAGGCAGGCGGCAACCCGTCTTGCCTGGTCGTTTGTTCCCCCGTAACAATTTGGAGGCACAATGATCTTTATATCCTTCCCGGGATGATTTTGAATAGCATCATCAATGAGCCCCATCATAATGGCATATTGAATTGAAAGCCCGCTGGAGGCCAGTAATGCTTTTGTTGACGTACTGGTGATCTTCTTTATAGATTCAAGGACGCTTGCCTTGTTTTCCCCGGCAGGCGCTGCATCTGGCTGTGAAGCTTTTTTACCAATGAGGCTTTCAAGTGCTTCAAAAGAATTGACCGGCGTCATGGCAATTGACTCTCTTCTGCGTACATGCTGGATTTCAGAGATATAACCTTCATTTTCCCAGCCATTGACTATTATCACACTACCCAGCCGGGGGTGAAGATTTACCGTAAAGTCAATTAGCGGATTACGATCAATGTTGCTAAGGTCTTCTTTTTCAGAAATAAAAACAGTGCTACCCGCAAATTCCTGAATTTCTGCCACATCTTTTATTTGAACAATTTCAAAATCATAATTATATATTCGTCTCAAGGTTTCAGCATCAAAAAATTGGGGGAGCTGACTGGTGTGAACAATTCGGGTTCTTTTATTATCAAATAAATTTTTCCTGAGGATCGCCAATACAGGCATTGTCCTGGAGGAGAAACTTATGACATTCTTAGCCTTGAGGCCATTCACTTCTGCAATCGCCCATTCCAGGACAGAGGACAGGGGGTGGCCCAGCCTTATATAATCGAAAGCAGTGGGTAATCCGCTTAAAGCAGCTCTTTTAGCATTATTATTTTTATAAAGGGCTTCAAATTTTTCCAGGAATTGCGTCTTGGCAAGTTCTTCATTATAAATATCAAGCCGATGGGTGGTTAATTTTATCCAATCCTCAGGCATATTTTTGAGTACCATTTCAAGGTAATCCAGCACGTTATTCTCTTTCATATAAATTTCTATTGTTTTTTAAAGGATGGTGCAAAACGCATACCCTATAAAGATCTATGTCGTATTGACATCCCGCTAATCTCTTGGAGCTTTTTTATTCCCGGCAAGATAAAGGGAAATAGATTTATTTGAAAATGAAATAATGTGGCTACTGAAGAATAACGAAGGCTTTATTTTAATAAATTCATATTTTAGCACTTCATTAACAAACTAGCTGGTCAAATATGGAAAAAGCGGTCGATTCATCTCAAAAAAAAGGCTTATTAAATAAAGCACTGGATTTAGTAGAAAGGGTTGGAAATAAACTTCCGGATCCAGCAATTCTGTTTTTCTATTTGCTCCTTTTCATCTGGGTCTTATCGGCTGTCCTTTCTCCCTTTGATTTTGGGGAGGTTCATCCTATGACCGGCAATAGTTTGAATGTTCAAAATCTACTTACGGGAACCCAACTTGCGGCCTTTCTGGCAAATATGGTAAATACTTTCGTGCTCTTTGCGCCCCTTGGAATTGTGCTTGTCGCCATGCTGGGGGTTGGAGTAGCAGAACATTCTGGTTGGATCGATGCGGGATTAAAGAAGCTCTTAAACTTTACACCGAAACAACTACTTACTCCTATGCTTATTTTAATCGCTATAGTGAGTCACACGGCGGCAGATGCCGGTTATGTACTGGTCATCCCCCTGGGAGGTGTGATCTTTTATGCCGCGGGCAGGCACCCTTTAGCGGGAATTGCAGCAGCATTTGCCGGAGTTTCCGGTGGGTTTTCAGCCAATTTTATTCCCTCGGCGATAGATCCCCTTATTATGAGCTTTACGCTGGAGGCGGCAAGGATCCTGGATCCCGATATTAATTTGAATCCGCTTAATAACTGGTATTTCACCTCGGCTTCAACCTTATTGATCGTACTTGTAGGCTGGTGGATCACAGATAAGATAGTAGAACCACGTTTAAATAAAGTTAAAGTAGATGGGGATGAAGATCAAATGCCGAAAATGGAAAAAGTGACCTCCCGTGAAAGTAAGGCTTTCTGGATGGGATTTCTTGCGATGGTATTAGGTATCATTGGTTTGTTCTTGTGGGCTTACCCCGAGGATTCAGCCCTTAGAGGCCCCGGAATGGTAAACCCAGAGGAACAATCTCTCACTTCTTTTCACGCGCCATTGATGAAGGCAATAGTACCTCTTATCTTTATCCTGCTATTGATCCCGGGGCTTGTTTTTGGTTTTGTTTCCGGCCGATATAAATCTTCTGGAGATTTGATCCAAAGTATGAAGAAATCCATGGAAAGTATGGGTTACTACATCGTAATGGCCTTCTTCGTTGCCCTCTTCATCGATGCATTTTCAAGGTCAAATATTGGGTTGTTAATAGCTATAAAAGGCGCTAATTTCCTGCAGGCTCTGGAATTGCCGGGGCAAATCACCTTTGTGGGGATCGTAGTGCTTAGTGCATTTGTGAACTTAATGGTGGGCTCTGCCTCTGCCAAATGGGCACTTATCGCACCCATCTTTGTTCCAATGTTAATGCAGCTGGGCATTTCTCCAGATCTTACCCAGGCGGCCTATAGGGTAGGGGACTCGGTGTCTAATATCATTACGCCTCTTTTACCGTATTTTCCACTGGTAGTGGTCTTTGGACAGCGCTATGTAAAGGGAATGGGAATTGGAACCCTCATCTCTATGATGTTGCCCTACTCTGTGATCTTCCTCATCACCTGGACCGTCTTCCTGCTGGTTTACTGGTGGCTTGGAATTCCATTGAGTTTTGAGGCGAATTATGTTTATCCGGCACAGTAGAGATATCTGCTGCACAAATAACAGAAAAGATGTTTCCACGGTTTGGTAAACATCTTTTTTGTTGCTGAAATTTTTTCAATTTAAATTGATGCCTCCCGGTATTGATTTACAGGTTTTAAATTTCCCTGAAGCCTTTCCTTTTATGGTGAGAGGGCAAACAACCTTGCCCTTGGTAAGGTTTCTGGTCCTAAATAAATTTGAAGGTTTCAATTTGTTCAGTACAGGATTAGGTGTCTTATTTTTCAGACTACATTAAAAGTCCTGGTTCTAGATTCCAATAGCAAAGCGGGTCCAGAATCTTTACAGGATAATCCTGATTTTTTATATGATTTATCCTGGGGTCTTCCGTATCCCCTGTACCCTGTTTTTCTTATTACCTAAATAAACCAATAACATAGCCCCTGGGAACATTATGATGCTATATATAGCTGAAGGAATGGTCATTACAGAATTCTCCAGAATCCCCGCTGCTATGGCAATTCCCAGGGTACCGTTTACGATACCCACTTCAATCCCCACAGCAAGAGACTGTGCTTTATTTTTAGTAATTGCTTTGGTAATATAGTAACCGATGAGCATTCCCAACAAATTCAGCAATAATGATAACGGGCCCGCTTTGAGGAAGAACTCCACCAGGTTTGCACGTTCCTTTATAAGTACTGAGGCTATAATTAGAACCAAAAATATAGCTGATAGGATCTTTACCGGCTTCTCGGCCTTATGGGAAAGACGAGGTGATCTTTTATGAAGGATCATGCCTATGCCCACAGGAAGGATGGTGATTATCAGGATCTGGATGATGGTCCTAAAAAACGGAAGTTCTATCATTTGGCCTTCCCCCATAAATTGCAACATTCCTATATCCACCAGGATGGGAATGGTAAACACCGTGATCACGCTGGCAATTGCCGTTAAGGTGATGGAAAGTGCCACATCGCCCTGGGCAAGATGGGTAATAAGGTTTGTGGTTGCCCCACCGGGACAGGCTACCAGTAAAACGAAGCCAACCGCCAGCTCAGGTTGTAAAGGGATGAGGTATAACATCCCAAAAGTAAGAGCGGGAATGAATATAAGCTTTAGCACCAGTCCCACGCCCACTGCTTTCGGAAAGAGCACCACATTCCTGAAGTCGGCAGGTTTTAGGGTCAGCCCCATCCCCAGCATAATGATAAAGAGGGCGAGGGGTAAAAAAACTTGTGTGAGGAGGTTGGCTTCCATCTAGCTTACAGGGTTTCCTCCAGCCACCTGAAAAATTCACGCTGCCACACCATCGCATTCTGTGGTTTTAATATCCAGTGGTTTTCTTCCGGGAAAAGTATAAACCTGCTTTTGATACCCTTTTGCTGCAACACCTGGAATGCTTCCTGGCTTTGACCCACCGGCACACGAAAATCTTTTTCGCCCTGGATAATGAGCATTGGGGTGTCCCACTTTGATACATTGGTGATAGGGTTAAAGGACGCATAGGAATGTTGAGCTTCCTTATTTTCAGTATCCCAGTAAGGACCGCCTATATCCCAGTTCACAAAGAATAATTCTTCAGTAGTGCCATACATACTTTGCAAATTGAAAAGCCCTGCGTGGGAAATAAATGTCTTAAACCTGTTTTCATGT
Organism: Antarcticibacterium flavum; assembly: GCF_006159205.1. NCBI lineage: Bacteria > Pseudomonadati > Bacteroidota > Flavobacteriia > Flavobacteriales > Flavobacteriaceae > Antarcticibacterium > Antarcticibacterium flavum. Next base: position 2,171,825 of record NZ_CP040812.1, on the reverse strand, counting down.
ATTCCTGCAAGATAAAAAGCAGAGTATCCCCCAAAACTGGCACCTACCGCTCCTATTCGGGAATTATCAACATAAGGTTCTTCACTTAGAGCATCTATAGCGCTAAGATAATCGTCCATGGCCTGTCCTCCCCAGTCCTTGCTTATATCTTCATTCCAGGCAACCCCATGCCCGGGCATCCCGCGACGGTTAGGTGCTACCACAATATAACCCTGTGCAGCCATTACCTGGAAGTTCCATCTAAAGGAATAGAACTGACTCAAAGCGCCTTGTGGGCCGCCCTGTAAATAAAGCAGGGTAGGATATTTTTTTGAAGCATCAAAGTCTGGCGGGAAGATCACCCAAACCAGCATTTCCTTTCCATCTGTAGTAGGCACCCATCTTTTTTCAACTTTGCTCTTTGAAATGTTATCATAAATGGAGGCATTTACATTGGTGAGCTGCTCCCACTTTTTGGTTTTAAGGTCAAGGGAATAAATTTCAGCTGCATGGTTAAAATCGGTGCGGGTAAGGATCACCTTGTTTCCGGAAAAACCAACAATGCCGGTGATATCAAAATCCCCTTTTGCCACTTCTTTAACTTCAGGTGTGGCTTTCCTGTTTCCGGGGAAATTCACTTCCATTAACTGCACTGTTCCGCCAACAGGGGCTACAAAATATATTTTAGAACCATCAGGACTCCATTTGAATGAATTTACTGTTCCATCCCAATTGGCGGTTAGGTTCTTATCCTCTCCATTATGTCTTACGATGATGTCAAATCCATCGCGACCCATTTGCAGCCAGGCCAGGTCTCCTTTTGAAGAAAAGGCGGGGTATTTATCGTAACCGGGATAATCATCGGTTAAGTTTCTGGTTTGTCTGGAATTTAGGTCATACTCGTAGATATCTGTATTTGTACTGTTGGCATATTCTGTTCCCGTAAGTTTTTTACTTACGTACAGGATCTTTTTACCATCAGGAGACCAGATGTAGTCTTCATCACCGCCAAAAGGTTTTTGAGGGGAGTGATGAGGTTCATCTTTCATAATATCAATCCCTTCAGCACCCTCTTTGTTTTCCCTGTAAAATACGTGATTGAATTTCCCTTCGTTGTAAGTATCCCAATGCCTGTAATCCAGGGCGTCATAAATATAAACTTCAGAGTCTTCCATTTCAGGATAATAATCTTCACCCAGTGCTTTATTCACCTTCACCTCCTCGTGATATAGAATATATTCCCCATCTGGCGACACATTTTTGTCCTTAATCAACTCTTTGTGGTTTTCAACCTCCTTTTGTTCCCCGCCTTGAAGGCCAACGGTATAATTTTTACTGCTGAAGTCATTTTCAGCTATGGAGGGAGTGGTGACCCTATAAACGACAGATTTTCCATCCTTTGAAATCCCTAATGCTGAAACCCTCCCGAGCTCCCATAATTTTTCCGGAGTCATAACTTCCTGAGCCATAATGCTTGCAGAACTCAGAATAAATGCAGTAATAAAAAATATGTATTTCATAAGATCCTGTTTTTATAATGCCTTAAATTACTAAAAATAAGGCTTCACTTTTTAACAATTGATATTTTTGCTGGCGAAATGAAAAGCTGAAGTTGAAGAATTTTTCATCGCTAAAAATAGTGATATCAATTCAAGTCATGTTTGTAAGCTTATTTTGCATTTATCACTACTGTAAAGTCTGTCCAAAAGTTAGTAAATTTTTGTCCGGATCAAGTAAGGCAAACTCCTTTTGTCCCCAGGGTTTCATTGAGAGGTGGCCATTAGGATGAATTTTAACCTTTTTATCCAAAAGCTCCCTGAAAAGAATATCAATATCATTGGTTCTAATATACACCTGGGAATAATTCTCTTCAGGCTTAAGTTCCTTGAACTCAAAAAAATGAATTTCAATATTATCCTTGCCTAACATTAAGTAATCCCCGTAATCTCCAAGTTCTTTAAAACCTAAATTGTTAAGATAATATGCCCTGGTCAAAAGTTTATCTCGCATTGGTAGTTTTGGATTTATTGCTGTAAACATATTTTTAGTTTTAAGGTCAGTACATAAATACAAAATGATTAAATGATTGTTTTTGTGCCATATCCTCCCTTTTGCTTTGGAAGACGCATTATTAAGATTTTTTCTTTTTTAATTTCTGCTCTATGGACTTTAGTATATAATAGATCATTGGTATAAGGATAAGCCCTATTGTTAATGGCAAAAACCAAATTCCAAGTCCTTCAACATTGCCGTGTGCGTTTTGGATCGTTTTAAAAACAATAAGTCCAAAAATTATTATGATAGCTAATTTTAAAAATCTAATCATACGGGTGGCATTGTTATATTGATGCAGTGCATTTTCTTTTGTTAATTCGGTAGGATAATTGAATATATGAGGAAAACGATTCAAATAAGTAAGCCCCATAAACAGTACAGTTGAAACAATCGGCAAAATTAAAATTTGGGTTTTATTTCCAAATCTGTCGGCCTCTCCGGCTCCATTATAATGTACTGGTATAATTTCTGGTAATGTGGAATAATTGGAAAATGTCAGGATCCAAATCAAGGCCATGCCAATCCAACTTATAAATTCAATTGATTTATCAAATGTCGTTAATTGTAATTTTATCTTGGGAAGGTCACTCATGTCGAGAGTTGAAATTGGTCTTAATTCCGCTTGTAAAAGAGCATGCTTGCTATTTCCTACAAGGCAGATCCAGGGTTTATATTCAATTTCGTGAATTACTATGCACACAAGTACTAATTTAATTCTATAAAGCATTATAAATTATCCACCCGCCAAATAAAAATGCAAAGGGTGCTAGGAGTTGGAAATAGAAGGGTTTAAGAAAATGCGCGCTCATTAAGGAAAATTTATGATGTATCTTTCTTGGGACAGCATACAGAATGAGAGAAGTTATGAGCATTATCCATCCCAAAATTTTAAATGCTTCCGGTATTTTAGAAGAGTCGGCATATAATATTAAAGAGACAGCAGGTATCAATCTAACAGTTATTTCGGCATAATTAATAAAATTGGTGCTACCTGCCTGTCTTAAGGTTAACCTCGCTTTTGATGGAGCTATGAGCATTACAAAGCCTATAAAGATTATAAATATTCCGAAACATATAACCACCCATTTTGCAATTTCTAAAATCATATTGTATGGCTGAGATATTAAAAAAGAGGGTCAGGCGTTGGGTTTAATTTGTTTTTCAGTTCGTATTTTACATATTCGTGCCACTCATTTTTTAAAATGCTTAATAAAACGGCATCAGTTCGTCCAATCCCATTTAGTGCAGGAAAAATTGCTCGTGAAAATCCTTCTTTTTTACACCCTACACTTTCCATTGCCGCAATGCTTATTTTATTCTCTATATAAGCTGCAAGTCCAATTCTTTCAGCCCCCATTTTTTCGAAAGCGAATTCAAATAATAGGTACTTGCAATGCTTGTTTAACCCCGTGCCTCTGAATTCTTTTCCGTACCAGGTATACCCCAGTCGTATTGCTTTTAAACCCGGCAGGATTTCGAGGTATCTGGTACTTCCTGCATACCGGTTCTTTATTTTGTCAAATACGACAAATGGATAATCCCTTTCCTCTTTTCGACGGTCAATAGTCGATTGGATATATTTTGTCAAATTATCAATACCGTTTCCTTTCTCGAAAGAGTATTTCCAGATGTCGGTTTCATTTGCTATTCCTATTAGATCGTCAACATGTTCAATTTTGAGAGGACTCAATTTTACAAAGTCATCTTCTAAAATGTACTCTTCTTTAAAATCGAAATTGAGCATTAGGTCCTTGTTTAATTGGCTATATTTTCTCCTGTATCACAACTTACTTTACTGGAGGCTAAAATTGTATGTCTTTCATCTAAGCGCAGCCCACTTGAGATGTTCATACTTTAGAGTATATGGGCAGGAGACATCCTTTTGCTATAATTGGTAAGTTAGTTTTATTTTTCCTTCTGTAGCTTTATAAGGATAGAGAGTTATATATTTATTTGACTCGCCATAATAATCCAGCCTTATTTCATTTTCAAAGTCACCTATGAAATAGTAGTTTAAATTTGATTCCTTAGATTCGTGAGAGCTTATATTCAAACGAATTGTATCATTTGAATACCCTTTTATTTTCGTGTAGAAAACAAAATATGCCTTTTCAGGAAGTGGAATAAGACTATCTACAAATGGTTCCTTGAAATTTTCTATGGTTGCCTTTTTTCTGTCCTGGGTATTTCCACAGGAATTAAACAAAATTAACAGAGTTAGCAATTTTAGGTACTTCTTATTCATTAATAGTTGGTTTATTGGTTTTTTCTGTTCATTTAATTAAACCTCAATATCACCATTAATTGCTTTTCAGTTTTTTAGCTACCTTATCATAATATTCCTGTGTTAGTACCTCTGTCCAAACTGTTGGCTTTTCACCACTATAGAAAGCCAGATAGGTGACATCCTTATCCTTTGTTGAAGAGTGCCAGTGCTCGGTCTCTTTCTCACATTTGATGATGTCCCCTTCTTTGAGTATTACAGGTTCTTTTCCTCTCTCCTGGTAATAGGCTTCGCCATCCACAATTATTAAAACCTGTACTGAACTATGCTTATGCCAGTCCAGTGTAGAGTTTGCCAAAAAAGTGGCTTTTGTAATATTATAACCCAACTCTGGATCATCATGAATGATGGCATTTAACCAGGCCTCTCCTATGTAATGGGTGTTTGGAGCTTTAGTACCCTCAGTAAGATAGGATGACACATCATAATCTTGACTTTGGGAAAATAAAAATAGAGGGGCTAAGAGAACCAGGGTAAAAACCAGAGATTTCATTTTTATAATTTTAATATTTCACACAATTCTTTGGTATTGAATGCTTTCCTATAAGTTCAAATATAACAAATAGTGCAGATTAGAGGGTTTAATTCTTCGCCCTATCTTCCGGACTATTGGCGTAAAGAAAGTTTTCAGAGGAAGCAGAGTCAAACACCGAAATTTATTTTCATCTCCTGGCATAATTTGATAAATAAATATCTGTTCAACCTCCAGATTTGAAGAATGTAGAATTGAGAAATTAGCAGTAAATGATTTTTTTTATGGCTTTTATGTTGTTGAATATATTTAAGTCTGTCGCTATAAAAGGTAGCCACGAAGACACGAATATCTTTGTTTTAGTTCCTAGCCGAATGATATTGAAATCTCAATTCCTGAACCAGGAATCCAGATTCTGGTTTATGGACAAAAGGGTTCAGCACTAACATTCGGCTATATCTTAACCTTGCCAGAGGTACTTGGCCGGCTCAAAAAAGTATTCTCAGGATAACATAAGTGTGGAAAAGGCACCAAACTCGTTGTTTAACTCCGCCCTACCGTGCTTGAAATAATTAATCTCAAAAAAAACAAAAATTAAACTGGTTTTCTCTATTTCAACCTACAACCTACAACCTACAACCTACAACCTACAACCAAAAAAACCCACTTATCACTAAGCAGGCTTTTTTAATCTTATTTTATATTACTTAATTCTTAACACGTAAGAACTAGATCCTCCCATTGGCCTCCACCCATTTAAATTGGTGCTGGTCCTGGGGGATGGAGATCCTGTTGGCTATCCTGCTCATCCTGTCCGGAAGGGCCATAAGGTAATCCCTGGCTTTTTCTGCCTCGTCTGTAAGCGAGGTGTACTTATCTATTTCCCAGTAATCATTAAGTTTTTTAAGAATGTCTATATAGTCGAAAGTGGTGTACACCCCCAGGCGTTGCGCGGCATTGGAGAAATTCTCAAAAGCCTCTGCAATTCCCTGGCCGCTCTCGCGTATGAACTGCGCCGGCATCACGATCTTTTTCTTCATCATATCATTAAAAGCCAACATCATTTCACTTGGGTCATGCTCAAAAATGATCTTTACAAATTCCCTGTAAGCAAGATGGTGCCTCATTTCATCACCTGCAATAATGCTGCACATCTTGGCCAGCATCTTATTACCTTTCTTCTTGGCAAGCTGTCCCACTCTTTTATGGGAAATATTGGTTGCCAGCTCCTGGAAACTGGTATATACGAAATTCTTATAAGGATCTCTTCCCGTACCTATATCAAAACCGTCATTGATCAAATATTGGGTAGTCTTTTCAATCTCCCGCATATTCACACGGCCGCTAAGGTAAAGGTACTTGTTAAGAGTGTCTCCGTGACGGTTTTCCTCCCCGGTCCAGTGGCGTATCCATTTGGACCAGCCGTCGCGCCCATGCTGGTCTACCCCCTTCATATCCATTAACCAGGATTCGTAGGTAGGCAGTGCTTCTTCTGTAACCATATCTGCCACCAGAACAACCCAGAAGTCATAGCCAAGTTCCTTGGCTTCTTCCCGAATTTGCTCGAGTTCATCCATATAGTTTTCCTTTTGAAAGTTTGGCAACAAATCTGTAGGTTGCCATATTTCCTCCACAGGAATTAGATATTTTTCTACAAAACTGTCTACATCTTTCTCGACAGTTTGCATTACTTCAAGTCTCATGTTATCTAAGGCCATAGCTTCATTTTTTAGGGGACCATACAATACAAAAAGGTGAATTCTGTAAAGCGCTGGCTTAAAATCTTTTAATAGATCCTTTCACAATAATAGTGCTAGAAATCATTTATGCCTCAAATATAATAAGATATTATGCCCCCGGGGTATAAAAATATCTTAATTTCTACCTTCTTCTTCCGCATAAAGCTTATATACGGGCTCACTTTGCCAAAGCTCCTTGGAGTCTATGTCCATGGCACTCAATTTCCCTTTAAATGCAGCCCCTGTATCGATATTCCAAACATTGGCCGCATTCACCGGTTCTTCCTTTCCTATCCTGGTGGTTGGTGTATGGCCAATGTAGATCTCTTTAAAGAGTTTAAGGCGTTTGGGGTAATAATCATGCTCTTTAGAAAGGGAATTGTCCAGTGACAGGGCAGTTTCCCATAAGGTGCGGTCCCAGTAAAATCCAGTGTCATGATACTCCTGCTGCGGTCCGTGCAAATTTGTAAAGCCTGCATGTACAAAAAGCCGCTCTTCCTTATCGATGTAATAATTAACCATTTGGTCAAAAAATTCTATATGCGCCGCGATCTCCTCCTTTGAAAAATTCCTGTAAGCATCTATGCTGGACTGCCCCCCATGCTGCAGCCATTGATCATTAAGTTCCCCTGTCTTCAGCCACCGGTGGGTAAGGTCGTCGTGATTGCCGCGCAGGAAGATGCAGGTGTTTTGCTTCCCCAGTTCTATGAGGTAGGAAACCACGTTGGCACTATCACTCCAGCCATCTACATAATCACCAAGAAAAATGAGCTTGTCCTTCACGGTTACCTCTACCTTTTTTAATAAATCAACCAGGGCCCTTAACCCTCCATGTATGTCTCCAATAACAATTTTTCTTCCCTGTGACATTTAACTGTATTTTACTTTTCTCAATATTCTCATACTCTCCTTGTATAGCTGGTAGGCTACCTTGTTATGGCTTCGCAGCAATTCCCTGGCATTTTCAAGCTTCTCTATGGCCTTTTCAAAATTGTTTAAATAACAAATTAAATAAGTTGCGGGCAAATTTAGAAGATCTTTCTCTTCATTTTTATTCAAAGCTTTCCCGTTCTTAAGTTTTGCCAGCAGAGCATTATTTGAGTTATAAATGTGATAGAGGATCTTTTTGTCAAACTGCGGCGGCTCAAACAGCAGGCGGGTATTGATATCATAGCCGGCATTTTCAGTAAATCTTATCGTCACCTCTTCCAGTGGGTAATATTGAAATTTATTCTGAAGGCCCAGATTCACATATTCCACGATCTTAAAATGGTCCTCATCCACTTTGATACTTACCTCGTCAAGATCTGAATAAAACAACTTCACCTGCTCATTGATCAATTCGATATCCACCCTGGAATAATAAACCTCCCCATTGGTCTTCTTGATCTTCCCGGCCCAGCAAACCACAAAATATTCTTTAAAAACCCGGTAAGCGGGATTAAAATCCTTGCGTTTTTTCATAAAGTCGAACACCCCGTCCAGGGTAAGCTCTATGTTGTTATGGGAATGCCGCTCGATTGCTTCTACGATTGCTGAATTTGTGTCCTTCACCTCAATATCAAACACCTTTGGCATGCTAATACTCCCTTCTCTGAAGAATACGGCCCCGCCATAATATTTCCAGATGTTCTTGCGCAGGGAACATATTTTCCCGTTGTTGGGCCTTATAGTCACCAGCCCTACCACCAGCTCATCTGGCAGGTGTGGGAACGGGATATTCTCATAGCCCACCAGCGGCGGATTCGTAAGATAGGCGTTGATCAAATTCTGAATTTTGCTGTCATCAAAGAAATCCACCCCCGTGATGCTGTTGTCTTCATCCTCCACCCCAATCACGATATAGGAATTGTTCTGCGGATTCGAATTAGACAGCGCGCACACGTGTTTCAGGAACTTTGCCTTTCCTTCTTTTGTATCAAGATTAAGCCTGCGCTTTTTATCATAAAAGCTGTTCTCGTCATTATGCGCGAGCAGGTTTTTTATAAGCAGGCGTTTGTTGATCATGCCAGTCGTTAGTCTTTAGACTTTAGTCGTTAGAATGGAATAAGTTACGGTGTAGCTATAATACGAAAAAGTCGGGAAAAGAAATTGCGTTTTCTGTTTACCGTTTTCCGTTTCCCGTTTTCTGTTTTCTGTTGGAATTTGGAATTTGATGCTTAATGCTTGGTGCTTGGAATGTGAGATTTTTTAACCACAAGTGGCCACGGAGTTTACAAAAGGAGTTTCACGGAGGAAAAAATATACTAAAAAAAGGGCTCCCCTACTTTCCAGGGAGGGGTGGTCCCGCTTGCGGGAGCGGGGTGGTTGCCTCGTGACCGGAATTATTCTCGTATTAATAAGCCAACAAAGCGGAATATGAAACTCTTGGACTCTGGACTCCATCTTCTTTTTCCCGTCTTGTCTCTTGGTTCTTGTCTCTTGTTTCTCACCCACCCCAATTTGTCCAGATTCTAGATTCTAGACTCCTCCTTAATAATATCATCCCGGCAAACTACAATTAGCCTCGCTCCTCAACTTTATTAACAACGACGCTGCTCGCCTGCGCAGCGGGCATCACGGTGAGATCGGCAATATTAACGTGGGCGGGTACTGTCACCATAAAGGCGATTATACGGGCAATGTCTTCCGGCAATAGGGGCTGGTAGCCTTGGTAAACTTTCCCGGCTCTGTCGTGGTCGCCTTTGAAGCGCACATCACTAAAGCCCGTCTTTGTTAGACCCGGATTTACGGCGCCAACCTTGATCCCGGTCTTGTTGAGGTCCAGGCGCATTCCCTGGTTAAGGGCATCTACGGCATACTTGCTGGCACAGTACACATTTCCGTTTGGATATACTTCCTTGCCGGCAGTGGAACCTACATTTATGATGTGCCCGCTGTCCCTTTCCAGCATCCCCGGGAGTACCGCCTTGGTCACGTACAGCAAACCCTTTACATTAATATCCAGCATGGCATCCCAGTCGTCAATATTGCCACTCTGTATAGGCTCCAGTCCATGCGCGTTCCCCGCATTGTTAACCAGTATATCTATCCTGCTGAAGGTGTTTGGCAGATTGCCTATTTGTTCAAATACTTCAGCCTTGTTCCTAACATCGAATATCAGAATATGTGAACTTACTGCTGAAGGAAACTCCTCCTGCAGGCGTGTGAGGGCATCTTCATTCCTTCCGCAGAGGATGAGATTATAGCCCATTTGAGCAAATTCCAAAGCCGTAGCCCGGCCTATTCCACTGCTGGCACCTGTTATTATTACTGTTTTCATAGTGTTAAAGATTGTTTAAGTGTTTTTCTAAGAAAAAATTTTAAGATCCTGCGGCTCAACTCTTTGTAGGGTTTTACCCACTTTAAGCTTTTGTTAAAATTTGTTAAGGCATAAATTTAAGTGAAATGAAGCCGGCAATACGCCGTTAAACAAGGCAAAACTCAAATCAATTAAATTATGAAAATGAAAATGTTTTCTGGAAAACTAAAACTAAGAAAATTTGCCGGTTTATTATTGGCTGCTGTAGCCTTAACTTCTTTTTACAGCTGTAGTGATGATGATGATAATAACCTGGAAGAGGATACTGCCCGTCTTACGGTAAGGATGACAGATGCTCCCGGGGACTATGACGCAGTTTTTGTGGAAGTGGAGGATGTAATGATAAAATCTGACCTTGAAGCTGAAGGTGAAGGATGGGTAAGTGTTGGTAACGTACAAACCGGTATCTATGATCTTCTTGAACTTACAGGTGGGGTAACCCAGTTGCTTGCTGAAGCTGAAGTGCCTGCAGGTCACCTTGGCCAAATAAGATTGGTCCTTGGTAACAATAACTCTGTAGTAATCAACGGGGAGTCGCAGCCGCTTAGCACCCCGAGTGCACAACAATCTGGGCTTAAATTACAGGTGAACCAGGAGCTTGAAGCAGGAGAACAGTATGAATTCCTGTTGGATTTTGACGTAGACCAGTCTATTGTAACTGCCGGGTCTTCTGGCGGATTCATTCTTAAACCTGTTATTCGTGTTTCTGCAACTGCTGAGACCGGCATGATCATTGGTGAGGTACACCCATCTGCCGTTGGAGGACTGGGAATCCAGACTGTGGTAAAAGCTACAAACGCCAGTCACACAATTTCTGCTTATACAGATGCTAACGGGGCCTTCGTTCTTAATGGAGTGCCTTCTGGAACCTACCAGATTACTGTAACTCCTGAGGCTGCGAGCGGACTTTCAGCTAAGACCATGAGCAATGTAGAAGTGAGCTCCAATGCTACAGTGGACCTGGAGACCATATTTTTGGACTAAGACTCTTTTTTGAACATATTTAAAAGCAGCGGAAACTTTTCCGCTGCTTTTTTGTTTAATGCAGGTTTTTAACAGGGTTATCTCCAATATTTTTCTATTTGCATCGTTGGTATTTTGTGAATATCTTCACATATTTTAAAATACACATCAATGATAGAGAATAACGCTTCAATAGATATCGCAAGCCTTAATGAGAAAATTGAGAGGGAAAGTGCCTTTGTTGACCTGCTTACCAATGAGATGAACAAGGTGATCGTTGGCCAGAAGGGGATGGTTGAACGTTTACTCATAGGCCTTTTAGGCCAGGGACATATCCTTTTGGAAGGTGTGCCCGGTCTTGCAAAAACACTTGCTATTAACACTCTTGCACAAGCCGTGCACGGTAGCTTTAGCCGGATACAATTTACTCCAGACCTTCTTCCTGCAGATGTTGTGGGGACGATGATCTATAATATGAAAGTCAATGACTTCAGCATTAAAAAAGGTCCAATCTTCGCCAATTTCGTGCTGGCAGATGAGATAAACAGGGCTCCTGCCAAAGTACAGTCTGCCTTGCTGGAAGCCATGCAGGAAAAGCAGGTGACCATTGGCGATGAGACTTTTGTACTGGACAGGCCCTTCCTGGTAATGGCTACCCAAAACCCGGTAGAGCAGGAGGGAACCTACCCGCTGCCAGAGGCACAGGTTGACCGTTTTATGCTTAAAACCGTGATCCAATACCCTGCGATGGCAGAGGAGCAGCTTATTGTACGTGCCAATCTTAGAGGCGGCTTTGAGAAAGTAAACCCCGTGGTTAGCCTGGAGCAGATCGCCAGGGCACAAGCCGCTGTTAGGGAGGTGTATATGGATGAAAAGATCGAGAAATATATCCTGGATATCATCTTCGCCACCCGTACCCCTGAAAAATATAAACTTGAGGAGCTTACGCCGCTTATTAATTTTGGTGCTTCCCCGCGTGGTAGTATCAATCTGGCTACCGCTGCAAAATGTTACGCTTTTATCAAGAGAAGGGGATATGTTATTCCTGAAGATGTGCGCGCAGTGGTATATGATGTCCTTCGGCACAGGATAGGAATTACTTATGAGGCAGAAGCTGAGAATGTTACTTCTGAAGATATCATAAGCAAGATCATCAACGAGGTAGAAGTTCCATAGAAATATCCTCCCGCCATAAAATTTTTCAAAAGAAAATAAACGAAAAAGAGGATCTTCAGTCTTAATTGAAGTACAGCATAAATGGATACCAAGGAGCTACTTAAAAAGGTTAGAAAAATTGAGATCAAAACCCGCAGGCTAAGCAATCATGTCTTTGGCGGGGAGTATCATTCTACCTTTAAGGGCCGCGGGATGACCTTTAGCGAGGTGCGCGGTTACCAGTTTGGCGATGACGTGAGGAGCATTGACTGGAATGTGACCGCCCGGTATAATGAACCGTTTGTTAAGGTATTTGAAGAGGAACGCGAACTTACCATGATGCTGGTGGTGGATGTTTCGGGATCTGAATTGTTCGGGTCCAAAGAACAGTTCAAAAAAGAGGTGATCACAGAGATTGCGGCGATCCTGGCATTTTCTGCAACTCAGAATAATGATAAAATAGGCTTGCTGCTGTTTTCAGATAAACCGGAGCTTTTTATTCCGCCAAAAAAGGGAAGGTCCCACGTGCTACGTATAATTAGGGAATTGCTGGAATTTGAACCAACAGGTAAGGAAACCAATCTTGCAGAAGCTTTAAAATACGTGAGCAATCTCATAAAGAAAAAGGCCATCATCTTTATCCTGTCAGATTTTTTGACAGATGATTACAGCCATACCTTAAAGATACTTAGCGGGAAACACGATGTTACCGGCATACGCGTCTATGACGAGCGGGAGCAGAGTATCCCCAATGTTGGTTTGGTACAAATGTTGGACAGGGAATCTGGCGAACTCATTATGGTAAATACCGGTTCCAAAAGTGTTAGAAATGCCTATGGAGCCTACTTTCAAGACCGTGAGAATTATTTTAGGGATAGTTTTTCCAAAAGTGGGGCGGGAATGCTTAGCACTATGGTGGGTGAAAGCTATGTGAAAAAATTACTTGGTTATTTTAAGACCAGAGGATAAGAAAAACGAATGACAAACAGCTTTTTTAGAGAAGATTGCCTTACTAGCTTACCCATTACACCAGCCTTGACAGGCGCCGGCGATACAGTTGCCTGCATTAAAAGGGCTCTCTTTATTTCTATTTTGCTGCTCCTTTCATTTCCTGCTTTAGCGCAGGAAACAAGGGTGACTGCCACTATTGATACTGCTCAAATTTATATTGGAGACCAAATCTCCTATAAAATTACGGTGGATGCAGCCGAAATTCCCTCTATTGTTTTTCCTGAAGCTCAAACATTTAATCCGCTGGAGGTGGTAGAGGCTCTTACCATAGATACTTCCAGGGTGGAGAACAGGTACAGGCTGGTGAGGGAGTACTACCTTACTCAATTTGACTCCGGCAGCTATATGATCCCCTCACAACGGGTGCTGGTGAATGATAACCCCTTTTTTACAGATTCGGTTAGAGTAGAGGTGAGGGATGTAGTGGTGGACACCACCAAACAAAAAATGTATGCCATCAAACCGGCTATGGAAGTTCCAGGTGGGTTTCGCATACTTGTATGGCTATGGTGGCTGCTGGGAATGGCAGCGCTTGGGGCTTTGATCTATTACCTCCTGCGCAAACGAAAACAAAAAAAGGAAGCAGCCAAACAACTGCCTCCCTACGAACGTGCCCTCTTCGAACTACAGCAGCTGGACAACTCCAGGTTACTGGAAAACAGGGAAACTAAAGAATACTATTCCAAGTTAACAGAAGCTGTTCGCCGGTATATTGAAGATGAGGTACACCTGCGGGCAATGGAAAGCACCACCTCTGAACTTATTCATGACCTGGAAGTGAAAATGGAGAAAGGGGAATTAAAACTTAGCCGCAATACGATTGATGACTTAAAGGTAATCCTGCAGCGTGCAGATCTTGCAAAATTCGCCAATTCCAGACCTGATATTATTACTGCTAAAGGGGACCGCTCCAAAATAGAATATGTCATCAATGATACCAAAGCCGCGATCCCGGAGCCTACAGAGGAGGAGCTGTTGCGGGATGAGGAATACCGTAGGGCAAAACTTGCCCGTAAAAAACGTAGAAAGATCATTATGGGCGCAACAGCGGGTATGGTGGTAATAATAATAGCTGTTTCTGTAATAATCTCCACGCGCGGGTTTGATTACCTGGCCACGAGTATCTTTGGAAACCCTACCAAAGAGCTGCTGGAGGGGGAATGGATAAGCAGTGAATATGGCGATCCTGCTGTAACCGTGAACACACCGCGCGTTTTAAAGCGCGGGGAATTGGATATGCCAGATGAGGCCCGTAGAATGATGGTAGGTAGTGAAACTTTCATCGACGGGGACCTTGCGGAAGATCTATATGTCGTGGTGAGTACCGTAAGATTCCAGCAGGGGACAAAATTTGATCTTGATACTGCCGTGGAAGGGGTTTATAATAACCTGGAAAGCAAAGGCGCAAGGAATATTATAGTTAAGGATGAAGATTACACCACCCTGCAGGGGATCCCTGGCGTGAAGGTGTTTGGTACCCTGGAAATGGAGCATCCCCGCCGCGAGGGAGAGTTTATAAGCAAGGAATATTCCATTCTCAACTTTGGTGTGGGTGGTGGCTTCCAGCAAATAACGGTGATCTTTGATGAGGAGGATGAATATGCAGAGGAGATCGCGGGAAGAATAATTAATTCGGTTGAATTTCAAACCAGACCCTGATGCTTGAGAATTTTACATTTGAAAATCCCGGTTTTTTCTGGCTTCTGGCACTTTTGCCACTGTTGGCGGCCTGGTATTTCTGGAAAAAGGATAAGCAGCAGGCAGAGCTTAGAATGTCCAGCCTAAAAGGATTTAAAGGTACTAAAAGCATCTTGCCAACACTAAGGCACATTTTGATTTTCCTACGCCTGCTGGCACTGGCTTTCTTTATTGTCGCCATGGCCAGGCCCCGTACTACAGATGTTACCAGCAGGACCAGTTCCACCCAGGGAATAGATATAGTGCTGGCCATTGACGTTTCAGCAAGTATGCTGGCACGGGACCTTAAACCCAACCGCCTGGAAGCACTTAAGGAAGTGGCGGCAGAGTTTATACAGGACAGGGTAACCGACAGGATTGGCCTGGTGGTTTATGCAGGAGAGAGTTTTACCCTTACCCCGGTAACCAGTGATAAGGTGGTAGTGCTTAACGCTCTTAAAGATATTGAATATAATAACGTGATTGAAGGTGGTACTGCCATAGGAATGGGACTGGCAACATCTGTAAACAGGCTAAAGGACAGTAACGCCAAAAGTAAGGTCATCATCCTGCTTACAGATGGGGTGAATAATGCGGGGTTTATAGATCCGTTGATCGCTAGTGAACTGGCGGTGGAATATGAAATTAAGACTTACACAATTGGATTGGGAAGCAACGGGATGGCGCTTTCCCCCATAGGCACCCTGCCCAATGGCCAGTTCCAGTATGGTAATGTACCCGTAGAGATCGATGAGCAACTTATGCAGGATATTGCAAAAACCACTGGAGGAAGATATTTTAGAGCGACAAATAATGAGAAACTTGAGGAGATCTATGAAGAAATAGATGCTCTGGAAAAAACCGAGATCGAAGAACTGAAGTATTATAATTATGAGGAAAGGTTCAGGCCATTCCTGTTGATAGGAGGATTATTACTTATTATGGAGCTCTTGTTGAGATTTACAATATTCAGGAGTTTTATATAAGGAACATTAAAAAAGCAGCATAGAGAATGTTTATTTTAGAAGAAGGAAAATATTTCTGGTTATTGCTCATCGTCCCGGTGCTGCTGTTCTTTTATGCCATACTTTATCTTTGGAAGAAGCGCAAACAAAAGCAGTTTGCCGCACCGGGAATGTTACAACACTTAAGCCCGGACAGGAGCTGGTTCAAACCTGCCCTTAAATTTGGACTTATCCTACTGGCACTTGCCAGTCTTGCCATTGCACTTGCAAATCCAAAAATTGGCACGAAAATGGAAATGGTTACCAGGGAAGGAGTAGATATTGTCTTTGCCATAGATGTTTCCAAGAGTATGGAGGCAGAGGATGTTGCCCCCAACAGGCTTGAAAAATCAAAGCAACTGGTAAACCAGGTTCTTAACAACCTGGCGAGTGACAGGGTAGGGATCATTGCCTATGCAGGCAGTGCCTTCCCGCAACTGCCCATAACAACAGATTATTCCTCTGCAAGGATGTTCCTGCAGGCACTTAATACAGATATGGTCTCCTCACAGGGTACCGCCATTGGTGATGCGATTGAATTGTCAAAGACATATTTTAATCCGCAGGAGCCTACCAGCAAGGTGCTGGTGATCATTAGTGACGGGGAGGACCACCTGGGAGAGGTTACAAGTGTGGCAAAAGATGCAGCAAATGAAGGTATAAGAATAGTCACCATTGGTGTGGGCACCCCCCGTGGAGGGCCTATTCCTATGAAACGAGGGGGAGTGGTGCAAAGCTATAAAAAGGACCAAAGCGGGGAGACCGTGATCACGCGGCTGGAAGAGCAAACCCTTAAGGATATAGCAGCTGCTACCAACGGGATCTATATAAGCGGAAATGTTACTGCTGAAGTGACTGAAAATATGACAGATTTTCTCGGGAATCTCGATAAAACTGAATTTGAATCACGGCAGTTTGCAGAGTATCAGTCACAATTCCAGTGGTTTCTCGGTTTGGCAATCCTTTTGCTGTTGGTAGATATATTCCTGCTGGAAAGGAAAACAGCCTGGGTCAAAAAACTCAATTTGTTCAACGAACGAAGAGCAGTTAAGAAATGAAGGTAAAAGCATATAATCTCAAAGTTTTGAGGCCATTATATATACTGGTCCTGGCATTCTTTTGCATTACTGTAGCCAACGCTCAATCACTCCAGGAGGAAAACAGAAAAAAAGAGAGGGAGACCAACAAGTTGATGCGGGATGCTGAAGATAAATTGGGAGAGAACGATTTTGAATCGGCTGAAGCATCTTACAGGGAAGCTGTAGCAAAAAACGATAACAGCGTAAAAGCCAGGTATAACATGGCCAATATGTACTATACCAAAGAAAAGCCATCTCAGGCAACTTCCAGGTTAAAGCAGGCCGCACAGCTGGCAGAAAGTAAGGAAGATAGGCATAAGATATTCCATAATATGGGGAACAGCTTTATGGAACAAAAGAAATATGCAGATGCTGTAGAAGCCTATAAGAATGCCCTGCGTAATAACCCGAAGGATGAAGAGACCCGCTATAACCTGGCCCTTGCCAAAAAAATGATAGAGGAAGAAGAAAAAGAAGGCGGCGGCGGTGATGATGACCAGGAAAGTGAAGAGAAGGACCAGCAGGAGCAGGATCAAAATGAAGGCGGCGAGGGAGACAAGGAACAGGAGCAGGATAGTGACCAGGGAGAAGACAAGAAGGATAGTGGAGGTGACAGTGGTGAGAACCAGCAGGAGCCGGAAGAGCAGGACGACCAGGGGAAGCCACAGGAACAGGAGCAAAATGAAGAGGGACAGGCACAACAGCCCCAGCCCGGACAGCTCTCACCACAACAAATAAAAAGCCTCCTGGAAGCTATGAACAATGAAGAAAAGAAGGTGCAGGATAAAATAAATGCTGAAAAAGCCAGGGGAGCAAAGACAAGGACAGGAAAAGACTGGTAAGTTCCCTGCATTACAGGAGACTAAAAAAATTGATCGTATTAAAATGAATTTGAAGTTATTCATACTTACATTTTTTCTAATCATATCCTCAGCGGGGTTTGCCCAGGTAAAATTTGAAGCCAAGGCAAGCAAACAAAAGCTGGGGGTGAATGAGCGTCTAAGGGTGGATTTCGAAATGAACCAGGATGGGGATAATTTCAAGGCTCCTTCTTTTAACGGCTTTACTGTGGTGGGTGGCCCCAACCAGGTGGTGAGCAACCAGTGGATCAACGGGAAACGCACCTACTCCAAGACCTACAGTTACTTTCTTGAACCTACAGCTCGTGGAAAATTTACCATTGGACAGGCAGAGATCATAGTTGATGGAGATACCTATAAGACCTCGCCCATCCAGGTGGAGGTAACGGCAGCAGTAGACACACCTAAAGACGGGGATAACTCAGAACTTATTGCGAGCGATAATCTGCATTTGGTGGCAGAGATCTCAAATCCCAATCCTTTTCTTAACCAGGCGATAACAGTGGTGTATAAACTTTACGTAAGCCCACGAATAAGCGTGAGTAACTGGAGGGAAATGGATAGTCCTGTATACCGGGATTTCTGGAGCCAGAATATAGATATTAAACAACTCAAGATCGAGACCGGCGAATACCAGGGGGAGCCATATCGCTATGTTGTGCTAAGAAAGACAATTCTCTACCCTCAAAAGACAGGCGAATTGGAGATAGAGCCGCTTACCCTCTCTGTCTCTGTAGATGTACCCAGCGACCGGCGTGATATCTTTGGGGGCAGGCTATATAAAACCGTGGATAAAACAGTGGCGGCAGGAAGACGAACTATTAACGTGAAATCTTTGCCTGAAGCCGGGAAACCTGCCGGGTTCACAGGAGCGGTGGGGAAATTTGATTTCAAGGTAAGCCCCAGCCGTACCGAACTTGCAGCTACAGAGTCCCTCACTGTACAGGTGCGGGTATCGGGTAACGGTAACCTCAAACTTTTTGAATTGCCAAAACTGGAGGTACCTTCTTCCTTAGAGCGGTATGAGCCAGAACGCACAGAGAATGTGCGTACAGACCTAAATGGGACCCAGGGCAGCCTTACAGATAATTACACGGTGATCCCTACCAGGCAAGGCAAGTTCCCTATCCCGGGAATATCATTTTCTTATTTTGATCCCACCAGCGGTACTTATAAGACTATAAACTCTGAGGAGATCCTGCTGCAAGTGGAAAGGGCTCCTGCGGGAAGTTCAATGCCTTCAGCAGCGACAGGAGGTGTTTATAAGCAGCCGGTAGATTTCAGCGGCGCCCAGTTCAAATACATTAAATTAAGCACAAGCCTTCGGCCGGTGGGTTCCACCTTCTTCCTTGGATCCTGGGTCTTCTGGAGTCTTATGCTTCTGCCGTTTGCACTGGTTTTTGGAGCGATCGCTCTGGGTAAAAAGAGAAAAACACTTGCAAATGATGTACAAGGAAACAGGATTAGAAAGGCGAACCGCCTGGCCAGAAAATATCTTTCAGAAGCCAAACGTAATTTGGGAGATCAAAAAGCATTCTATGAATCCCTCGAAAGGGCATTACATAATTACCTTAAGGCAAAATTGCACATTCAAACAAGTGAAATGACAAAGGAACATATCCAGGTCCTGCTTTCAGAAAAAAATGTGGACCAGCAAACATCCTTGGAATTCATTTCCCTGCTTAAAAGTTGTGAATTTGCACGCTATACCCCAACCTCCCAGGGGGCAATGGAACAGGATTATGAAAAAGCTGCCCGGGTACTTGCAGCATTGGATAAACAGTTATAGGCTATGAATAATAATATAAAGTATATTTTTTTCTTTATTTTTTTAGCTGTTCTCCCTGTTATGGGCCAAAACCCTGTACTTTTTGAGGAAGGGAACAGGGCTTACAATGAGGGCGATTATGCTGCAGCAATAAATGATTACCAGCAAATAATCGATAACGGGGAAACATCTGCAGAGGTTTATTTCAATTTAGGGAATGCTCATTATAAATTGAACAATATAGCCCACAGTATCTATAACTATGAAAAGGCCCTTCAGCTCAATCCCAATGACAGGGATATACGCGATAACCTGGCTTTTGCCCGTAATATGGTGCTGGATAATATAGAGGAACGGGAGCCTACCGGTCTTAGCGGGATGTGGCGAGACTCGGTCTCTGTGCTTGGATATAACCAGTGGGCATGGCTGGCGATAAGCTTCGCCATCCTGTTTTCCATCTTCTTTCTCATCTACTACTTCAACCGTAGAAGTGTTATAAAACGTCTGTTTTTTACCCTTTCTATGGTTGGGATCTTCTTCTCTGTCCTTTCTGTTGTCTTTGCATTTCAGCAAAGGGAATATGCCACAGGAGGACAATATGCTATCATTTTTGCAGAGGAAGCAGATGTGAGGGGTGAGCCTACCCTTAGAGGTGAGGAGATCTTCACGTTGCATGAAGGTACAAAAGTTGAGGTCCTGGAAACTTATCAGGACTGGGTGCGGTTTGAACTTGCAAATGGCATTCAGGGGTGGATGGATAAAACCTATTTAAAACCGCTTTAAATAGATTTTCTCTATGTTAACCTTTAATTAAAATGTAAAATTTGCTTTTTTAAGGAAATTTTTAATATTATTTTTGCCACAATGAAGAAAATAGCTCAATTACTATTGTTCGTCTTTGTGGTGTTTCTTGCAACACCCACGGTGGTTACGTACATAGATAGGGACATTGACGTGTCCATGGCTTTTACGGCTAATGAGGAAGAAAATTCTTCCAAGACCCAGCCCGGCTTTGAGTATACCCTTCACGACCACGATCCTACTTACACTAGCATACAATTTTCACAGGAGCAAACCTCATTGAACCATTCTTATAAGGAAGGTTACAGGCTTGTATTCCTTGATGTGCTATCCCCGCCTCCCAAACAGGCATAACAGCTTTATACTTAAGATTTAAATGCATCCCGCCGGGGGTGTAAGGCCATATTTGTTGCATTATATTTTAATGCAATCCGCTATTTAAAATTTGCGGTATTTGTCCTGAAAAATCATTCCCTTTAAATAAATCTGGAGATCAAATTTATAATTTCTCCGTAATAAAATATTATATATGTTTAAACACATAAAAGCCGATTTGCCTGCTAGTTTAGTTGTTTTCTTTGTTGCATTACCACTATGTTTGGGTATTGCACTTGCCAGTGGCGCACCCCTCTTCTCAGGTATTATTGCGGGTATTATAGGAGGTATTGTTGTTGGTGCTATTTCCGGGTCTTCTATTGGGGTAAGTGGTCCTGCAGCCGGTCTTGCGGTTGTGGTTCTTACAGCAATCTCTGACCTTGGGAGCTATGAATTGTTCCTTGTGGCAGTTGTTATTGCAGGGGTCCTGCAGGTTATAATGGGATTTTTAAAGGCCGGGGTTATAGGATATTTCTTTCCCTCTTCAGTCATTAAAGGGATGCTCTCTGCTATTGGGATTATCATTTTCTTAAAACAAATACCTCTTGCTTTGGGATACGAAGAGGGAGAAACGCCATTCGCATTTTTTGAGACTACAGGATTTGACCTTTACCGGTCTCTTTCAAATATGGTTACTTCCATTGACCCCGGCGTGGTTTTAATTACAGCGATCTCACTTGTCATCCTATTGGTTTGGGATAAGGTCCTTGTTAAAAAGAGCAAATTTTTCAAACTTGTTCCTGGGCCACTTGTAGCTGTACTGGTAGGAATAATCTATCAATTGATCCTTAGTGGTAGTGACTCTCCTTTCGAAATCACAGGAAACAACCTGGTATCTGTACCGGTGCCAGATAATTTTGGAGATTTCCTTAGCCAATTCACCTTCCCAGATTTCACACAAATGGGTAATACCCAGGTATATATTGTGGCAATAACTATTGCAATTGTAGCGAGTCTTGAGACACTGTTAAGTGTTGAGGCAACAGATAAGCTGGATCCTCATAAGCGTGTTACTCCTACCAACAGGGAACTGGTTGCACAGGGTGTTGGTAATACAATGTCTGGTCTTGTTGGAGGATTGCCAATTACCCAGGTAATCGTTCGAAGTACTGCCAACGTAATGAATGGTGGTAGAACAAAACTCTCAGCAATAATCCATGGATTTTTCCTGCTATTCAGTGTGCTTTTAATAGCTGAATATCTTAACCTTATTCCTTTGGGTGTTCTTGCCGCTGTTCTACTTATTATTGGATGGAAACTTGCAAACCCCGGGCAATTCGTAACGATGAAGAAGTTAGGGAAATCCCAGTTCATCCCCTTCGTGGTTACGGTGGTGGCGATCGTGGCAACAGATCTTCTTGTGGGGATACTACTTGGTCTTGCAGTTGGAATTATCACTATACTTATTAATAGTTACAAGAACTCTCACTTCCTTAATATTGAAGATAAATCCAACGGGGTACACCGTATAAAAATGGAACTGGCAGAGGAAGTTACTTTCTTAAATAAAGCTGCTATCCAGAGAGAATTATATGCACTGCCAGAAAATACATATCTTATCCTGGATGTGACCAAAACCAAAGCGCTGGATCTGGACGTATTGGAGATCCTTGATGATTTTTCAGTTACTGCAGAGGAAAGGAATATTAATGTAAAATTGATATCACAAAGAGGTGAGGTTGAAAACCCCCACAGTTACAGGGAATTTTTTGGGGTGAATGTATTTGAAGGCGCATAACATAGTAAGGAACCAAATATCAATTAACCTATATAAATGGAAATTTCACGTAGAAGCAAATGTTGCGGAGGTCCAATTTTATAAGGGAAGATAAAATCAAAACATAAAGATAAATAGTTCAATATTTAAAACGATAAATTATGACTAAAGAAGAAGTATTAAATAGGTTAAAAGAAGGAAATGAACGTTTTACTGCCGATAATAAGGAAGGTAAGCTTCAGGATAAATCAAGAAGAGAAGAGCTAACGAAGGGACAATCTCCATATGCAATTGTTTTAAGTTGTGCTGATAGCCGTGTGGTGCCGGAGCATGCTTTTGACAGTGGGCTTGGGGAATTATTCACGGTGCGTGTAGCAGGGAATGTTGCCAACAGTTCCTCTATTGCCAGTATGGAATATGCAGTAGCACATTTAGGATCTGAGGTTATTGTGGTAATGGGCCACGAAAGCTGTGGGGCCGTAAGCGCTGCTTTAAGCGGTGGTAACAACGGCTATAACCTGAACCATCTTTTGTCTCACATAGCGCCTGCTATAGCGGCTTCAGGTAAAGATGCTCCTGTGAATGATGTGGTAAAGAAAAATGCACAGCTCACAGCCGAGGAACTTAAAACCCGCTCTACGATCATAAGAGAGGCTGTTGAAAGCGGAAAAGTTCAAATCGTTCCTGCGTATTATAATTTAGACTCAGGGAAAGTAGACTTTTTGTAGAATTTCCCATATATTATATCAAAGGCTGCCTGCAAGGGTGGCCTTTTTTTGTTTTGGTAGTAGTGAGTGATTTTTGTTGTCAGTTGTCGGTTCTCCGTTGTCGGTTATGATGGGAGAAGGCGAGACTGATTTTTCATCTTTTCGAGGTAAATAGCAGTTTAACCACAGTTAAATGGAGTTTAAAAAAGAGTTTCACGGAGGAAAGATGAGTACGCAGATTTTAAGTCATTACGCGAAAAAGGTAGATGCAGCAATTACTTATTTCCCCTTTGGGATATAGCGGGCTTTTTGTTCCACAATTGAAAACCGCCAACTTCCGGGTCGGGGCAAGCCCGACCCCTACAACAGGCGTTAACTCCACTCTCTGCACTTTCCACATTTTCAACCTACAACCTACAACCTACAACCTTTTTTAACCGACAACCGGCAACTGACAACCGACAACTGAAAACCGCCAACTTCCGGGTCGGGGCAAGCCCAACCCCTACAACACCTCCGTCTCCTCCTCCTCATCATCAAACAAATCCAGCTCCCTGGCTTCTCTCATAATGGAAGGAATGATCGCCGGGGCGATATTGCGTACAGGTCCATATAGAATTGAATCCTGCAGGGTTTCTTCATCAACTACCTGCACATCCTCTTCAGTTGAATGGAAGAACATGATGATCACGCTTACAATAAATGCTACTTTCAGGACGCCAAAGATGCCTCCCAGGAGTTTATTCAGAAGTCCCAGCATAGCAAGATTTGCTATGCTGGTAAGAAATTTTCCTGCTAGAGAAATAAGGAATACCACCAGTATAAACGTAATGGCAAATGCCGTTAGATTCACATATTGAATGTTCCAGGTAACCCTGTCGGCAAGATAATCGCTTAAAATATGGGAGAAATATACCGCCACATAGATACCTGCTATGAAGGCTACAAAGGAGGCAAGTTCGGCAAAGAATCCGCGGAAGAAGCCCCTCACCAGGCCATAAAGCAGGATCACGGCCAGGATTATATCAACTGTATTCATTAGCTCAAATATAGTTTTTACAATGCCTAAGATACGTATCTTTGCCAAATGGCAAGAGATGAACAATTAAAAGAGCGGTGGACAGTTTTACAAACCAAACTTTCACAGCAATTTGCAGATGGGGACTTGCTGGACCTGGATGCAATAATATATTTAATTGGGGTGCAGGAATTAGGGCAACCCCACAGGAAATTCAAGAAAGATCACAAGCTGGACCTTATGCATATAGCAATATGCCGGTTGCTGGAACCTTATGGGTATTATGAATTCGATTATTTCGACGAGGACAGCTGGCCACATTATAAGGTACTGGAAACCCTGCCGGCATTAAAGGCGGGAGAACAGGCGGTGCTTATGAAAGAGGCGATCGTGCAATATTTCCTGGAAAAAGGCTATATAGAATAGGACCACACATACAGGGGGTAAACTTCTTTTTTAGTAAATTTGCCCTTCTTAAAATGAAAGTTTTCATGATTGACAAGATAAAGGAGCATATAATTAGAGTTGAGAATTTTCAGGCTAACAGTCCGGAGGAGGTTGAAGCCTTCCGTATTGAATACCTTGGAAAAAAAGGACTTTTGAACAAGTTCTTTGCCGACTTTAAGAATGTTCCCAATGAGCAGAAGAAGGATTTTGGACAGGCTATTAATACCCTAAAGACCGCCGCACAGGAAAAAGTAAATCTGCTTAAAGAGACTATGGAGGGGCAGCAGGTAGAAAAAGGTGTGTATGGAGACTTAACACGCCCGGGGGAACCTTTGGAGATAGGTGCCCGCCACCCAATTTCCCTTGTTAAGAACCAGATCATTGAGATCTTCTCCAATATTGGTTTCAATGTTTCTGAAGGACCAGAAATTGAGGACGACTGGCATAACTTTACTGCCCTGAATTTGCCCGAATATCACCCTGCCCGTGATATGCAGGATACTTTCTTCGTTCAAACCGATCCTGATATACTTTTGCGTACCCATACCTCCTCTGTACAGGTGAGGTATATGGAAAATAATGAACCGCCCATAAGGACCATCTCCCCGGGGAGGGTCTTTAGAAATGAAGCCATCTCAGCAAGATCCCACTGTATATTTCACCAGGTAGAAGGGCTATATATTGATAAAGATGTTTCCTTTGCCGATTTAAAACAAACTTTATTGTATTTTACAAAGCAAATGTTCGGGAAATCTAGAATAAGGTTGCGTCCGTCCTATTTCCCTTTTACCGAGCCAAGTGCAGAGGTTGATATATATTGGGGCCTTGAAACTGAAACCGATTACAGGATCACCAAGGGTACCGGCTGGCTTGAAATTATGGGCTGCGGGATGGTAGATCCAAATGTTTTAAAGAACTGCGGGATTGATCCTACAGAGTATACAGGATTTGCCTTTGGAATGGGAATAGAACGTATTGCAATGTTGTTATACCAAATTGGAGATATTCGAATGTTTTATGAGAATGACCTGCGTTTCCTTAAACAATTTAAATCAAGCATATAGATGAAAAAAGTTGGAATCATTATCCTGGGTATTATTGTACTTGCTCTTATTCTTTCCCTAACCCTTGTTTTTCAGATCCTGGAATTCATGGTGGGAGCAATCCTCTTTGTTGTTGCCGTTATAGCCCTTATTTTTCTATATTTTAAGGTAAAGAATAAACTGGATTAAGTGAAAAAGGATATTGAGATCCCACAAGTTGAAGGGGTTTACGTAGCCGCCGTGAGGGAGGAAAATAAAGCCTTCAGGTCACAGGACTGGAACGCTTACCTTATCAATGACAGGATGGAACCCATAGAAATGGTACTTATCATTGCCCGTGGTTACGACGGGAAGGATCTCACCTCAACCATGCGGCACTCAATAAAAGTGCTTCCGGCTAAATCCTATGCTAAAATCGAGTTCATGCAGGATGAGGTGCTAAAGCTCAATAATGAGTTCCTGGTTACATTTTTTGAAGGAAACAGGATGTATGAAAAGACATTCACCTTCAGTAAAAATACAGTAAAGGAGGATGCAGCCGTGAAATTACCGGTTATTCCCGCGAAAGGCATCCTGGCAAATTAATGAAACTATTAGTCTAGTTTTTCAGCTAATTTCTTAAATACCTTCTTTGGATTTTTTCCTTCGTAAAGGATCCCGTAAACCGCATTGATAATAGGGGTCTTAGCACCTTTTTCCTTATTGATCTTATAGGCACTCTCAGTAGCGTAATAACCTTCGGCCACCATGCTCATTTCCATTTGGGCGCTTTTTACCGTATAGCCTTTTCCAATCATATTTCCGAACATACGGTTACGGCTAAAGACTGAATACCCGGTTACAAGAAGGTCTCCCAGGTAGGCCGAGTCATTGATGTTACGCTTCATTTTATGGACTTTCTTGATGAATTTCTTCATCTCTCTAATGGCATTGCTCATAAGCACGCTCTGGAAATTATCTCCATAACCAAGCCCATGGGCGATACCAGCTGCGATAGCGTAGATATTCTTGAGCATCGCTGCATACTCTGTGCCGGTAACATCATCACTGGTCTTGCAGGTGATGTAATCGCTCTGGAGGTGTTTGGCCATGATCTTTGCCTTTTCCTCATCCATACAGGCTATGGTAAGATAGGACAGTCGCTCAAGGGCTACCTCCTCGGCGTGACAAGGGCCGGTGATCACTCCGAAGTTTTCATCGGGCACATCATACTCGCGGTTGAAATGTTCCCCCACAATAAGGCTCGTTTCAGGGACTATTCCTTTAATTGCTGAAAAGATCACCTTATCTTTTAATGGAACGGTTAATTTATCCAGTTCCTGCTTCACAAAGGCAGAAGGGATTGCAAAGATTATATAGTCTGAAGCTTTTACAACCTCGTTGATGTCATTGCTTAATTTAAGCTGGTGCACATGGAATTCAACCGAACTTAGATAGTTGGGGTTATGTTCCTGGGTCTTTATATGGTGAATCGCTGTTTTACTGCGCATATACCAGTTGATCTCATCTAGGTTCTCACTCAACATTTTAACAATAGCCGTAGCCCAGCTACCGCCTCCTATTACTCCAAACGTGGGGGTTTTATCCATAATCTTATTTATACTGGCCAAAAATACATAAAATTAAAAGATTTGCCGAATCCTGCTTTTTTATGAGAAGCCTTCACAATCTACTCCCTTATTTTGCGTTACAATATTGAAAAGTGGCGGTTGATATTTTTGATCACCGGTTTTCATTTAGTTTTTTGGTTGGTTATTTAGTTAAACAGGGGAGAGGCCATCAGGAATTTTCCCTGTTTTTCTTTTAAGTGAAAGAGGTGCTAACAAAACTTTAATATTTTCTACATGTTTAATATTACGGGGATTTCGTACTTTAGAAAAAACACAAAGTAGAGCTATGGGATTGTTCAAATTTATAAAGAATGCAGGCGCCAAGGTTTTTGGTCCTAATAAAGAAACCCGAAAGGAAACTGCCAGGGTTGAAGGAGAGATAAATGAACAGGAGAGGCAGGAAGACCAGAAGGCGGCCCGAAAGCTGGAAGAAACAATAAGGGACCTAAGCCTGCAGGTAGATGGGCTTAAAATAGATATAGAAGGCGACACAGCTACTGTCAAGGGGAAGGCAAAAGACCAGTCCACCAGGGAAAAGGTTGTCCTGGTAGTTGGAAATGTTGAGGGTATTGCTGAAGTTGATGATCGAATGGAAGTAGAAAATAAGGAACCCGAAGCTGTTTTCCATACTGTAGAAACAGGCGATACCTTAAGTAAAATATCCAAAGAACATTATGGAGATGCCAATAAATACAATGAGATTTTTGAGGCCAATAAGCCAATGTTGAAGCATCCCGACAAAATATATCCCGGGCAGGTGCTGCGCATTCCGGCCAGGAAATAATAAAGTACAAAGAACTGTTTAAAAGATTTGAGAAGGTTACATTGAGCGCAGTCGAAGTGCAAAGTTATAGGTCCACAATGAAAAAAGTAGGATCAATTAACCCAACCGAACTTTCAAAAAGGTTTCTTAGACAGTTCTTTACAAAAGAAGATCCCGCTATTATCAAGTAGCGGGATCTTTTTTTTTATCCTTGTCTTGTGTTCTGTCAAATTATGCTCTTCAAAATTAAAACCAGGAACCAACCTGGGAACAGGAGCCAAGAAACAAGAAACAAGAAACAAGAGCCAGGACTAAGAAAATAGGGAAATGCCCCCTTGAGACTAACGACTTACGAACGACTATCCCCCCGTTCTTCTCTCCAGTTTTTAACACATCCTGACTATCTACTCTTCACTTTCCACTTTTTTAACCTACAACCTACAACCTACAACCTACAACCGACAAAAGCCAGGCCGGTTAACCGAACTCAAAGAGGTATTAAGATGTTTAAACGGACGAATAGATTAATAATTAGAAACGCCTATTTATAAAAGTTCATTCTATCAATATATTCCCAAACTTTTGGAGGTAACATAGTGGTAATATTTTTCCCTTCTTTTATAGCCTGTCTTATAAATGATGAGGAGATCTCGATCACAGGGGCTTCCACCCGGTGGATCTTTTGATGCTCCTTGAACCTGTCATCCATTTCCCCTTCAGAGATACGAGGATAAACGTAAATGGAATGGCGCTCCAGGATGACCTCGTAATTCTTCCACCTGTGAAAACTGTTGAGATTATCCTCTCCCATAATGAGGGAAAATTCATAATTGGGGTGGTCTTCTTCCAGCTTTGCCAGGGTAGTGGCAGTATAATTGGGTTGTGGTAACCTAAATTCCACATCGCAGGGCTTCAGTTTTTCGTGTCCTTCGCAGGCCAGGTATACCATTTCCAGCCTGTGATGGTTCTCCAGCAAGCTGCTTTTTTTCTTAAAAGGATTATGTGGGGTAACTACCAGCCAAACTTCATCAAGGTCGCTGAACTCAACCATGAAATTAGCAACTATAAGATGCCCTGTATGAATAGGATTAAAGGTCCCGAAATAAAGACCTACTTTCTTTTTCATTGGTCGTTTTTTTCTGCTTTCACAAAGGTTGAAACCAGGTCGTAAGCTTCATTTAATGCAGTTTGAAGGTTATTATTCTCGATTATAAAATCAAACTGTGGGGCTGTGGCAAGTTCAATAGAGGCTTTGGCCACGCGCATATTTATTTTGTCGTCGCTCTCTGTCTTACGTTTCTTTAAACGAATTTTGAGTTCCTCTATACTGGGAGGTTTAACAAATACAGCAAGGGTTTGTTCAGGATATATATGCTTAATGTCCAAACCTCCCACTACATCAATATCAAAGATCACATTTTTACCTGCAGCCCATATTCTTTCAACTTCAGTTTTTAAGGTGCCGTAAAAGTTATCCCGGTACACTTCTTCCCATTCAAGGAATTCATCATTTTTTATCTTCTTCTTAAAATCGGCCAGGGAAAGAAAGTAGTAATCCTTTCCATTGACCTCCCCGCCGCGTGGTTCCCGCGAGGTGGCAGATATTGAGAAATCCAGCTTAAGTTCAGGCTGGGCTAGTAAGTGTCGTACAATGGTAGTTTTTCCCGAACCCGATGGTGCCGAGAATACAATTAATTTTCCGCCTTGCATTAGAGTACGTTTAAAAGTTGTTCTTTGATCTTTTCCAGCTCATCCTTCATTTGCACTACCAGTTGCTGCATAGGTGCGTAGTTGGACTTGCTACCTATGGTATTGATCTCCCTGCCCATTTCCTGGGAGATGAAGGCAAGTTTCCTTCCGTTGGAGTCTGCAGACTCTATAGTTTCCTTAAAGTAGGATAGATGGTTATCAAGACGTACCTTTTCCTCAGTAATATCAAATTTTTCAATGTAGAACACAAGTTCCTGTTCAAAGCGGTTCTCATCTACATTCTCCTTTAGCTCTGCCACTCCTTTTCTAAGGCGTTCCCTAACGCCGGCGATCCTGTCTGGATCCATGGCGATGATGTCTTTCAAAAGGGATTCTATATTGGTAATCCTTTGTTTGAGGTCTTTTTCAAGAGCGAGGCCCTCATCTGTACGAAAGGTATTGATCTCCTTTAAGGCCTCTATTACCGCCTGCTCTATGGAAGCAAATTCATCCTCGTCTATTTCTTCCCTTTCCGTTTTCAAAGCATCGGGCATTCTTACAGCCATTTTTAGTAACTCAGTCTCATCACCCTGGACGATCTCTCTTAACTGCTGTATATATTTTTTCACTACCGCCGGGTTTACTGAAGCTGCTGTTTCCTCTCCAGTAACCTCTACATATAGGGAGAAATCCACCTTTCCCCTTACCAGGGCGGCACCAATGGTGTTTCGAAGCTGTAATTCTTTTTCCCGGTATTGTCCCGGGATCCTGGCATTAAGGTCCAGGGTCTTGCTGTTTAAGGATTTGATCTCTACCGTTATCTTTTTGGAAGGTAGCTGTATTAAGCTTTTTCCAAAACCTGTCATTGACTGGATCATGCGTGATTTTTAAATAGTTGCGCAAAGATAATCAAATTAGTGGAACAGGTTGTGGCCAGGCCCTCTTGAGATATAGCCAAACCTTGCATTTATTAAAGGTGAAAATTATTTTTAGCGATCAGGTAAGCCTGGTGAGATTCGCATGCCGGGCAACCATCACATTAAAGAGACCGTATAGGGTCAATCCAAGTGCCACAACCCCCAGGAGCCAGGTGCCATAACTAAATGTAAGCAGGTATTGCAGGGCACCTTCTGTACCCTGGTATGCGTTGGCATTATGCTGCAGGATGACTTCCACGATAAAAAACGCCAGTATCCCAAAAACCACCCCTCTTGAAATATAGCCCATTCTGCCAGATTTTCTAATGAAATCATATTCGTGTTTTATACTGGGATAATTGTCTATCTTCTTCATATAACTCGCTGTGTAAGCTATATAAAATTGCTGAATTGCCTGTCCAACAATGATCGCTGCCAGGAGCCAGAGCAAAGCCTTACCCCAGTCCATGGAAAGTAGTTCCCAAAGTGCGGCCTTTTCATCACCATTGTCATTGTCTTCCACACTGGCCTTACTGTTACCCATGAGAGCCCTTATAAGCGGCTTTGCAAAGGAATAGGCAATGGTACCATATAATAAACCGGAATAAAAATATCTAATCCTTTTAAAAATTGATTTTATTTTCTTCTCATCGGCTTTTCCTTTGGGACGTCTTACTGTTTGATAAAATCTCCAGAGGGCATATGCAAAAAGCCCAAGGATGCGATCCCTATAAGAGCTTTACCCAAAGGGAGGTCAAGGAGGAATTTAATAACATTCCTACGGCTTGAAACATCCCCGCCCCAACCGAAAGCCGCCATAAAGGTGAGGGATCCCAGGATCATATAAACAATACCCTTCATAAAGAACCCAAAGGATCTTATTTTGGCTATTTTACCTGTTTCTGTGTTATTAAAATCCATGTGTACTGCCGCTATTGCTTATTGTAAAAATATTATAAAGCTGTCACTCCTTGACCGGTTCCATTTAAAATAATTTCGTAGTGGCCAGATTAAAATAAATAGAATTTCCCTGAAACCAGTATATATAATAGTCAAGGAGTAAATCACTTCTACATAGGGAGACATAAATTTCCTGGAGGGGGTAAGGCTAATTAAGGACATAGGACTTAAAGTCCAGGTTCTGGTAGCAGCATTAGCTGGAAACTTTTACCGGGCATGTTTATTTATGAATTCAACAGCTCTCTCCTCGGCATATGTTTCCTCTTTATTCTGGAGGAACCCAACGTGGCCTCCATGTTTTGGTGTCTCCAAATAGAAATGCCTGTTGTTTTGTGCAAGCCCTTCGGGGGAGGAATTCCTGGAAAGAAAGGCATCATTGGTGGCGTTGAGCAGCAGGGTAGGTATCTTAATGTTAGGAATAAAATTGAGGGCGCTGCTTTTTTCATAGTAATCCCTGGCTCCCTCAAACCCATGCGCCTTACCGGTGTAGAGGTCATCAATAGAATAAAGGCTCCTGCAGGAAGCGATCTCCTCTGTGGAGATTTGCCCAGGGAATTTTTGCTCTCTTAACAGTAACTGCTTCTTCAGCTTATTTACAAAGCGCCTGGAATAGATGAAATTCTGTGGCTCCTGCAATTTCAGTAAGGACTTATAAAGGTCACAGGGCGCAGAAATTGCCACCGCTCCCTTGATCTCTTTGGGGAGTTTGCGGTCTTCACCCAGGTACTTCAGCATAAGATTCCCACCAAGGCTAAAACCTGTTAAGGCCAGTTCAGAATAAATATTCCCATCCAAAATATGGGCTATCACCTGTTCCAGGTCCTCGCTGGCACCGGCATTATAGGAGCGGTAGAGCCGGTTCATCTCCCCGCTGCAACCTCTCAAATTCACTGCTGCCACATCCCAGCCGTTCTTATTAAAATGATTCGTCATTCCCATTACATAAGGCCGGTTGGAACTTCCCTCCAGCCCATGGAGGATGATTACAACCCTCGTATTTTTACCGGGGGCGCTGCTCCAGTCTATGTCCATAAAGTCCCCGTCCTCTAACTCCAGCCGCTCACGTTTGAATGGTGGCCGGGGGACTTTACGCAGGGCAGATGCATATATGGTGCTTATATGGTAATTCCTGAAAAGC
The DNA here is from genome assembly GCF_006159205.1 of Antarcticibacterium flavum. NCBI lineage: Bacteria > Pseudomonadati > Bacteroidota > Flavobacteriia > Flavobacteriales > Flavobacteriaceae > Antarcticibacterium > Antarcticibacterium flavum. The sequence goes on along the minus strand of NZ_CP040812.1, from coordinate 2,139,293 downwards.
AACGGAGCTTTGTATGTACTTTCTATAACCGGCATATGGCTAAATTGCAATAAATTGACAAGATGGACAATGTTACAAAAAACAAAACAATTATGCGTGCATAATAAAAATTTGGTATTTTAGCGGGAAAGCAAATACAAGATATGTACGTTAAAGAATTTGATATAAGATGGAGTGACCTGGATGCCAACAGGCACCTTGCCAACACTGCATACATCAATTTTATGAGCCACACCCGTATGGGTTTTCTTATGGAGAATGGTTTTGGACACCGGGAGCTGGCAAAATATAATATTGGCCCGGTAGTTTTCTATGAACATGTCTATTATTTCAAGGAGGTATTTGCCGGTCGTCCGGTAAAGGTCACCCTGCAATTAAAAGGACTTTCAGAAGACGGGATGTATTTTGAGTTCGTACATAATTTTTACGATCACAAAGGCAGGAATTTTGCCAGCTGTGAAATGATGGGAGCCTGGATAGACCTTAAGGAGCGAAAACTCATTGGCCTGCCGCAGGAACTTTTTGAAAACCTAAGCAGTTTGGATCACACTAAAGATTTTAAGGTCTTAACCAAAGAGGACACCCGTCGCTTTGGAAAAAAACCCATGGATATTAATCCCGAACAGCTTTAGGTCCCGTCTTTCTGGTTACCAGATAAACTCCTGCAAAAACCAGCACAGCTCCAAGGATCTTTACGGTGGTTAGGGTATCTGCTCCTGTGCTTACGGCATAGATGATCGCGATGAGAGGCTGTAGGTAAATGAAGGCGCTTATGGTAGAGGCACTTAGTTCCTTTAAAGCATAGACATTAAAAAGATAGGTGAGAAAGGTGGTGCCTACCACAACAAATCCCATTTTCCAGATTGCATCAACCGGAAGTTTCAGCCATTCCACCCTTGAAAATTCTGGCCAGGCGATAGGAAAGTTAATGATCACCGCCAGGAGAAAGAACCACTTCATAAGGGTGAAAGGATGATATTTGGCTGTTAAAGGCTTGACCAGGATTAGGTACAATCCGTAAGAAATGGCATTTATCATAAAGAAAATATTTCCCAGGGGAATGTTAGGTGCATTTTCAGCTTTCTCGGCACTAAAAAGCACCAGGCTTAAGGCGCCGGCCAGCCCCAAGAGGATGCCCGTGATCTTAAGGATGGTAATTCGTTCTTTGATTAGGATTGCTGCCAGAATAAGCACCAGGATTGGGGAGAGGGTAACGATGACTGAGCTGTTTATGGGGGTGGATAGGCTAAGTCCTTTAAAGAACATGAGCATATTGATCACCATACCAAAAACGGTGCAACCCAGGATCCTGGGCCAGTCACTGGTTGCGATCTTCTCCCGGGGCCCAAAGATGCTAATCGCCCAAAAGAGAATGGCAGCGCCAAGAACTCTTAAAAGTATAAACCCAAAAGGCTCAATATGGTCTGGCATCACCCCTTTGGCCAGGGTGTGATTGATGCCATAGATAGTACCGGCTCCTGTTGCAGCCAGGATGGCCAGTAACCTCCTGTTATCCATTTATCGCTTTTTTGGCAGCCTCCACGGTTTTTTTGGAATTTCCAATGAATATCTCCCCATTATTAATGATAACCGGCCGCTTCAAAAATGTGTAATGCTCAAGGATTAACTTTCGGTATTGAGCTTCATTTAATGTTTCGTTTTTTAAATTCCGCTCCTTATACAATCTTGCTCTTTTGCTGAAAAGAGCCTCATAGCTTCCTGCCAGGCGCTCCATTTCATCCACCTGTTCCCCTGTAATAGGTTCGTTCTTGATGTCCTGAAGGATAAATGACTGTGGCGGCTCCAGTTCCTTTAAAATTTTCTTGCAGGTGTCACAGGTGGAGAGATGGTAAATCTTTTTCATACTTTATTTTTTTGCTGAAGGTCTTATGAACTTAAAGTATCTTCAGGTATTCTTCTGCCTGTTCCTTTGGTATCTCCAGCTGTATGCCCCCTTCTGAATATGAGGCTACTTCATAAGCGTTATACCTTAATATGATCCTGTTACGGTAAAAACCAATGTTCTGTGGCAGGCTGAAGCTGTCACCCTCAAAGAAATATCCGGTACTGTTGATGGGCTGGTCCTGCGGGATATCATTCTTCTCACGGAATAAACGCTCTGCATACTCATTGAATTCCGAAGTGAAAAGCTCTGAAGTTTCATAGGTCTCCCCTGTTTCCGGGTTAAAGTTGAGGTAACTGGTACTTGTAAATCCATGAGCCCCGCCGGTGAAAATGGCCAGTTTAAATTCCATGGAGATAAGTTCAGGCGAATTTGTTAAGATCCTTCCTGCGACTGATGCCTCCCAGGGGATGTTGTATTCCGGGAATTCCTTTGCAGATGCTTCATAATTATCGATAAAATTCTGCGAAAGTGCTTCCAGGCTTCCAAAATCATTTTCCTCCTGGAAGTCGATCAAATTGATGACATGCTGCTCTATATGCCGGTTAATGTTCCTGTTCCTGTCATTGTCATTTTTGGCCCAGGGAATATGAATGCTTATAAAAGCACAATTTTCCTCCTCGGGGTCGCAGTCTACACTGGATACCTCATCGATATGAAATTCCTCAAATACAGGTGGAGGGGTCTCTTTCCCGCAACCGGTTAATAATGTGATAATAAAAAGAGTGCAAAGCAGCTTTTTCACGGCATTTTTCATTGTTAAATTAGGGATAAAGGTACATGCAATTTTGCCAATCCCCAACAGGAGTAGTACATTAGAAGCAAATAATTTAGAGGTTATAATTTACCTTATTCTTTGTGGATATTGCCTTGTAATCGACTTATAATTAATAACATCAGGATGTTTTCATTTTAAAAATATTTTAATTCTCATTTATGAAATTCAATACCAAAACCATCCATGGGGGACAACAGAATATTGACCCGGCCTATGGAGCAGTAATGCCTCCCATATACCAAACAACAACTTATTCGCAAACCACTCCCGGAGGACATAAGGGTTATGAGTATTCCCGCAGTGCCAATCCTACCCGCACCGCCCTTGAAAATTCCCTGGCGAGCATTGAAAATGGGAGATTTGGAATGGCCTTCGGTTCAGGTCTTGCTGCAATTGATGCCGTGATGAAACTTTTCAAACCCGGTGATGAGATCATATCCACAAATGATCTATATGGAGGGTCATATAGATTATTCACAAAGATATTTGAAGGTTTTGGATTAAAATTTCGGTTTATTGGAATGCAGGATGCTTCTTCTTTAGAGGAGCACATTAATGAAAACACAAAGCTTATTTGGGTTGAGACTCCTACCAATCCAATGATGAATATTATTGATATTGAAGCCTGTTCCAGGGTTGCCAAAAAGCATAACCTCCTCCTGGCAGTAGACAATACCTTTGCCACGCCATACCTGCAGCGGCCGCTGGACCTGGGGGCAGATATTGTGATGCACAGCGCGACAAAATACCTGGGAGGCCACAGCGACGTGGTTCTTGGAGGACTGGTTGTAAAGGATGAACAGCTGGCAAAGAAATTATACTTCATTCAAAATGCAAGTGGGGCGATTTGTGGTCCGCAGGACAGCTTTCTTGTGCTGCGAGGAATAAAGACCTTACACTTACGTATGCAGAGGCATTGTGAAAATGGAGAGAAGATCGCAAGGTTCCTTAAAACACATCCCAGGGTTGGAAAAGTGTACTGGCCCGGGTTTGAAGATAATCCTAACCACGAGATCGCTAAAAAGCAAATGAGCGGCTTTGGGGGAATGATCTCTTTTACTACTGCACAGGGCACCCTTGAAAGTGCCGTTAAGGTAGTGGAGAAATTAAAGATATTTACCCTGGCAGAATCCCTGGGGGGAGTTGAATCTCTCGCCGGGCATCCTGTAAGTATGACACATGCCTCAATTCCCGTGGAAGAACGTGAGAAAACCGGGGTGGTGGATTCTCTTATAAGATTGAGTGTAGGTATTGAAGATGAAGAAGATCTTATCGGGGACCTGGAACAGGCTCTGGAATGAAAATTTCTTTTTCGTTAAACAATGTTGATTGGAGAAAAGAGAACAAAGAAAATAGAACAGAGAACAGAAAGATCAAATGTCGTTTGGGCTCAGGAGTGCGAAGTCATTCTGTTAATAAGTCCTGGTTCTTGTTTCTTGGCTCTTGGCTCTTGTTTCTTTGCTCTTGGGAACCGGGTATTCTTAGTAGTTGAGGTAGTAGACATAGCCTACAGTGAACCACATGACAAAATCATTGTACTTATTTTGAGGAGCCTCAATATTTAAACCGTCAAGCCAGTCGGTATCATAATAGTTCCACCTGGCTTCCACAACCAGGTCACTTACCAGGTTTAACCTGTACCGGGTACCAATACTTCCCTGCAGGGACCAGGTAGATCCCCCGTCGAGGTCTATTCCTCCTATGAAGGTGGGAAATATCACCTTGGGGTTATCTATCTCACCAAGGTCTGACCAGGCTGTGGGCTTGAAATACACAAAGTGGAAGCCGGCAGCGATGAAAGGTGAGAAGCGCAGGCCAAAAGAGGTATAATCTTTTATGCTAAGGGGATAATACTCCAAAGCTGCACCTATTTCCAGAAGCTGGGTCCTGCCGTGCATTGCCCGTAACAACCTTCCACCTTCAGAATCCTTGTTGGCTACCGGGCCATAATGTTCCAGGTCGCTAAAGAGGTAATCCATCTCTGTGCGAATCTTGAAGTGATCACTAAAATAATTTTGAGTGGGGTAACAATTACATTCAGCCTGATAGGCAAAGTTCATATAATGCACAAACCCTATCCCAAAACCGGCATTTTCAATATTGTTCTTTAAATTCCATCGCTCCCCGTAATCGGTAAAAAAGGAGGCAGGGCCAAGGATCACCCCAACTTCATGGGAAATACCTATCTGTGCTCCTGCTCTTTGAGTAGAAAGCGCACAAAAAATTATTGAGAAAACAAGAATGCGAAACTTCGCCATGTATACCCGGTTGAAGGAGAAACAAATATATAAAATAGAAGTTAACAATTTTCACAGTATCTTAAGACCTCTTTGCGCTAATAAATTGAGTCGTTAATTTTATATCAAATCAAAAAATTACAAGGCCTATCATTAAAGAATCTTTATATTTGCATCAGTTTACGCAAACGTTTTTAATAACAATAATAGCATTGTATTATGGAGCAAAATGTCAAAGACTTTTTGGAGGTTGTATCTAAAAGAAATCAGAACGAACCGGAGTTTATGCAAGCTGTACATGAAGTAGCCGAAACGGTTATTCCATTTATAGAAAAAAATAAAAAATATCAAAACGCCATGTTGCTGGAGCGAATGGTAGAGCCGGAAAGGGTTATCATGTTCCGTGTGCCGTGGATAGATGATCAGGGAAAGACACAAGTAAATCGCGGGTTCAGGATTCAAATGAACTCTGCAATTGGACCATATAAAGGAGGTATTCGCTTCCACCCATCAGTAAATCTTAGTATCCTTAAATTCCTTGCTTTTGAGCAGGTGTTTAAGAACAGTCTTACCACACTTCCTATGGGCGGTGGTAAAGGTGGTGCCGATTTTGACCCTAAAGGAAAATCAGATAATGAAGTGATGCGTTTTTGCCAGAGCTTTATGACAGAGCTGCAGCGCCATATTGGTGCAGATACGGATGTTCCTGCAGGAGATATTGGTGTAGGTGCACGTGAAGTGGGTTATATGTTTGGACAATACAAGAGGCTGAGAAATGAATTTACCGGAATTCTTACCGGAAAAGGCCTTTCTTATGGAGGATCGTTAATTCGTCCCGAAGCTACGGGTTACGGTAACGTATACTTTGCGCAAAATATGCTGGAGGTAAAGGGTGATTCATTAAAAGGAAAATCTGTTGTTATCTCCGGATCAGGAAATGTGGCACAGTATGCTGCTGAAAAAGCTACCCAACTAGGGCTAAAGTGATCACTATGTCCGATTCCGGTGGGTATATCTATGACGAGAACGGAATTGATGCTTCCAAACTTCAGTTCATCATGGACCTTAAGAATGTGAAAAGAGGAAGAATAAGCGAATATGTAGATGAATATTCTTCAGCTAAATATTTCGATGGTGAAACTCCATGGGGTGTGAAATGTGATGTGGCAATGCCTTGTGCAACACAAAATGAGCTTCATAAAGAAGATGCTGAAAAACTGGTTTCAAATGGTTGTATGCTTGTTGGAGAAGGTGCCAATATGCCTTGTACGCCAGAGGCTGTAGCTGTGTTCCAGGATGCAAAGATACTTTTCTCACCGGGGAAAGCTTCTAATGCCGGTGGGGTTGCCACTTCAGGTCTTGAAATGTCACAAAACTCCATGAGATATAGCTGGACCGCGGAAGAGGTTGACAAAAAACTTCACGAGATCATGAAGAACATTCACGCAGCCTGTGTACAGTTTGGAACTGAAGAAGATGGATACATTGACTATGTTAAAGGTGCAAATATCGCCGGTTTCGTAAAAGTAGCCGATGCTATGCTTGCTCAAGGCGTGGTATAATCCAACCTTATATACAAAAAATTAAGTGCCGCTCCTCGAGCGGCATTTTTTATTCGAAGAGGGTAAATACCCCTACGCTTGCCTCGTAAGTAAATGTAGTGAAGTTCGAAAACGTGTTCCACTAAAATGCTCTGCAGGCTTGCCCCGGAGAAATTTTACTTTGAAATCTTCAAAAAGTCCAGTAAAAACTAGTCTTCCTTATAATTGAAGTTAGGAGAATTTCCTGCCGGCAATTCTGTTATCCCGCATTTCCCCCACCACTTTTAGGTTTTAAAGACAAAAAATCCTTAAACTTGAAGTACATTCCTTACATACTATGAAACAAAAAGGCTATTACTTCACGCTGTCTCTAATTTTATCATTATTGTTTTCTCTATTGTCCCTGCAAAAAATACAGGCGCAACAGGAAATTGACACCTCAGCTTTTCAAACCCTTGAATACAGGATTGCAGGACCTTACCGCGGTGGAAGATCTACTGCAATTGCTGGGCATGCGAACAGGCCCCACGAATATTATTTTGGTGCCACCGGGGGCGGACTCTGGAAAACTACAGATGGCGGCCTTACCTGGAATCCTGTTACAGACGGGCAAATAAATGCCTCCTCTGTAGGAGCCGTTGATGTGGCAGACAGTGATCCCGATGTCGTGTATATAGGCTTGGGGGAATCTCAATTTCGTGGGAATATTATGCAGGGTGACGGAATATACAAATCTGTTGATGCAGGAAAGACCTGGGAACATGTAGGTTTAAAAGATTCACAAACCGTCTCTCGGGTTCGTATTCATCCCACCAATCCAGATATAGTATATGCCGCAGTGTTAGGACATCCCTTTGGGCCCAATGAAGAGCGCGGGGTCTTTAAGACTACTAATGGCGGGAAGACCTGGGATAAAGTGCTGTACAAAGGGCCAAAGGCCGGGGCAGCAGATATTATCCTGGATCCCAATGATCCTGAAACTATTTACGCCAGCATTTGGGAAGTTTACCGCACCCCCTGGAAAATGTGGGGCGGGGGCGGTGCCTCCGGCCTTTTCAAATCAACCAACGGCGGGAAGACCTGGGAGGAACTAACCAACAAACCGGGGATGCCGCAGTTGCCGATAGGGAAAATTGGAATAACCGTTTCACCTGTGGATCCCAACCGGGTGTGGGCAATCATCGAAGCCAATGAAGGTGGCGTTTTTCAATCCAATGATGCCGGGATGACCTGGGAAAGGACCAACGAAGACAGAAAGTTGCGCCAGCGGGCATTCTACTACACCCGAATCTATGCCGATCCTAAGGACAGGGAAACTGTCTACGTACTCAATGTTGATTTCTGGAAATCTACAGATGGCGGAGTAACTTTTGACGAGAAAATAAGGGTGCCCCATGGCGATAACCACGACCTGTGGATAGACCCCAATGATCCTAACCGAATGGCAGAGGCCAATGACGGTGGGGGAACAATAAGTGTTAACGGCGGGAAGACCTGGACAGATGAGGATTTCCCCACTGCACAACTTTACCATATTACAGCAACTAATGACTTTCCATATTTCATAGCCGGGGCCCAGCAGGATAACAGCACAGTGGCCATTCCCAGTGAAGGCTGGGATTTTCTTAGTGCCGGGAATAATACCCTTAAACCCCGGGTGCATTCCTATGCGGTAGGAGGTGGTGAAAGTGGGTGCATTGCCCAGGATCCCAATAACCTTGATATCTTCTATGCGGGTAGTTATTCAGCCGTTCTCACCAGGATCAATAGAAGAACGGGAGAGCGAAGACGTATAGAGCCGTATCCGCGTTATTTTATGGGTAACGCTGCTGAAACCCTTCCCGAGCGGGTGCATTGGACCTACCCTATAGTTTTCTCCACTCTTGAGGACCGGCTGTATGTTACCTCCCAGCACGTGTGGACAACCACCAGTGAAGGGCAATCCTGGGAAAAAATAAGCCCGGACCTTACCTATGCCGATCCTGAGACCATGGGAGTAAGCGGGGGAGAGATCACTTTGGATATGAGTGGCCCAGAACTCTATGCCACTATTTATGCGCTGGCACCTTCTTTTCACGAGGTGAATACCCTCTGGGCAGGGTCAGACGATGGCCTGATACATATTACACGTAACCATGGAAAATCCTGGGAGAATATCACTCCTTCCGGCCTTCAAAAGCATTCGCGGGTGAGCATTATTGATGCATCGAGGCATAAGGCAGGGGCGGCTTATGTGGCAGTAAAGCGCTACCAAATGAACGACAGGTCCCCATATATCTTTAAGACCAATGACTACGGGAAAACCTGGAAGAAGATCATAAACGGGATTCCGGAAGGGCATTATGTGCACGCGGTAAGGGAAGATATAACCACCCCGGGAGTACTTTATGCAGGTACAGAACATGGAATGTATGTTTCCTTTGACGACGGGGAACAGTGGAATTCCCTGCAGCTCAATTTACCCGATGTTGCCATACGGGACCTTGCCGTTACAGAAAAGGATCTGGCCATCGCCACCCACGGCAGGAGCATGTGGATCCTTGATGATATTGCACCCATTAGGGAATACAACAAGGAAAACCTGGCAAAGGAACTTCACCTCTACACCCCCTATTACGCAGTACGCCGTGTGCAGGATGCTGTTTTCAACTATAATCTGGCACGGGAAGCAGGGGAGGTGAAGATCGAGATCCTAGATGCTTCAGGAGAAGTTATACAGTCTTTTGTTACTGAAGAGGTGGAGGAAAAGGAAGAAGATGGAATCAAGGCGGCAAAGGGGGAGAAGGAAACTTCAGAAGCAACGGCAGCACAAGAGGGTGGAAAAGAGGAAAAACCTTCCGAAGAAAAGAAAACCACAGGGCCTACCACCAACCGTGGACTTAATACTTACACCTGGGACCTGCGCCTGCCCGGATCCACCGTATTTGACGGGATGATCCTATGGTCGGCAAGACCTGAACGTGGCCCTATGGTTGTGCCGGGATGGTATACCGTAAGGGTGACTGCCAATGGAAAAACGGAAAGTGAACGCTTTGAAGTGAAGATGGATCCAAGAATTGAGGATGTAACCCGGGAAGACCTGGAGGAGCAATTTGATTTGCTGGTCAAGATCAGGGAAAAGGTGAGCGAGGCCAATGAGGCGGTGATTAAAATTAGAGAATATAAGGAAAGCCAGGGAGAAGATATTGATCCCGCTGTGCTGGAAAGCCTGAATGCAGTGGAAGAAGCTATATACCAGGTAAAAAACCAGAGTAACCAGGATCCTTTAAATTATCCTATACGGCTCAATAATAAGATCGCCACTCTTGGTCTTATAGTAGACAGCGGCGAGGCAAGGCCAACAGATGGTGCTTACGTGGTTTTCAAAGAGCTTTCAGAAGAACTTGCGGTGCTTATAAACGAGATGGAAACTATCCTGCTTAATGCGCAAAGGGAAACCCCCGTAAGAAATTAATTAAAGGTTGGGTGCTTAATAAGAGGACCGAATGTAAACCCCGATTTTTATATCTTCGGGTGGTAAATAAATTCCATGCTGGTAAACACCCGGGCAATCGTTATTAGCGCGCTTAAGTATGCTGAGGCAGATCTTATTGTGCGATGCTTTACTCAAACCTCAGGCTTAAAGAGCTATCTCCTGCGGGGGGTGCTTAAGTCAAGGAAAGGGAAATTCAAAGCCTCCATGTTCCAGCCGCTCACCCAGCTGGAGCTGGTGGCAAAACACAAGGATAAAGGTAAACTGGAATATTTACAGGATGCCCGGCTGCTGTTGCATTACCAGAGTCTCCATACCAATGTGGTGAAGAGCACGATGGTCTTGTTTCTTTCTGAAGTTTTGCGAAGTGCCATCCAGGAGGAGGAACAAAATGAGCCTCTATACGTTTACCTGGAAGGAGCTGTTAATTACCTTGATCAAACCGAAAATATTTCCAACTTTCACCTGTTGTTCCTGCTGGAGCTTACCAGGTACCTGGGGTTCTATCCGGATGATTCCCTTGAAGGTGGTTCCTGTTTCAATCTCCTGGATGGTATTTTCCAGGAGGAGAAAACCAATGAGTATTGTATAGACGGGCCTAATTTTGTACTTCTAAAGCAGCTTCTCGGTACAAATTTTGATGACTTGGAGCATATAAAACTAACCAGGAGCGCACGCGCTAATTTTCTTACCATGTTACTCGCTTATTACCGTTTACATATTGAATCATTCAGGAACCCGCAATCCCTTACGGTGCTAAATGAAATTTTTAATTAATGCGGTTACTATTATTTATATTATTTCTTGCAGGATGTAATTCATTACAGGCACAGGAGGTCCTGGTTATCGATGAAGAGACAGGGAAACCATTGCCCTATGTAGCGATCTATAACAGAGATAAGACCAAAAGCACCTTTACTGCCGGCCAGGGAAGGGCAGATCTTACAAAGTTCTCACCCGGGGAGGTGATCATTTTCAAGCATGTTTCCCACCGGGAACATGTGACTACCAAGAAACAAATATTGGCAGCAGGAGCAAAGGTCTATTTGGTTATTGACGATAATAATTTGCAGGAGATCGTCCTTTCTGTTTCCAGGTTTAATTCCAGGAGCAGGGATGTGCCGCAAAAACTGGTGAGCATAAAACCTGCCGAGATTGCCTTTACCAACCCTCAAACTTCTGCCGATATGCTCCAAAGAACGGGCAAGGTATATGTGCAAAAGAGCCAGATGGGTGGTGGTAGCCCAATGATAAGAGGGTTTGCAACCAACCGTCTTCTTCTCACGGTAGATGGGGTGCGTATGAACAATGCGATCTTTCGCAGCGGGAATCTGCAAAATGTAATCTCTGTTGATCCTTTGGCAGTACGGGAGGCAGAGGTGATCCTGGGCCCCGGCTCTGTGATCTACGGGAGTGATGCTATAGGCGGGGTGATGAATTTTTATACCCTGAAACCGGTTTTCTCCTATAAAGAAGAGAATATAAGTGGGAATGCATTTACGAGATTCTCTACTGCCAGCAATGAGAAAACCGTTCATGCCGATGTTAATTTTGGATATGAGAAATGGGCTTTTTTAAGCAGTATCTCATATTCAGATTTTGGAGATCTTAGGATGGGAAGCCATGGGCCTCAAGAATATCTAAGGCCCAAGTATGTCGTTACCAGGAATGGAGAGGATTTCGTGGTGGACAATGATGATCCACGGGTGCAGGTGCCAACGGGATATAACCAGATAAACCTCCTCCAAAAGATCGCTTACCAGCCCCACGAATTGTGGGATCTTACAATGGGTTTATATTATTCCACCACTTCAAATTTCCCGCGATACGACAGGCTCTACCAGGAGCGGAACGGTCGTCCCCGTAGTGCTGAATGGTATTACGGGCCGCAAAGATGGTTTCTGGGAAATGTGCAAATTGAAGCCCGAACCCACCGGAAAATGTATGACAAGGTAAAATTTACAGGTGCTTATCAATTCTTTAATGAAAGCAGAAATGACCGGGATTTTGGAGGTGATATAAAATATCATTCAGAAGAGAACGTAGATGCCTGGTCTGCAAACCTGGATTTCGAAAAAAACTTTGGTAAGGATAAATTCCATTATGGAGCAGAGTATGTTCTTAATTTTATAGGTTCCACAGGGTCTCAAAGAAATCTCCTTAATAATACAATTGCACCAGATCCTTCAAGATATCCCGATGGGTCCTCCTGGCAATCCATCGCCGCCTACAGCAGCTTTCAATGGGAGATCAATAAGCAACTTAATGCACAGTTTGGTGCCAGGTATAACAGGATCCTGCTTAGGGCAAATTTTGAGGATTCCTTTTATGATTTCCCATTTGACAATGCCAACCTGGAAACCGGGGCCCTTACGGGAAGCGCAGGAATAAACTGGAAACCAAATCACAGGACCACCTGGAGGGCAAATATTTCTACAGCCTTCAGGGCTCCTAATATTGACGATATTGGTAAGATCTTTGACTCTGAGCCCGGTGCGGTTGTTGTGCCAAACCCTGGATTGCGACCTGAATATGCTTATAATATGGATGCCGGGCTTAACTGGAAGATCTCCCATAATTTCATCGTGGACCTGGGAACATTTTATACCATCCTTGAAGATGCCATGGTGCGCAGGGAATTTGATCTTAATGGAGTTACAATTATAGATTACCAGGGGGAGCCCAGTAGGGTGCAGGCAATTCAAAACGCAGCAGGAGCTTATGTTTACGGGATTGAGGCCGGGGCAGAGTTAAAGATCTCCCAGGCCTTAAAAATTCTTTCCCAGCTTACAGTTACCCGCGGTAGGGAGGAGCAGGAGGACGGCAGCACTGTACCGCTTCGCCACGCGGCTCCGTTATTTGGAAACACTCACCTTGTATGGACTTCCGGGAAAGTGAAGCTGGACTTCTTTAGTGAATACAACGGGCAGTTCGATTATGAGGACCTGGCACCGGAGGAACAGGGCAAAGCATTTTTATATGCTGTAGATGAAAACGGAAATCCTTACTCCCCTTCCTGGTATACCCTTAATTTTACCGGGCAGTATGAGATCGACGAACACTGGCAAGCCACGGCATCCTTAGAAAATATTACCGACCAGCGCTATCGTACCTATTCATCTGGCCTTACCGCACCGGGAAGAAACCTGGTACTGGCCTTGAGGTATAGCTTTTAAAAGCAAAATTTAAAACTTAGAAGTTTTTACTGCCGAAACTATCTTGCTGTTTTGAGCTGTATGTTACCACACCCCAATATTTCTCCCCGGGAATTATTTTATGATCTTTTTTTATTCTGCCTCCGGCATCTTATAAAAACCTTAACCCTTGTTATTGTGATAGTTACATCGTAATTGATATCTTATTCTTAAATCTTCAAATTTTAACAAGTAGATATTATTCTATGTGATTGAAGAAAGGAAATGATATGAGAAATAATAAATGGATAATATTAATTGGTGTGCTGTTAATAGCGGTTGCAGGAATATGGTGGTGGTTTTCTTCTTCTTCTTCTTCTTCTTCGGATTCCTCATCACCATCTCAGGGGGGAATAATAGCAGAGGGCCTAACTCCTGAAATGGATATCCTCTCAGCCAGAATAACTAATATAAGTGACGACAGGGTAGATGTTATTGCAGAGGTGATCTTTAAGAATTCCCTGCCTGTCGAATTTAGCAGCAGTAGCTTGGAATACGAGGCTTACATCGATTCTATTAAGGTGGTGGAGGATGCGCATGATGATCCCGTGACCTTAAACAGTGGGGATAGTACAGTGATAGAATTGCCATTAGAGGTAAGGTCAGGCCCACTTGACCGGGTGCTAAGTTATTTTAAAGAAAATAATATTGATAGTGCACACTATGCTCTAAAGGCATCAGTCATTCTGGATGTTCCAATAGAAGGCAAAGAAGAATTTGACCTCGAATTGAGCGATACTCTCCCGGCATTTAAAAAAATGGAATTTAGTATTGAAGAAGTGGAAACTAATATCCTTAGTTCAGATGACGGCCTGGACCTGGTTATTAGGGCCAGGAATTTCAATACTTTTCCCACAGAGATAAGAAGCGGATCTTTTTCATTACTATAAGGGACGAAATGAAGGTGGTGGGCCAGCTGGAAGAAATTGTTTATATCCCCGCCAATGGGACAGAGGATGTTTCCTTATTTGCCGAAAAGGAATGGGGAAGCCTCACTCAAAGTGCCAGGGATTTTATATTTAACAGGGAAGATACCCGTTTTAAGATCCATTTTAATGGGATATTACATTCAAATAGTAAAATGCTTAATGAAACAGAAGTTGACCTAAGGGTGAATGGTACCCTGGATGAATTATCTGAAGCTGTGGGCAACTAATTCCCTGCAGCACAAAACAGTTCCCCGGTAGCACATTTTTATCTTCAAATGCTAATTCTACATTTTAGCCTTGGGGCTGCTATGATATCATTTAACCATTTAATCATCACGTAATTTCTTAAAAATCCTTATTTTCGCGACTCATTGGAAATATTGAAGAAATGAGCAAAAAGTTCGCTGAATATAAAGGACTTGACCTGCCAAAAGTAGCCGAGGAGATCCTTGGCTACTGGAAGGAAAATGAAGTATTTGAGAAAAGTATGACCACCCGTGAAGGGAAAGAACCTTTCATCTTTTTTGAAGGTCCACCGTCTGCAAACGGTCTGCCGGGTATTCACCACGTGATGGCGCGTGCCATTAAGGATATTTTTTGCCGATATAAAACTCAAAAAGGTTTCCAGGTAAAACGTAAAGCAGGGTGGGATACCCATGGTTTGCCAATTGAACTTGGGGTAGAGAAGGAGCTTGGGATCACCAAGGAAGATATTGGAAAGAAAATAAGTGTAGAGGACTATAACCAGGCCTGTAAGAATGCAGTAATGCGTTATACAGATGTTTGGAATGACCTTACTGAAAAAATGGGTTACTGGGTAGATATGGACGATCCATATATTACCTATAAGTCCAAATACATGGAAACCGTATGGTGGCTGCTTTCAGAGATCTACAAAAAAGGCCTTATCTATAAGGGTTATACTATACAGCCTTATTCCCCAAAAGCAGGTACAGGATTGAGTTCTCACGAACTTAACCAGCCGGGTACTTACCAGGATGTTACAGATACTACTGTGACTGCGATGTTCAGGGCTAAGAAAGAATCCCTGCCCGATTTTCTTCTGGATGGTTCGCAGGATGTATTCTTCATCGCCTGGACCACTACTCCCTGGACCCTGCCGGCCAATACCGCATTAACAGTGGGTCCAAAAATTGAGTATACTACAGTTAAAACTTATAATCAATATACATTTGAGCCTATCACTATTGTGGTGGCAAAGGATCTTGCTGAAAAACAATTCGATAAGAAGTTTAAAAAGGTTGAAAGTGAGGAAGGACTGAAGCCTTTTAAGCAGGGAGATAAGATCCCGTATTTAATTGGAGAAAGCTTTCTGGGAAAAGACCTGGTGGAGATCAAGTATCACCAATTGATGCCTTATGTGCAGCCTTACCATAAGCCTGAAAATGCCTTTAGGGTAATCGCCGGGGACTTTGTTACTACAGAGGATGGTACGGGAATAGTACATACCTCTCCAACTTTTGGTGCAGATGATGCCATGGTAGCTAAACAGGCAAGTCCTGAGGTGCCGCCGCTTTTGGTCAAGGATGAGAACGAAAACCTGGTACCGTTGGTAGACCTGCAGGGAAAATTCGTAAAGCAGCTTGGGGAACTTGGCGGGAAGTATGTGAAAAATGAATATTATGATGAAGGCGACGTCCCGGAGAAATCTGTAGATGTGGAGATCGCCATCAAATTAAAAGAGGAGAACCGCGCCTTTAAGGTGGAAAAATATGTTCACAGTTATCCTAATTGCTGGAGAACAGACAAGCCAATATTATATTATCCCCTTGACTCCTGGTTCATCAAGGTGACAGATTTTAAGGATCGTATGCATGAGCTTAATCTGGGCATCAACTGGAAGCCAAAATCTACCGGAGAAGGTAGATTCGGGAACTGGCTTGCAAATGCAAATGACTGGAACCTTTCCCGTAGCCGCTATTGGGGTATCCCATTGCCAATATGGAGAACAGAGGACGGGAAGGAAGAAATGATCATAGGCTCTGTTGCTGAACTTAAGGCTGAGATCAAAAAAGCCATTGAAGCAGGAGTAGCAAAAGAAGATATATTCGAAGGTTTTGAACCAGGGAATATGAGTGAGGAGAACTATGATAAAGTAGATCTTCACAAAAATGTGGTGGATCAAATCATACTTGTATCTCCATCTGGTAAGCCAATGAAAAGGGAGGCAGATCTTATTGATGTATGGTTTGATTCAGGCTCCATGCCTTATGCACAATGGCACTACCCATTTGAAAATAAAGAGAAGGTAGAGGGAGGAGAGCGCAAGGCCGATTTCATTGCTGAAGGGGTTGACCAAACAAGAGGTTGGTTCTACACCCTGCACGCTATCGCTACGATGATCTTTGATGATGTAGCTTATAAAAATGTGGTTTCCAACGGGCTTGTACTTGACAAGAACGGCCAGAAAATGTCCAAACGTCTTGGCAATGCCGTAGACCCATTTGAAACCCTGGCTGCTTTTGGACCCGATGCCACACGATGGTATATGATCTCCAATGCCAACCCATGGGATAATTTAAAATTTGATATTGAGGGAATAGGGGAGGTGCGCCGTAAATTCTTCGGAACGCTCTATAACACCTATTCATTCTTCAGCTTATATGCCAACCTGGATAATTTCACTTATTCTGAAGAAGATGTTCCTTCAGCTGAACGTCCTGAAATTGATAGGTGGATCCTTTCAGAATTACACACTCTTATACAAAAGGTAGATGTAATCTATTCAGAATATGAACCTACAAAAGCCACCCGTGCAATCTCTGAATTTGTGCAGGAAAACCTTAGTAACTGGTTTGTAAGGTTAAGCAGAAGGCGTTTCTGGAAAGGAGATTATGAGCAGGATAAGATCTCTGCTTACCAAACTCTTTACACTTGTCTTGATGCAGTTGCAAAACTAAGTGCGCCGGTAGCCCCATTCTTTATGGACAGGCTGTATAAGGATCTTAATGCCGCCACCGGGAAAGAAAAATATGAATCTGTTCACCTGGCAGAATTCCCTGTTTTTGATGCCTCATTCATAGATAAGGAACTGGAGCGCAAAATGCAGAAGGCTCAAACTATTTCTTCTCTAGTACTTTCACTGCGTAAAAAAGAAATGATCAAGGTAAGACAGCCGCTGCAAAGGATCATGATCCCTATTTTGGATGAGCAGCAAAGAGCAGAGATCGCTGCGGTGGAGGATCTTATAAAATCTGAAGTAAACGTAAAGGAGATCGAACTCATAGATGATGCTTCAGGGCTACTGGTGAAGCAAATAAAGCCTAACTTTAAGGTGCTTGGACCGCGGTTTGGAAAAGACATGAAAGCAGTGAGCGCGGCTATAAATAACTTCACTCCAGAGCAAATTGCGACCATTGAACGCGAGGGTACTATTTCGATTGAAATTAATGGAAAAATGATTACTTTTGCAGCCAATGAAGTGGAAATCAGTTCTCAGGACATCGAGGGCTGGCTGGTGGCGAGCAATGGAGGATTGACCGTTGCGTTGGATGTTCATATCTCAGATGAGTTAAAGAACGAAGGAATTGCCCGGGAACTTGTGAACAGGATACAGAACCTAAGAAAGGAATCTGGATTTGAAGTAACAGATTCTATTGATGTGACCCTACAGAAGGATGGTATTGTCGAGGATGCTGTCTTAAATAATATAAATTATATCAAAAACGAGACACTAACTGCAAACCTCGAATTTGCAGATGTGGTTAAGGATGGAAGCGAGGTGGAATTCGATAACGTCACCACTAAATTGTGGATCAAAAAACATTAAGACCCATGTCAACAGAGACCAAAGAACGCTTCAGTGATGCCGAGCTGGCGGAATTTAAGGAATTAATCCAGGCAAAGATTAGAAAGGCACAGGAACAACTAGAGCTTTATAAAAGCGCCTATGTTAATGACGGAAACAATGGTACAGATGACACTTCCCCTACTTTCAAGGCTTTTGAAGAAGGAAGTGAGACCCTAAGCAAGGAAGCAAATTCCCAGCTGGCCATACGTCAGGAGAAATTCATCAGGGACCTTAAAAATGCCCTGGTACGTATAGAAAGCAAAACCTACGGGATTTGCAGGGTTACCGGTAAATTGATCAATAAAGAACGCCTTAAGCTTGTACCTCACGCGACTTTAAGTATTGAAGCGAAGAACTTGCAACGCTAAGCGTTAGTTTTAAAACAGTTTAGAACGCCCTGATGTGATTTTCATACAGGGCGTTTTTAGTTCCTCTTTATGAGATATTTTTTCTTCATATTCATTTTCCTAACCAGCTCCCCGGCTGCCCTTTTCCAGAGTGAAAGCTCCAGGTTAATTGATGCTGCCGGAGTAAAGGAGTTAGTGATCCTTACAGATGAGGTTTATAAGATTTATATAAGGTCGGGTGATGGAGAACAGATCCTTCTTACCACATATAGTGAAGGGGAATATTATAATGAAATCCACCTGGATGTGGAGCGTTCACAGGAGCGGGTGGTACTAAACTCTCGTTTTCGGGAGATCCTGCAGGGTGGTTTTGATAAATTAAGTGCGCACAAGGTGTTTTCCATGGAGATTAGCCTTCAAGTTCCCCAGGGGCTGGATGTATATGTGCGCTCAAATATTGCCTCGGTTACAGCTTCAGGAAATTTCAGGAATTTTAAGGCAGAGCTGCAGGAGGGATATTGCCACCTGGAACAGTTTACCGGGAATGCCCTGGTGAATACCTACAGGGGGAACATTTGGGTGCAAACTGCCGGGGTGGAAGTGAAGGCAAATTCGGTAGCCGGGAAAGTACAGGTAGATCCCAATCTTCAAGGTCAAAACAGGATCCAACTTCGATCTGTAACCGGGGATATTAAGGTAGAGAAAAACTAAATAATATTAGTATTTTTGGAACCGGTTAAATACAACACAATCAATGTCCTTAAAAAAAGCCAGCCTAATCATAATTTTGATCCTGCTTATAGATCAAATTTCCAAATTATATATTAAGACTAATTTTGTTCTGGGAGAAGAGGTAAAAGTCTTCGACTGGTTTAGTATTCTGTTCGTAGAGAATGAGGGCATGGCCTGGGGAACCAAGATCCCGGGACAGTATGGAAAACTGCTGCTTACCCTGTTTAGATTGGGAGCTATTGTTGGTATTGCCTACTGGTTATGGGATTCTGTAAAGAACCACGCATCACGTGTACTTATTGTAGCGATCTCTTTCATTTTTGCAGGTGCCTTTGGAAATATAATAGACTCGGTTTTTTACGGACTCATTTTTACTGACAGCTATGGACGGGTGGCAGAGTTCATGCCTGAGGGTGGTGGTTATGCCGATCTTTTCTATGGAAAGGTAGTAGATATGCTTTACTTCCCTTTATATGATGATACCTTACCTGATTGGATCCCATTTTGGGGCGGGGACCACTTTACTTTCTTTGAGCCGGTCTTCAATGTGGCAGATACTGCTATAAGCACGGGAGTTGTGCTGTTGCTGCTGTTCAATAAAAAAGCCTTTCCTAAAAAAGAAGAGGAAGAGAACAAGACTAGTTAAGCCACATCCTTATCGCGGTCAAAGATCTTCTCAAACTTTTTAAGCTCAATGGGTTTTATCAAATAATCTGTTACCAGGTTAAAGGATCTTGCCCGTTCCAGATCCCGGGGATCAATGGATGAGGATACCACATAAAGCGTGATCTTTTTATCAAAATTGTTCTTGATCTTTATGAATTCCCCCAGGAATTCCCAACCGTCCATGACAGGCATATTTAGGTCCAGGAAGATGATATCCGGAAGTTTCTCCTCGGTCATATTGGAGAGGATCACTTTAAAATAATCCAGCGCCTCCAGGCCATTTTTGAAAATGAGAAGGTTTTCTGAAAGCTTTTTGATCTCGATGATCTTGCGTACCAGGTTCACGTATATTTTATCATCGTCGATAATACACGCCAGTTCTACTTTTTGCCCCATGAAATTCTAGAATTTGATTTTAAAAGTTGTACCAATATTAACGGTACTTGTAACCGAGATGGTACCCCCCATGGTTTCCACCTGGTTCCTTGTTATAAACAAACCAATGCCTTTAGCGTCGGGATTATGGTGAAAGGTCTTATACATTCCAAACATTTTGTCCCCATGCCGGTCCAGGTCTATTCCCATTCCATTATCACTTACTTCCAGGTAGGGCTGGTCATTCTTTAGGTAAGACTGTATGAATATAACCGGTTTTCTTCCCGGCTGTTTATATCTTATAGCATTTGTGATCAAATTTAGTAAAATGCTTTCAAGATATTCAGGAATATACATAATTTCTTTCAAATTTGAAAAATCTGAAACAATCCTGGCACTTTCCCTGTTGATCAAAGAGGAGATGGAAGCCACTACCACATCCAAAGAATTGCTGAAAGCCACCTGCCGCCGCTCCTTCTTTAAAAGGTTTTGATGGGATACCATATCATTCAACTGAGTAATCGCAGCATCCAGGTTTTCTGAAATACTTGAAATATTATCCAGCAGCTCGATCTTTTCTTTCGCATCCCGCGATTCCGAGACCAGCTGCACCACCAGGCTCAGGTTACTACTGTGGGATCTTAGGTTATGTGATACCACATGGGCAAAATTAAATAACCTTGAGTTTTGAGTGGCTATGATATCCAGGGAATTCTGAAGATTGATCTCGTTGTTCTTGTTTTCGTCTATATCCTGGAAAACCCCGCGTATGCCAATGATCTCCTGCTCTTCATTGTAAACCGGCTTTCCGGTTGCCCTTACCCAAAACTCCCTGCCATACAGAGTGACCATTTTAATTTCCTCTTTAAAAGGAATCCCGTATTTTTCGCATTTATCAAATAACGAAATTGCTTTCTCCTGGTGGTCCCTTCCATAAAATCTTAACCTTTCATCGTAGTTTAAATGAAAATCCTGCGGGCAGTCCAGGATCTTCTTCGTTACATCGTCCCAATAGATAGCCTTTGTAACAGTATCCACATACCAGCCGCCTGTAGAGGTCATTTCGGCAGTTTCCCTGTAATAGAAGAAATTTTCCTCTATAGTGTACTGGTCCCTCTTGGATTGATGAATATTTACGAAAAGCAGGACGGCAGTTTCTTTATTATTGTCCCGGCTTTTTAAATTGCGACACTCAAACCAGCGATATTTATCATTTTGAAGCTTTAATTTTATTTCCTGGCTAAAGCCCGTGGCCCCCTCCAGCAGGTTCTCATATGCCACCCTGAAATCATAACGGTAATCCCGGTGCAGGATGTGATTAAGAAAATGTTCAATTGGGGAGGTTTGTGGAGCAGGCGCCCCTACAAGTGATGCAAAATGTTCACTCCAGGTAATCTCTTGTGTTAGAAGATCGATTTTCCAGTAGGCAATATCAAAATCTTCCAGAATACTGTTTAACTGAAGGTCGTTGAGCATCAGGTATCACTATAAGTGGCTTAAATGTAACGCAATGTTAAAAATAAAGCAAGAATACAGGCTTATTTTTTAAAATTATAGATGGTTGACGGGGTTACGCAATAATCCAGAGGTACATCACTTTCAAGAATTCCGGGGATATTATCTTCGGCTTCAAAAAGAGAAAGCCCTACCTTGATCACATCTTTACTGCATCCCGATAGGAAGATATCATAGAATCCCTTGCCATAACCTACCCGGTGACCCTGGCGGTCAAATGTAAGCAGCGGCACAAAAACCACGTCTATTTGATGTGCAGGCACCTCAATTCCACCTTGTGGTTCCGGAATTCCCCAGCGGTTCTTTTTGATGGTAGTGGTATCTGTAAGCAGGTAATTATGTAATTGATTGGTTTCAAAGTCACTTTTCGAAAGCACTATATTCTTGTCCATTCCCTGCAAAATATGGAGAATTGGCTCTGTGTCTATTTCTTTCTTTTCAGAAATACTTAGAAAAAGATGGTAGAACTCATATTCCCAAATGGGCAGTTTGAGCAGTTTATTGGCAATCTCAAGACTCTGTTCTTCCAGCTTTTCTCCCGAAAGTTCTTCCCTTAAAGCTATATATTTTTTTCTCAGCTTACTCTTCATCTTTATCCTCTGCTTGCCTGGGCGGTGCTGAAATATGAAAGATTGCATCTCCCTGGTAAACAATGGGAGATTCATTCACATTGATGATATAGCCGGTATGCGGTGCTATCACCTTGTGGCGAAATTTTCCATAAGGATCTGTAATAGTGGCGATGTATTCTCCTTTTTCCACGTGCTTCCCGCATTCAATTTTTACGTGAAGCAGGCCACTGTATTTTGCGCGCATCCACGAACTGTTCTCAATGACTATGGTCTTTACCGGAGGATCGGGACTTTCAAACCTTGGCTTCAACATCCCCAGGTGGTGCAGGATACGCATTGTTCCTTCCACGCCATGCCGGGCTATTTCCTTGTTGCTGTCCATAGATTTCCCTCCTTCATAAAGCAGCACCATTTTCCCCTGTCTATAGCAGGTTTCCCTGTAGGATTTTCCAATGGTCTTAGAATGCATGGTAAAAGGAGCGTTGAAGATATTTGCAAATTTTATACTTTTCTCATCTCCTTTTAAAACCCTTACCTGGGCTGCATTAAATCTACTTGCCCCTCCTGTGTGGAAATCAAGACAGAAATCTGCCACAGGCAGGATCTTATTGACAAACTGAAATGCAAACCTGCTTGCCAGGGAGCCATTCTTTGTGCCGGGGAAGACCCGGTTAAGGTCCCTGCCATCTGGGAATTCCCTTTTCATAT
Source organism: Antarcticibacterium flavum (assembly GCF_006159205.1). Taxonomy (NCBI): domain Bacteria; kingdom Pseudomonadati; phylum Bacteroidota; class Flavobacteriia; order Flavobacteriales; family Flavobacteriaceae; genus Antarcticibacterium; species Antarcticibacterium flavum. Next base: position 2,116,513 of record NZ_CP040812.1, on the reverse strand, counting down.
TCAGGAATCCAAATACGTTTACTACCGGGATGCAAATGATAGTTCCCTTTACCGGCTTATTGATGTTTTTAGAAATGACCTGCCGTACGATCTCCACCCCGTTGATCTCATCACCATGAATACCGGCAGTAAGAAGAACCACAGGGCCGGGTTTTTTTGAACGTTCAATAATGACCGGGACCTCTACAGAAGTTGTGGTGTAGAGTTTGGCCATGTTAAGGTTGATCACTGCACCTGTTCCCGGGTGCACTTTCTTTCCAAGGATCTCAAGAACATTGTTCTTGTCTATATGAGCCATAGGCTATACGTTTCTTTCTATATATCTTATAATGGTTTTTGCAATATCCTTTCCGGTGGCAGCTTCAATCCCTTCCAGGCCGGGAGAGGAGTTAACTTCCAGGATCAAAGGACCACGGGAACTTTGCAGCATATCTACTCCTGCCACACCAAGGCCCATCGCCTTGGCAGCTTTTATTGCCGCATTCTCTTCATCATCTGTAAGTTCAATTACACTTGCGGTTCCCCCGCGGTGAAGGTTTGAACGAAATTCCCCTTCCTTTCCCTGTCTCTTCATAGCCCCTACAACGTGGCCATCTACTATAAGCGCACGAATATCTGCCCCGCCGGCTTCCTTGATGAATTCCTGCACGATTACCCTTGCCTGTAATCCATTAAAGGCTTCGATAACACTCTCTGCTGCGTTCTTGGTTTCGGCCAAAACCACTCCAAGACCCTGGGTACCCTCCAGAAGTTTTATAATAAGAGGAGCTCCTCCTACGTGGTCAATAACCTCCCCAACATCTTTAGAATAGTTCGTGAACACAGTTTTAGGTAAACCCAGGCGAGCACGCGATAGCACTTGTAGACTTCTTAGTTTATCCCGGCTTCTCACCAGTGACTGTGACTCTGTAGTAGTGAATACCCCCATCATCTCAAATTGTCTTACAACGGCTGTTCCGTAAAAAGTCACTGAAGCTCCTATCCTGGGAATTACAGCATCTGTATCTACGATCATCTTGCCCTTGTAAAAAATAGAGGGTTTCCGCTTTTCTATTATAAGGTCACACTTAAGAGGATCTATTACCTCTACGTTATGGTTCCTTTTTTTAGCGGCCTCTATAAGGCGCTGGGTGGAATACAAATGGCTATTCCTGGATAGAATTTTTATGTTCATTAGATTTTAAATTATAAGAAACATCGGTGAGTTCAGTATCTACGATAAATTTTTTAGTGAGAAATTTTCTTCCAATCAATACAGGATACCGCATCTCCTGCCGGGCCGACAAAGAAAGGGAAATTTTAAAAACCTTGTCAAAAATTTTTATTGTGGATTGTACCTGGAATCTCTTCTGGATTATACCGTTACTACTGCGTACAAATACGATATCGTAGTTCTTAAAAATAAACTCTTTACCATTGTAAAGCGGGTGTTCTTCATCCAGAAAAGTGCAGTGCAGCGCATCTTCCCTTTCCACTATATTATCACAATGAATGGAAGAGGTATATGCACCGGTATCTATCTTTATTGCAATATCTTCCAGCTTCAACAACGGGAAGTCTGCTTTATCTACCCTGCCTATTACTTGTTTTTCCATTCCTGCAAGGTAATAAAATGATTAGTGGTGATTTCTTATAACATCCTTAAAATGTAGGTTTTTGCAGTTTTAATCTTCATTTATGCTGAAGGTTAAGTATTACTGCAGGAAAATTTTAACATTTCATGTCCGTTCTGATATTTAGCCCTCCCGTGATAATGTAATACCTTTGAAGTAATGGAGACACCTGCATTAAACGTCCAGTTACAAACCCTGCCGGCCAGCCCCGGGGTCTATCAATATTTTGATAAGAACGGAAAGATCCTCTATGTAGGGAAAGCAAAAAACCTGAAAAAGAGGGTTACTTCCTATTTTACTAAGCGCCACGACAGCCATCGAATTGGTGTAATGGTAAAGAAGATAAGGGATATAAAACATATTGTTGTAGACTCTGAGACAGATGCGCTGCTGCTGGAGAACAATCTCATTAAAAAACACCAGCCAAGGTTCAATGTCATGCTTAAAGATGACAAAACCTACCCCTGGATATGCATAAAGAACGAACGCTTCCCGCGGGTCTTTCCCACCCGGCGCCTGGTTAAGGATGGGAGCGAATACTACGGCCCTTTCACCAATTTTAAAACCGTAAATACCCTGCTGGACCTTATAAAAGGCCTGTACCAGCTGCGCACCTGTAATTATGACCTGGCTGAAGAAAAAATACAAAACGGGAAATATAAAGTTTGCCTTGAATATCACCTTGGAAACTGCAAAGGCCCCTGCGAGGACAGACAAAGTGAAGAGGAGTATAACCGGAATATTTCAGCTATACGGGAGATCGTAAAGGGAAACTTCAAGGATTCCCTGCAGCAATTCCGCCAGCAAATGAAAGAACACGCAGAGCGCATGGAATTTGAAGATGCGCAGCGTATAAAGAACAAAATAGACATCCTCGAGAATTACCAATCCAGGTCTACAGTAGTGAATCCGCGTATCAATAATGTGGATGTTTTCTCAATAGTTAGCGACGAGGGCTATGGCTATGTGAACTTTCTTCAAATCTCACATGGGGCCATAATTCGTTCCCATACAATTGAGATGAAAAAGAAACTTGATGAGAGCGATAAGGAGCTGCTGGAACTTGGGATCGTTGAAATAAGACAGCGCTTCCATTCCAGGTCCAGGGAGATCTATGTGCCTTTTAAAGTGGAGGTGGGAGAAGAGGTGCAAATTACGGTTCCAAAACTTGGAGACAAGAAAAAGATCGTGGAGCTCTCTTATCGCAATGCAAGATACTTCCGCCAGGAACAGTTCAAGCAAATGAAGATCGTGGACCCGGACAGGCACGTAAACAGGATCATGGCACAGATGAAAGAGGACCTTCGGCTAAATGAAGAACCGCGTCATATAGAATGTTTTGATAACTCCAACATACAGGGGACAAATCCTGTGGCAGCCTGTGTGGTCTTTAAAAATGGAAAACCCAGTAAAAAAGATTACAGGAAATTCAATATAAAAACCGTGGAGGGACCAGATGATTTCGCCTCAATGGAGGAAGTGGTCTTTCGAAGGTACAGGAGGTTGCTTAACGAGGAAGAACCATTACCGCAGTTGATCATAGTAGACGGGGGTAAAGGCCAGTTATCTTCAGGAGTGAAAGCTTTAGAGGATCTGGGGCTGCGGGGCAAGATTGCCATCATTGGGATAGCCAAGCGGCTTGAGGAGCTCTATTATCCCGGGGATTCCATCCCGCTGTACCTTGACAAGAAATCTGAAACTTTGAAAATAATTCAGCAGTTAAGGAACGAGGCGCATAGATTTGGTATTACCTTTCACAGGAATAAGCGAAGTAAAACCGCCCTTAATACAGAGCTGGAAGCTATCCCGGGAATTGGGGATAAAACGGTAGTGGAACTCTTAAAGAATTTTCGCTCCTTAAAAAGAGTGCGGGAGGCCAGCCTGGAGGAGTTAGCTCAGGTAATAGGAGCAGCAAAAGCATCCATTGTATATAAAAATTATAATCCCGATAAATGAGAAAGCGCCTGCTTTTATTGTTTTTGCTTTTTCCCCTGTTCCTGCACGCACAGGAGCAGGAGAGGCCAAAGATTGGCCTGGTACTAAGTGGAGGAGGAGCCAAGGGTCTTGCGCATATTGGAGCATTAAAAGTAATTGAGGAGGCGGGTATAAAAATAGATTACATTGGAGGCACCAGTATGGGAGCCATAGTCGGGGCCCTCTACGCCTCGGGATACAGCGCTTCACAGCTGGATTCCATTTTTCACGAGATCAATTTCAATATTCTCATCCAGGATGATATCCCGCGCAGCGCCAAGACATTTTATGAGAAGGAAGAAACAGAAAAATATGCGATCACCCTTCCCTTTGATGATTTCCAGGTAAAATTTCCCTCTGGCCTTTCCCGTGGCCAAAATATCTATAATCTTATTTCCAGGCTTACCGTCCATTTAGGGGATGTTAGGGATTTTTCAGAATTGCCCATTCCCTTCTTTTGCATTGCTGCCAATATAGAATCCGGGGAAGAGGTGATCCTGGACAGCGGCTCTTTGCCAAAAGCAGTATCTGCCAGTGGAGCAATTCCCACTCTATTCAATCCAGTTAGGCATGATGGAAAATTGCTTACAGATGGTGGGGTGGTCAATAATTATCCTGTTGAAGAATTGCGCAGGCGGGGGCAGAGATCGTGATAGGAATAGATGTGCAGGATACCTTGATGAACAGGGAACAATTAAGGAGTGCCTTTGACATCCTTACCCAAATAAGCAATTTCAGGACTATCCATGACATGCGGGAAAAGGTGGAGCTTACAGATATCTATATAAAACCCGATATAAGTAATTACAGTGTACTGTCTTTTGAGAAAGGGGAATCTATCATTAAATCTGGAGAGGAAGCAACCCGCGCCAGGCTTAATGACCTGGAGGAGCTTGCCGCCAGGCAGGGCCTGGCTTACAAGCCTAAGGGAAAGAAGAATGTGGTGGACAGTATTAACATCGCCTCCCTTACCATTGAGGGCAATAACAGCTACCCCCGTGCTTATATCCTGGGAAAAATGCGACTCAGGTATAATGCCCAGTACACTATGGAGGACCTTAGCCGGGGGATCAATAATCTCGCTGCTACCGGGAATTTTAACCGTATCAACTATAACCTTATTCCCGTGCAGGACGCCTACACCCTCGCGTTGCAGCTGGAGGAGAGCAGGAGCAAGACCTTCCTACGCCTTTCATTACATTATGACAACCTGTTTAAGAGCGGCGCCCTGGTGAATCTTACAAGAAAAAGTAATTTTTTTACCAATGACGTGGCTTCCCTCGATGTAGTCCTGGGCGACAACTTCAGGTATAATTTTCATTACTACCTGGATAAAGGTTACTACTGGAGCGTAGGGGCCAGGTCCCGCTATAACAGTTTTCACAAAGGGGTGGCTTATGACCTTGTTTTTAATGAACCCCCGGTTGATGCGATTGGGGGAATTAACCGGGTCGAAATAGATTACAGGGAGGTAACCAACCAGGTTTATATAGAGACTTTGTTCCAGCAGATATTTTCCTTTGGAGTGGGTATTGAACATAGGTTCCTGAGGGTCTCTTCTGAAACAATAAGTCCGTTGAGGGCTGCTTCCAGTGCGGTGACAGATTTTGACCGTACCAATTATTTCAGCGCTTTTGGTTACCTGCTGCTTGATAGCTATGATGATAAATATTTTCCTTCCAGAGGTATTAATTTTGAAGGCAACTCCCATATTTACTTGTTATCCTCCTCCCCGGAAGAAGATTTTGCTGAATTTTCTATAACCCGGGGTCATTTGGGATATGCCTTTACTCCCATAAACAGGCTTACTGCCAGGATATCTTCTGAAGCCGGTTTCAGGATTGGGAATTATCCAAGAAACGCCCTCAATTTTTTCCTGGGTGGCTACGGCAACGATATCCTTAATAATGTGATCCCATTTTATGGGTATGATTTCATAAGCCTCTCTGGAGACAGCTACATCAAGGGACTGGTAGAACTCGATTATGAATTCCTGAGAAGGAACCATATTATTGCCAGTGCCAATTTCGCCAATGTTGAAGATGACATCTTTTCCAGTGGAACCTGGCTTAGCCTGCCAGACTATAGTGGATATGCCATAGGTTATGGCCTGGAGTCACTTTTTGGGCCAATCGAGGTCAAATATTCCTGGTCGCCCGAGGTGCGGTCTTCCCAATGGTTCTTCAGCCTTGGATTCTGGTTTTAGAATAATTTGAAGATTTGAAAATGAAATAATTTGAAAATGAATCTTCAAATCCCAAATTCATAGTTGTCCGGTAAGAGAGTCTGGACCGCTTCCGCTACTAAAATCCAGAACCTGGACTTTAGATTATAGGGCCTGGAAATAGACCATTAACCTTCTGCGGAATAATTGAAAAATTCAAAAAAAATTTTAAACCCAGAACCACCCCCAGGGCGGGTTTGATATATTCTCTGCCCGCATATAGGAAGGCTTAAAGAAAATTTCACCAGTTTAATCGAACAACAAGGATTCCAAATACCAAATCCCAAATCCTCAAATCTTCAAATCCTCAAATCCTAAAATTTTCAAATTTCAAATTGCCCCATTTTCAAATCCATAGAAACTTCTTTTAATCCTTCCTTAAGAACGATTTTCATAAAAAATATCGATATTTGTGAGAATTCGATTTAAAGCCACTATAATATACGAAAACGTTATATCACACCGGCTTTAGAACCTTAAAATAAAATCCTTATGCCTTTTTATCACAAATTAGGAAAGATACCGCATAAGAGGCATACCGTTTTTAAGAAGCCAGACGGTAGCCTTTATTATGAACAATTATTCGGCACCATTGGATTTGACGGAATGTCTTCCAATATGTATCACGAGCACCGGCCCACACAGGTGAAGGAAATAAAAGGGAGCTATAGTGTCAAACCAAAAGTAGCCACCGAGAATAATATTAAATCCTATCGCTTTAGAGGTTTCCAGATGCCCCCGCAGCCAGATTATCTTGAGAGCCGCAAGGTGGTGCTTACCAATAGTGATGTGGACATCATCCTTGCTGCACCACAGGAATCCACCAGGGATTATTTTTATAAGAATACAGATGCAGATGAGTTGCTCTTCATACATAAGGGCAGCGGGAAATTGCGTACACACTTGGGTAACCTGGACTTTAAATACGGCGACTACCTGTTGATCCCCAGGGGTACTATCTATAAACTCGATTTTGATGACGATGTAAACCGGCTTTTTATTGTGGAATCCAGGAGGCCAATTTACACCCCAAAACGTTACCGTAACTGGTTTGGCCAGCTGCTGGAACATTCCCCATTTTGTGAACGGGATTTACGACAGCCTTACGAGCTTGAAACAAATGATGAAAAGGGAGATTTCCTTATTAAAGTAAAGAAACAGGGAGAGATATTTGATATGGTCTATGCTACCCATCCTTTTGACGTTGTAGGCTATGATGGCTATAATTATCCTTATGCATTCTCTATTCACGACTTTGAACCTATTACCGGGAGGATCCACCAGCCGCCGCCGGTTCATCAAACCTTTGAAACAGATGCCTTCGTGGTTTGCAGTTTTTGTCCAAGAAAATATGATTACCATCCTGAAAGTATCCCTGCACCCTATGCCCATAGTAACATAGACAGCGATGAGGTATTGTATTATGTAGATGGGGATTTTATGAGCAGGAATGACATTGAAGCAGGACATATTTCCCTGCATCCCGCCGGTATCCCGCACGGGCCGCACCCGGGAGCAGTAGAAAGAAGTATTGGGCAGGTGGAGACTGAAGAACTGGCTGTAATGGTTGATACCTTTAAACCTTTAATGGTGACAAAGGATGCGATGACAATTGCTGATGAATCCTACCACCAGTCCTGGCTGGAACATGATTAAAATATAAATTATTATCAGGCCCGGCGACAACTATAAAGTGGGGCCTTAGGAACAATTAAAAAACAAACAATGAGTACAGATAGCACATCATTAAACCTTAAAAAAACTGTAGAACAGGCAGAGGATTTTTTGCCTTTGCTGGGTACAGACTTTGTTGAACTTTATGTAGGTAATGCCAAGCAGGCCGCCTACTATTATCAACAGGCCTGGGGCTTCCAGCCTGTTGCTTATGCCGGTCTTGAGACCGGTAGGAAGGACAGTGTGTCGTATGTATTGCAGCAGGATAAAATTCGCCTGGTGCTTACCTCCCCGCTGCAACCCGGGGGCGAGATCAACGAGCATGTAAATAAACACGGCGATGGAGTGAAAGTAGTAGCCCTTTGGGTGGATGATGCCCGCAAAAGCTATGATGAGACCACCAATCGTGGGGCAGAGTCCTATGTAGAGCCTTATGTAATGGAGGATGAGCACGGGAAAGTTGTGATCTCAGGAATTCATACCTATGGAGAAACAGTGCATTTATTTGTAGAAAGAAGTGCATATAACGGCCCCTTTTTGCCGGGGTACAAGAAATATGAGCCAAGATTCCAGGTGGAGCCAACAGGTTTGAAATTTATTGACCATATGGTAGGGAACGTTGGATGGAATGAAATGAACAAATGGTGTGAATTCTATGCCAAAGTGATGGGATTTGCACAGTTGGTTTCCTTTGATGATAAGGACATCTCAACAGAATATACTGCCTTAATGAGCAAGGTGATGAGTAATGGTAATGGAAGGATCAAATTCCCTATTAACGAACCTGCTGAGGGAAAGAAGAAATCCCAGATAGAGGAATATATAGATTTTTATAATGGCGCAGGGGTGCAACATATTGCCGTGGCTACAGATAATATAATTGATACCGTGACCAAACTTAGGGACAGGGGCGTAGAATTCCTATATGTGCCAGAAGTTTATTATGACACTGTCCTGGACAGGGTGGGGGAGATAGACGAAGACCTTGAGCCTTTGAAAGAACTGGGAGTTCTAATTGACCGTGATGATGAAGGTTATTTATTACAGATCTTTACAAAGCCTGTTTTGGACCGTCCTACGATGTTTTTTGAGATCATACAGCGCAAAGGAGCTCAATCTTTTGGAAAAGGTAACTTTAAAGCCCTTTTTGAAGCTATTGAGAGGGAGCAGGAATCAAGGGGAACTTTACAATAATTGATAAAATATTGCCAATTCGATAACTGAATTATTTAAAAAATTGCCACAAGGATAAATTTATGGTTAAAGTAAATTTTTGTGTTGCATAAAAGACTCAAATAGGGGACTTTTGCACCGCATTTCGGAGTGGTTACCAAAGTGTATTAAATTTTTTTTTCATAATTTAAGTTTTAGTTGGTTAATAAGATAAAAACCCCGTCATTAATTTGATGGGGTTTTTTGTTTTGATACATTTGGAATAGTAATTGTAATTCTTGAAAATAGATAAATTTTTTTGTCCTCCGGTATCTATAAATTTTGAAAAATGAAGAAAAATAGAATTGCAGTAATCATACTCTTATTAGTATTTCTCCCCCTGAGCCTTTTCTCACAGGCTGCATATGATGTTGGGGAATGGTTTAAATTTCGTGTTCATTACGGCCCGTTAAATGCCGGATATGCCACCATGGAAGTGGCAGATGCCAGCTTTAATAGCAAGGACACCTATCATGTAGTAGGAAAGGGCTGGTCTGCCGGAGCTGTTCATGCCTTTTTTCGGGTAAATGATAACTATGAGACTTATATAGATAAGAATACCGGCCTGCCATACAGGTTTATAAGACAAATAGATGAAGGAGGCCATACCCGGGACCAGCAGGTAGATTTTAATCACGACCTTAATAAGGCCTATGTTTTTGACAGGAAGAAGCAAACAAATGAATCCTATCAGGTACCAGATGGGGTGCAGGATATGCTCTCTGCCTTCTATTACCTGCGTAACGATCTTAATGGTAAGCCCCTGGTGCCGGGAAAGGAATATAAGCTCAACATGTTCTATGGAGATGAAAGCAATGAGTTCAAGTTAAAGTTTCTGGGAAGAGAGGTTATTAACACAAAATTTGGTAAAATTGCCACTTTAAAATTTCGCCCCTATGTTTTGGCAGGAAGGGTGTTTGAGGAGAAGGAAAGTCTTACCTTTTGGGTGAGTGACGATAAGAATAAAATGCCGGTAAAAATTAGTGCCAAGCTGGTTGTTGGATCACTTAATGCCAGCCTGGAAGAATTTAAAGGGTTAAAACATCCCCTTCAAATAATAATGGATTAAAGAATGGACGAAATAAAACCCGAAATTGCCGAAAGGATCTTCAAACTGGAAGAAAAATTCAGGAATTCCGGCCAGGATTTGGGTTCGTACCTGGATGGGCTTTTATATGATAAATATCTTACCTATTGGGATTACATAAGCCTTGATACACTTCTTAGTCTTCAAAATACAAAAACGCATTTTCCAGATGAGGAGATCTTTATCACCTATCATCAAATAACTGAACTTTACTTCAAGCTCATCATTCATGAGCAGCAGCAAATAATCGCAGCCGATGATCTTTCTGCTGCTTTTTTTGTGGAAAAACTTAACAGGCTTAACAGGTATTTCAGGATCCTTATCAATTCCTTTGATGTAATGATCAAGGGGATGGACCGGCAGCAATTCCTTCAATTTCGTATGGCTTTGCTACCTGCAAGTGGTTTCCAGAGTGCACAGTTCAGGATGATCGAGATCTATTCCACTCCCCTGCAACATTTAATTCCGTTTGCTGAAAGAAAAGATTTTTCAGAAGAAAATAGTGTCGAGGAGTTATTTGAAAATTTATATTGGAAGAAAGGCGGGATTGACCTTGCAACAGGGGAAAAGACACTTACCCTGCGGCAGTTCGAAATTCGCTATACCCCGCGTTTCCTTAGGATCGCGAACGAGGTAAAGGGAAAAACTTTGTTTCATAAATACCTGGAGCTTCCTGAAGAGGAAAAAGAAAATAAGAACCTAATAGAGGCCTTGCGCACTTTTGATGTGAATGTGAACGTTAACTGGCTGTTGATGCATATGGGGGCAGCACACCGGTACCTTAACAAGGATAAAATGACGATTGCAGCAACAGGGGGAACAAACTGGAAGGATTTTTTACCTCCCAGCTTTCAAAAGAATACATTTTTTCCGAATTTATGGACAGATGAGGAATTTAATAATTGGGGCAAAGAATGGGTTACCCACTTGTTTAATAAAGAAAATACAAATTAGCATTGAAAAAATTAAGTTACTTACTACTGCTGGGCCTTTCCTTAACCGCGTGTAAACAGGAAAAAGAGCCTCGTGAAATTTCTGAAGTAAAAGTGGTGGAGGAGCCCCCAATTTACGAGGAGTATGGGATGGTGTTGAATGACTATGAGGTGGTGCGGGACACCATACGCTCGGGCGATTATTTTGGAGGGATCCTCAATACTCACGGCGTAAGTAGTGCAAAGGTTTATGAAATAGTAAACCATGTGAACGAAACCTTTAATCCAACAAAACTTGTTGTAGGAAAACCATATGTAATCCTTAAAGCAAAAGACTCTGTTTCCACTCCTGAATTTTTTATCTATGAAAATGACAGGATAGATTATACGGTGGTAAATATTGGAGATAATGTTGCAGCCTATAAGGCAAGTAAACCCGTCTCTATTAGAAAAAAGACAGTTTCGGGGTTATAGTGAGCAATCTTTCAGACGCTATTACAAATGAGGGCTATAGCATTTTACTGTCTTATGAACTTAGTAATATCTACCAGTGGAGTATAGATTTCTGGAAGCTTCAAAAGGGGGATAAGTTCAAGATGGTGTTCAACGAAAGATATATAAATGATACTATTTATGCGGGGATAGAAGGAATTGAAGGGGCGGTTTTCGTACACCAGGACAAGCCATATTATGCATTTAACTATGCCGTAGATCCGGAATCTGGGAAGGCCGATTTTTATGACGAAGAGGCGCGCCCTCTGGAGAGTTTCTTTTTAAAGGCACCCCTTAACTTCAGCCGTATCTCTTCCAGGTATTCAGGCAGAAGATTTCATCCGGTACAGAAGACCTGGAAAGCCCATAGGGGTACAGATTATGCTGCACCTCACGGTACCCCAATTTGGAGTACTGCCCATGGGACTGTAATTGCCTCTGGCTATACCGCCGGTAATGGGAATTATGTTAAAGTAAAGCATAATGACACTTATACAACTCAATACCTTCATATGTCCAAGAGAAACGTGAAAGTGGGACAAAGGGTAAGACAGGGAGATGTCATTGGATATGTTGGCAGTACAGGACTGGCTACAGGCCCACATGTATGTTACAGGTTTTGGGTGAGAGGAGAGCAGGTAGATCCTTTCAGGCAAAATCTACCGGCGGCAGATCCTATAAAGGAACATTTAAAAGAAGATTATTTTGCCTCTATCACGCCGGTGAAGGAGCAACTTGAGGCAATCCCATTTAAAGAAATATAGCATGAAAAATATAGATCCATCAAAGACTGAAGCCTGGAAAAAACTTCAGCAGCAATTTGAAGAACATAAAAATCTGCAAATGAAGGATCTTTTTAAAGAAGATCCCTCGAGAGCTGAAAGGTTCACTATAAATTGGGAAGATTTTTATGTAGACTTCAGCAAAAACAGGATCACAGAAGAAGTGCAGACTTCGCTTCTGGAATTAGCTGAAGAATGTGGCCTTAAGGTGGCGATGGATGCCTATTTTGGAGGGGATGTCATCAACAGAACAGAAGGGCGCCCTGTTTTACATACGGCTTTGAGATCGCCTGAAGATGCTACAATTAAGGTAGACGACGAGAATGTAATGCCGGAGGTTTACGCCGCGAAGAAAAAGTTGAGTGACTTCTCTCAACAAATAATCACAGGTGCCAAGAAAGGACATACCGGGCAGGCATTTACAGATGTGGTGAATATAGGCATTGGAGGATCAGACCTTGGGCCTGTAATGGTGACAGAGGCTCTTAAATTCTATAAGAACCATTTGAATGTACATTATATCTCGAACGTTGATGGAGACCATGTACAGGAAACCTTGAATAATTTAAATCCTGAAACCACCCTTTTCGTTATCGTTTCCAAGACCTTTACTACCCAGGAGACCATAAGCAATGCAAATACAGCGAGAGACTGGTTTAAAAAAACGGCGCCCGGGGATGCGGTTTCCAAACATTTCGTAGCCGTTTCCAGCAACCTGGAAAAGGTAGGAGAATTTGGTATAGACCAGGAAAATATATTTCCTATGTGGGACTGGGTAGGCGGGAGATTCTCCCTTTGGAGCGCCGTTGGGCTTTCCATAAGCCTGGCTGTGGGATTTGACCAGTTTGATCAATTGCTACAGGGAGCTCACAAAATGGATGAACACTTTAAAAAAGAGGAGCTTCGTTCCAATATTCCCGTGCAACTTGCTTTGTTAAGTGTGTGGTATAATAACTTTTTTAAGGCTGAAAGTGAAGCGGTGATCCCGTACACTCAGTATTTACAAAAGTTACCTTCCTACCTGCAACAGGCAATCATGGAAAGCAACGGGAAAAGTGTAAATCGCAATGGTAAACCTGTCTCCTATGAAACCGGAAATATTATTTGGGGTGAACCGGGCACCAATTCCCAGCACGCCTTTTTTCAATTGATCCACCAGGGTACAAAATTGATCCCTGCCGATTTTATTGGCTTTAAGGAATCTCTTTACGGTAATAAAGACCATCATGATAAGCTTATGGCCAATTATTTTGCGCAAACCGAAGCGCTGCTTATGGGTAAAACTGCGGCTGAGGTTAGGCAGGAGCTGGATTCAAAAGGTATGGACAGGGAAGAAGTTGAAAAACTTGAGCCATTTAAAGTCTTTGAAGGTAATAAACCAACTACATCTATTCTTATCGATAAACTCACTCCAGAAAGTCTTGGGAAATTGATCTCGATGTACGAACATAAGATCTTTGTACAGGGAGTTATCTGGAATATATTTAGTTATGACCAATGGGGTGTGGAATTGGGTAAGCAACTTGCATCAAAAATTCTTTCCGAAATCGACAAATCTGACGTTTCAAATCACGATAGTAGCACTAAAAATCTGTTAAAATCCTATATAAAATAATAGTTACCTTATTGTTAATAAGTTGTTAGCTAATATAATGTTCTTTCAATCAATTGATTAGCTTGTTTGGTTAAGTTTGCGCAGCAGGAGGTGTTAAAAGACAAAATCTTAACATTACGTTAAAGTATAGTCTTTAGAAAATCGCTTCTTTTGCAGCGAATTATAAATCATAACTTAACAAGTACAATGAAAAGATTTACAGGTTTATTTGTCGTCTTATTTTTAATGATGGCTGCCTCAACATTTGCACAGGGGGTTACCACCTCAGCAATTAATGGACGGGTTTTAGATTCTAGCGGGGAAGGACTCCCTGGTGCCAACGTAGTTGCCGTGCATCAACCTTCTGGTACCCAGTATGGGGCAATGACAGATTTTGATGGTTTCTACCGTATATCAAATATGCGTGTAGGTGGACCATACCTGATCACAATATCCTATGTAGGTTTCGAAACCTTTACTGCAACAAATATTAATTTGCAATTAGGGGATTCAAGAACGATCAACTCTACCCTTTCTGAAGCGGCAGATGCTCTTTCAGAAGTGGTAATTACTGCTGAAAGAGGCGGGATTTTTGACTCCAGCAAAACAGGAGCAGAGACTAACGTAAGCCAGAGACAGGTAAATGCTTTACCGTCTATTTCAAGGAACATTGCAGATTTTGCCAGGTTAACACCACAGGCTCAGGTATCTGGAGATGATGTTATTTCTATTGCCGGTCAAAATAACAGATACAACGCACTTTATATTGATGGTGCCGTAAACAATGATGTATTTGGACTTGCAGCAAGTGGAACAAATGGTGGACAAACAGGAGTTAGCCCTATTTCCCTTGATGCGATTGAATCTTTCCAAATTAACGTAGCTCCATTTGACGTAAGACAATCTGGTTTTGCCGGAGGTAGTATAAACGCAATTACAAAATCTGGTACAAACCAATTTGAAGGATCTGTTTATGGTTTTTATCGTGACCAGAGCCTGGCAGGGAAAACCCCTGTTGGAGTTGCCGGTGCAGATGGGGAACGTGAGAGACTCGAAGACTTTACTGCAGTCACCACAGGTGTTCGTGTAGGTGGTCCAATTATTAAGGACAAATTATTCTTCTTTGTAAACTATGAAAGACAGGATAATGAAACTCCGCAGCCATTTGATATATCTAATTATCGCGGGGATGCCACTGCCGCAGATATGACTACTCTAACAAACTTCCTTACCAATGAATATGGTTACAATCCCGGAGGTTATGCCAATAACACATCTTCTTTGGTAAGTGATAAGCTTATTGGAAAAATTGACTGGAACATCAACGACAAGAATAAATTGTCATTTAAGCATTCCTATGTTAAAGCAGTACAATTAAACGCTCCAAGGTCGAACCAGGGTGCGATCAACTTCTTCAACAGTGCGATAAATTTTGAATCTGTTACAAATTCCAGCGCACTTGAATTAAGTTCTCAAATTGGTGACAATATGTCCAACAACCTTGTTGTGGGTTGGACTACAGTAAATGACAATAGAGATCCACAGGGAGAATGGTTCCCGGCTGTACAAATTTTTGATGCTGCAGGATCTTCAATTAACTTTGGATCTGAAGCATTCTCTACGGCAAACTTATTAGAGCAAAGTACCTTAACTATTACAGATAATTTCAATATTTATTCCGGTAGACATAACATCACCATTGGTACAAATAATGAATTCTCATCTTCAAGAAACGTTTTCTTCAGACAAAATTTCGGAGAATACCGTTACAGTAGTTTGAATGATTTCCTAACAGGAGAAAGAGCTAACAGATACCGTCACGGATACTCCTTAATTGGAGGTTTTGGGGATGACTCACAGGGAGCTGCAGAGTTCGATGTTTTCCAATTTGGGTTATATATTCAGGATAAGATAAACCTTACAGATAACTTTAAAGTAACTGTAGGTGCAAGAATTGATGTTCCGTTCTGGGATGATGGACTTGTAAATGATGATTTTAATAACAGGACTATCCCAATGCTTGAAGCTGCAGGGAAAGATCTTAGAGGTGCCCGTGTAGGGGAGGGAATAGATGCCAATGTTCATTTCTCACCTCGTTTAGGATTTAACTGGGATGTAAACGGTGATAGATCTACCCAGGTACGTGGTGGAACAGGAGTATTTACTTCAAGATTGCCGTTAGTATGGCCTGGAGGTGTTTATAACAACAACGGTTTAACGGCAGGTTTCATTCAAAGAACAGGAGATGGAGTTCCGGCGTTTAGTCCAGATCCAAGAAACCAGTTGCAAGATCCTCCACAGGGGTCTGGCCAGGTTGGTGGTGAAATTAACCTTTTTGCCAAAGACTTTAAACTTCCACAAGTTTGGAAAACTAATATCGCTGTAGATCAAAGATTACCTGGTGACTGGATCCTTTCTGCAGACTTTATCTATAATGATGATCTAAATGCTGTAGCATACGAAAACATCAATCTTGAAGGTCCACAATTCATGACTACAGGCGCAGGTTCAAGACCCAACTATGGTTATGCAAATATTGATAACACTTATGATGCAGTTTACATGGGTTACAATGTTAAGGAAGGGAACTCTTACAATGTTAGCGGTACTATAACAAAGAACTTCTATAGCCCATTTATTGATGTAACTGGACAGGTTTCCTATTCTTATGGAGACTCTAATGTATTCTTTGATGCTACGTCCTCACAAAACAGCTCACAATGGAGAAACCTTGAAACTGTGATGGGTTCTAACAGGCCTATGCTTTCAAGATCAGATTTTGCACCGGGTCACAGGATCATCTCAAATTCTACTATTGAATTTAAATGGAATGATAACTTACGTACACGTATAGGTTTATTTTATGAAGGAGCCCAGGGACAGCCATTTAGCTACGTATATAACGGTAGTGGATTGCTAAGTGATACAGGTTCATTCTCTGCACTCGCGTTTATTCCATCAACTCAGGCAGAAGCTAACCTTATTGATTCCAATTCAATGACAGCTTCTCAACAATGGACGGCTTTAAATGCTTACATTGAAGGTGATGAATATTTAAGCAGCCGTAGAGGACAATTTGCTGAGAGAAATGCAGATCGTACGAACTGGACTCACATCCTTGATCTAAAGTTTGCTCAGGAATTTAGATTACAAATCAAAGAAACCAATCACAGGTTTGAGTTTACTGCAGATATCTTTAACTTCACCAATTTCCTTAATAAAGAATGGGGACAAAGAACTTTCGCCAATTTTGGACAGGTTCAACTTGCCAGATTCGAAGGATTTGCTGCAGATGGAACTACACCACAGTTTACTTTTGACCCAAGATCTTTGGAAACCAGAAATATCATCGATGATTCAGGTTTACAATCTTCAAGATGGCAAATGCAGGTTGGTCTAAGATATTCTTTCTAGATAAAATTGAAAGTTATTAATGAATAGCCCCGGTCTCCCGGGGCTATTTTTTTATGAGAAAAAACTATCTTTGGTAAAACTTTAATATTATGTACGAAACCGTTCTCTTTATTCACTCTTACTGGGCTTACCTGGTACTTCTTTTGTTAATCGTAGCTTCCGTTAATGCCCTTGTTGGATTTTCTTCAGGTAAGGAATATGGTGCAACAAATTTCAGGATTGCCCTTTTTACACTTATCGTTACCCACATCCAGTTACTTATAGGCCTTGTGCTTTATTTTGTTTCTCCTTACTTCAGGATGTTTGGAGAGGCAGGAATGGGCGGTGTTATGGGAGACTCTGTACTGCGTCTTTATCTTGTGGAACACCCTTTAATGATGATCATTGCTGTGGTTCTTGTAACAATGGGGTACTCAAAACATAAAGCAAAACTCACTTCAAAGCCAAAATTCAAAATGCTGGCAATTTTCTATACGCTGGCGCTAATAGTAATGCTTTCCAGAATTCCCTGGAATGCCTGGTTTTAATATTTTAAAAGGTCCCGGAAACGGGATCTTTTATTTTTCACCATTCCACTCTGCATAGAACTGCGACAGGAAGTTTTCCATAAATACATGTCTTTCATCAGCCATTTTGCGGCCCGTAGGGGTATTCATCCTGTCTTTTAAGAGGAGCAACTTTTCATAAAAATGGTTGATTGTAGGTGCAGTTGAATTCTTATATTCTTCTTTACTCATTTGCAATTTTGGCGTGATGGCAGGATCATATAAAGCCCTGCCTTTAAAGCCCCCGTAATTGAAAGTTCTGGCTATTCCAATTGCCCCCAGCGCATCCAGCCTGTCAGCATCCTGGACTACATCCAGTTCGAGGGAATGGAAATCCTTTTCAATATTTCCTCCCTTGAAGGAGATATTCATAATTATCTTCTCAACATGTGAGATAACCTTTTCATCAACCTGCAATTGAGAAAGAAACTTCCTGGCAACAGCCGGCCCCACACTTTCATCCCCGTTGTGGAATTTATAATCGGCAATATCATGTAACAGGGCTCCAAGGGCTACGATAAGATGATTTGCCTTCTCTTCCTTATTGATGTGCAGTGCATTCTTATATACCCTTTCTATATGGAACCAGTCGTGACCACCTTCAGCATTTGCAAGGGTTTGTTTGACGAAATCAATGGTAGTCTCAATAATAGAAGCGGGATTGGTTTTATGCATAGTTTCTGAAAATTTTTCAGTAGAAATTAAATCTTAACGAATATCGGCAATGATGGTCCTCTCCACAAGGGCGATTAAACTGGTAGGATCATCTGAACTAACCGATATGGGCTCGTGAACCTTAAGTTTAACATGAACCCCAACTCCAAGAGGAAAATTCCCGTACCTAAACAGCTTCCAGGAATTATTCACGGTAATAGGCACCACAAGGGCCTCAGGAAGCTTTTTAAAGAGCACCTGCAGGCCGGTAACCGCAAACTTCTTGGGTTGGCCTGTCCTGCTGCGGGTTCCTTCTGGAAAGATCACCGCAGAGCGTTTTGTTTTTTTAAGATAATCTGCAAACCTGGAGATCTCTGTGATCGCTTCCCTTGGATTCTTCCTGTCTATTAATGCGCTGCCTCCATGCCTTAAATTAAAGGAAATTCCCGGGATGCCTCTTCCCAGCTCTTTCTTGCTAACAAATTTGGGATGGTGCTTCCTTAGGAACCATATGATTGGAGGGATATCATACATCCCCTGGTGGTTTGCCACAAAAATACAGGTCCTGTTAACCGGAATATCATGGGGATTATCTATACTAAACCTGGTGCCCATTATATTAAGGCTCCTCATAAGGAACAGGTTAAATATATCTACAGATTTTTTATGTGCCTGGTAACCGCCTAGTTTTAGAGCAAGCCACTGGATCACATGGAATATCAAAAGATTGGAAAAGAAAATGAAATAACATATAACCGACAGGGGGTAGGAAATGATTTTCTTCATGGCACAGGTTAACTACTGCAAAAATACATTTTTATGCCAATTTAAGAAGTGGTTATTCCAGCTGTACGCAGTTTCCATCTACGCAACCAAGTTTTGCCGGTTCCGGCGGGATGCTGCAGTCGCTCATAATACCTTCTTGTTTGTTATAGGTTGCTTCAGCCTTTGTATAGGCATCAACTTTGGTTTGAAGCTCATCCACATCTACATTGGAAGAGAAAATAAGATAACCCTGTGGGCCACCGCAGGCTTTGCTGCCATATGGGATAAACCGGCATTGTGAGTTCTCTGTACAACTGCCTTCCTCGATAAGGGCTTCAATTGCTACAAGTTGCTGGTCAAGTTGCTCGCGGGTTACTTCCTGTTTAATCTGCGCCATTTGTTCGCAGCTGGCAAAGACCCCGACAAAAAGGGAAAAGGAAAGAAAAATTTTCATGTGGAGAGGTTTAGGTTGTAGGAAAGGTACTAAATTTCTCTCATTTTGGGGTAAACAAAAGCCGGCTTTAGTGAGCCGGCTTTAAAATGTCATCTTGTGAAAATTTGCTGCTTAGCAAAATTCGTTATAAGCACCCACAAGGTTTTCTGCTATCAACTCTGCAGGGCGTCCTTCAATATGATGACGCTCGAGCATATGAACCAGTTCTCCATCTTTGAACAATGCCATTGAAGGAGAAGAAGGAGGGAAAGGCACCATAAAACCACGGGCCTTATCTGTGGCTTCTTTATCTACCCCTGCAAATACAGTTACTAAATTGTCTGGGGTTTTTGAATTTTGTAATGATATTCTTGCGCCGGGACGGGCATTTGCTGCAGCACAGCCACATACCGAATTTACTACTACCAGGGTAGTTCCTTTACGTTGCATGGCTTCCTCTACATCTGCTACCGTGTGTAGCTCTTCAAATCCTACTTTTGTAAGATCTTCCCGCATTGGTTTTACTAATTCTGCTGGATACATATATTGGATTTTTTATTAAATGATTATAAGTTACAAAGATAGGCATTTTAGTTAACCTTAAATATCTCCTGTTTCTATCCGGTCATAGTATTAACTTATGGTAGATCACGGTAAATGTGTTTTGTCACCCCTTTTTATTTTCTTTTTCAGAAGGTCTTAATTTCCTTGATTGAACTTCGAGATATTTTTCAAACTGGGGTTTGGTGAGTATATTTCTAAACTCGCTGGATTCCCGGGTTTGAAGTGCTGTTAATCTGGCTTTTTTTGCTTCTTCATTCATTTTTGAATTCATAATTTCTTCTTTTTTCATCTCAAACTCCAGGATCTTTTTTTCGATTAACCGTGCTTGTTTTGTGGTAAGGGATAATTCCATGTTCCATCTGGCAGTTGCCTCCTTTGCTATTTCCCGTAGCTCCTGTCCAGGTTCACCAGGGGTAAGGTCCTGGGAGGAAACAGTAAAACTTGCAAAAAATGCCAATAGCATTAAGATTCCAGATCTTATAACTTTTGTCCTGTCCATTTTAATTTGATTTTTCGTTCGTAGATTAGAAGATAAAACCATAATATCAAAAATAGGGTTAAAGCAGGGTTAAAATAAACCCGGGCAAGCCTTGAAGTATTGTATCTTCTTCCTGTCCTTAAACTTTCCCAAAATGTTATCTTTGCAGCTTATTAAGAAAAAATTACATGTTTAAATGGATACTGGCCATTATTGGCTTTATGTTTTTTAGGTACGCAGGTGCTGTCCTTGGATTTATCCTGGGGACTGTAATAGATAACTGGAGCCGTTCCTCTACAAGTTTCCAGGCAGGCTATGGCAGGGAAGGGCAAAAGGTTTCCCCGGGGGATTTTGAACTCAATCTTCTTTCGCTGGCATCCATCGTGATTAAAGCCGATGGTAAGGTTTCTCAAACGGAGCTGGATTACGTGAGGGCCTATTTTGTACAGGCTTATGGTAAGGAAAGAGCCAATGCTACTTTTCGCACCTTTAATGATGTTATAAAGAACAGGGAAATATCGGCTCAACGTATTGGCCTTTATCTGCAACAGCGTACCCGTTATGAAGTGCGCCTTCAAATTATCCATTTCCTCTTTAGTATCGCGAAGGCAGATGGGCAGGTATCCCAGGCAGAGCTGAATCAACTACGCGAAATATCGGGCTTCCTGAACTTAATGAAAAGGGATTTCGAAAGTATTAAGGCGATGTTCTTTAAGAGTGCAGATAATGCATATAAGATCCTGGAAATAGAGAAATCGGCCACAGATGCCGAGGTGAAGAAGGCATTCAGGACCATGGCCAAGAAATATCATCCAGATAAACTACAGCATATGGATGAGGCTTACCGCAAAGGAGCCGAGGAAAAGTTCAGAAAGGTCCAGGAGGCATATGAACACATCCAGAAGGAACGGGGTATATAATCCTAAAAAGTATATCTAAGGTTCAGCATTAGATTCCTGCCGGGGCTGGGAACATTAAAAGCTCGAAGGATGGACATATGATCAACATAGTTTTTGTTCAATGCATTTTGTAAGGTAAGCCCACCTTCTATAGTGGTACGACCTGTGAACCAGGTTTTGTTTATTCCTATATTAAGCAGTGAGTAACCCGGGGTTTCCTCTTCGTTGATGCCTGTCCTGTTTTGCCGGTTTATCATCCTTAATCTTGAATGTAAGTGGAGCGACCTGTCTTCAAGGGTATAATAATCCAGAGACAGGTTTAAATTATCTGGAGGAATAAAAGCCAGTGGTCTGCCGGCATTGTTATCTATTCCTCTCACCATTGTTCCATTAAGGCTCGTTTCCAAATTATTGTCCCTCAACCATGAATGTTTAATTTCAAATTCCAGTCCGCTGAAACGGGCTGTGGTTTGCCGGTATTCCCATAACTCCATCCCGCTCTCATGCTGCTGCCCTGCTGCCTCAAAAAATATGTAATTATCAATGATACTACTATAGGCTGAAATGTTCATTCTCAATTTTTTTTCTGAAGGGTATAGGAAAGATCTGCCTGCAGGCTCTGCTCCCTTTCAAATTGATCATTTCCTTTTTCAAATCTACTGGTGCCGGGATGTGGGCCGTTTGAGAAAAGTTCGGCAAGGTCTGGCGCCCGGAATCCGCCTGAAATATTTAATTTAAAAATGTGATTTTTATTAAGCATTTTTGTGGCCCCCAGGGAAGCGGTGGTTCCACTAAAGATCCTGGTTAACTCTTTGTCTCCCGGATTCCCCGGAAGGATGAATTCATTTTCCACCAGGTTTGGGGAACTCGCAATAGCAGTAACTTCTCTGTAATCATACCTTAAAGCTCCTTGCAGGAACCAGGAATTGAGATCCATTCCCGCTAAGTAGTAAAGCCCGGTTTCAATTAGATTGGCATCGGGAATGAGAATATCCTGTGCATTTGAAAGGTTATGGTTGGTGAGATAACTACCCTGTACTCCAAAGCTATGGGAGATTGTGCCTTGCGGAAATTTGATGCGGGCGTTGTAGAAAGTGTGACTCTGTTTTAGCCCGAGATCTGTTGCATCAAAAGAAGTCTCGATCTCCTCCCTTGTATTGCGATGATGTGATAAATGCAGGATTGTTTCAACATTGCTGTGAAATGTTTTTTGATTATATGATAACAGAAGGTCTTCCACTTTTTGAAATGGCAGTTGCATTTCCCTGGCCCACTCATGAGTTGCGAGAGATTCCCCGGGCAACATTTCCTCATCTGTGATAATGCCCAGTTGTTGATCGTTGTAACTGAATGACAGCTTATTTTTGAATCTTTGCCGGTTCATTCCCGCGTGGAGTCTAAGGGTCTTAACATTGAATCTGCTGTTTCCAATGATGCTGTTGTTCCCATCCCTATAATCGGCATGATTTTCATAGGCAATATCTGTAGCAAAAAATAGATCGTTCCTGAACTTTTTTCCTGCAGATGCATTGAACCTGTACCCATTGGAGACCGTATTTAATGTAGCGCCGGCACTACCGGTAATTGAATTGCTTTGAAGGTAAGATTCCGTGTCATTAACAAGAAGTACCCCGCCCAGCGCCCCTGAACCATACAGGACAGATGCCGGCCCCTTAATAATATCCACATTTTCTATTCCCAGGTCATTGACCCCTAAGCCGTGATCTGCCCCCCATTGATGGTTCTTGAGCTTGTTTCCCTGATAAATGGTCACTATACGGGTAAATCCCAGGCCGCGTATAAATGGTTTTACAATCCCCTGGCCCAGTTCTGCCCCGTATACTCCAGGTGCTTCTCTAAGCACTCCCATAAGCCCTCCCGGGGAGCCGGTATTCTTTAAACCCTTTAATTCGATACTTGAAATATTATAAGGGGTTTTATTATTTAATCCCGCACGCCTATCAATGATAAGGATTTCTCCCAACTCATCCCGGCTGGGAATCAATTCAAAATTAATTATAAGCAGGCTATCAGGCTGTACCAGTACTTCCCGAACCTCTTTTAAGTATCCCACAGAGCTGGCAGTAAGAATGTACTTTCCGGGCCTGATATTTTCTATAGAATAGCTGCCATCCTCCCGGGTCATGACA
Source organism: Antarcticibacterium flavum (assembly GCF_006159205.1). Classification (NCBI taxonomy): domain Bacteria; kingdom Pseudomonadati; phylum Bacteroidota; class Flavobacteriia; order Flavobacteriales; family Flavobacteriaceae; genus Antarcticibacterium; species Antarcticibacterium flavum. Next base: position 2,093,027 of record NZ_CP040812.1, on the reverse strand, counting down.
CCATTTTTGCCGTCAAGGAGGATATGCACCAGGTCCAGGGGTTCCCCGGCCGTGGTCACTATGCCTTTTATCCCACTGTTTTGTGCTGTGGCAGAGAGGAAAAAAGAAAAAAAGATGACCGTGAGAGTTTTCATTACATATATTTTCACAAAAGTATAATATATTTTTAGACTTATCTAAAAATTGTATTTGATGTTTTTAAATTTTGTATTTTTGAATTCCAAAAATGTTGTATGTATACTTTTTCTGAAGAAAACTATCTGAAAGCCATTTTTCATCTTGAACGTATGTATCCTGCCGGGGTAAGCACCAATGCCCTGGCTGAACAAATGGATACCAAGGCTTCCTCGGTAACAGATATGATCAAAAAACTATCTGATAAGGATCTTGTTAATTACCGGAAATACCAGGGGGTGAAATTAAGCAAGGCCGGGAAGCACACGGCGGTTACTGTAATAAGAAAACACAGGCTGTGGGAGGTTTTTCTGGTAGAAAAGCTTGGCTTCAACTGGGATGAAGTTCATGATGTGGCAGAGCAGCTGGAGCATATTCAAAGCGAAAAATTAATTAAAGAACTGGATAGGTTCCTGGAATTTCCAAAACGTGATCCTCACGGGGATCCTATACCAGATGCCGAAGGCAATTTCACTGTCTTCAATAAAGTCCTGCTGGCAGATCTTGATAAGGGCGAAGCGGGAATATGTGTGGGAGTTAAAGATTCTTCTCCTGCATTTTTGCAGTTCCTCGATAAACACAGGATTGCCCTGGGAAAGGAAATAAAGGTGCTGGAAAAGGAAGATTTTGACCAGTCCATGAAAATTAAACTTGAAAAAGAGGAATTGAGGATATCCCATCAAATTTCAGGGAATTTATTTATAAAAACTGCTTAGTGTATGGATAATATAATTAATTACTTTGAAAGTATTGACCCAATCCTGGCTGCCTTTCTTGCCACTTTATTTACCTGGGGGCTTACGGCCCTGGGTGCTTCCCTGGTGTTCTTTTTTAATAATATGAACCGGGCTTTCTTTGATGGGATGCTGGGTTTTACCGGCGGGGTGATGGTTGCTGCGAGTTTTTGGAGCCTGCTGGCACCCGGGATAGAAATGAGTCCCGGCGAAGGCTTTGTTAAGGTCATTCCTGCCGTGGTAGGTTTTGCAACCGGGGCTTTGTTCCTGTTTGGCCTGGATAAGATCCTGCCTCACCTTCATGTCAATTTTAAAATGAGCGAAAAGGAAGGAATTAAAACACCCTGGCATAAATCTACCCTGCTCACTCTGGCAATAACCCTGCATAATATTCCTGAAGGACTTGCGGTGGGAGTTTTGTTTGGTGCAGCTGCTGCAGGTTTTGACGGGGCTACCATTGGTGGTGCAGTTGCCCTGGCATTAGGTATTGGTCTACAAAATTTCCCGGAGGGCCTGGCAGTTTCCATGCCTTTAAGAAGGCAGGGTCTTTCCACCTGGAGGAGCTTTAACTTTGGGCAACTCTCTGCCGCAGTAGAGCCTGTTGCTGCAGTTCTTGGGGCCTGGGCCGTATTGACTTTTGAACCCATACTTCCGTATGCATTATCTTTTGCAGCAGGGGCTATGATCTTCGTGGTAGTGGAGGAGGTGATCCCAGAATCACAACAAGATCGATTTACAGATATTGCAACGATGGGATTCATTGGCGGTTTCATCATAATGATGACCCTGGACGTTGGTTTGGGCTAATATTTGCAACAGGAACAAATTTAGATCGTCTTTAAAGAAAGTTCCTGTTTATGAAAACTATCCTTTTTTTATTATTAATTATAATAACCCCGGTAATGTGGGCCCAGGAGAGTCAGCTGCCAGATGCTGTTGTCTATAGTTCCCTGTTGCAACCGGGCGAGTTGCTCAGCATAGGCAATAGATCTATTAAATTCAGGGAAGTTGTGATGGATTCCCGTTGTCCAAAAGAGGTGATGTGCGTATGGGCAGGAGAAGCAAAAGTGCTGGTGGAACTTTTCGAAAATAATATTCTTATCGGGGAAAGGATATTGACCGTGAATACCGGAAATATTCCGCTTGACTTTTCTGCAGGGGGCGTGAGTTATAATTTAAACAGGATCCTTTTGTCGCCTTACCCCAGTACTAAAGTGGAGGAACCAAATTACGAGCTGGAGATCAGTATTACGGAAAGAATTTTATAATTTATCCTTGATAACGGCCTATGTTTCAGCAGGAATTTATAATTGTTGGTGGTATAAAAGCTGAAGCACCTTCAGCAAAAACATCAATCACAGCCGCAGCCAGATACCCCGCAGGCTTTAGTCTTTTCTTTTCTGGTCTTTAAAAAAGCCGGTTTCCAAATAAACCTGCTTACCATATAACCAACTGCAATTGCGAAGGTGATAAAAACCAGTATTTCCTGTATATTTTCCATTCTTATTTTATTTTAATAATTGGAAGGCAATTAGTGCAACCACGTAGGCGAACCCACTCATAATTACCAGCTGCAGCACCGGCCACTTCCAGGTATTTGTTTCCCTTTGTACAATTGCCAGGGTGCTCATACATTGCATGGCAAAGGCGTAAAAGAGCAGCAGACTTATCCCGCTGGCAAAGGTGAATAACGGCCCGCCCAGAACCGGGTTTGTCTCGGCTGCCATTCTGTTCTTGATCGTTTCTTCCTCATCACTTCCCACGCTGTAAATGGTGGCAAGAGTTCCCACAAAAACCTCCCGTGCTGCAAAGGAACTTACAATAGCTATACCAATTTTCCAGTCGTATCCCAGCGGGGTAACAGCGGGTTCTATAGCCCTGCCAATGATCCCGATATAGGAATGTTTCAATTTATAGGAGGCGATCTCTTCCTCAAGGTCCCCTGCTTCAATATTCTGGTCCTGATATTCTGTGGTTACGATCTCCTCTGCGCGGTCAAAATTCTCTCCCGGGCCATAGCTTGCAAGAACCCACAGGATAATAGAGATTGCCAGGATGATCTTTCCTGCACCCACCACAAAGGATTTTGTCTTCTCTACCACATTGATTCCGACATTGCGAAACATAGGTAGTTTATAATTGGGCATTTCGATCACAAAATAGGTGCGGGAACGAATCTTGAGGATCTTATTAAGGATCCATGCACTTCCAATGGCGGTACCAAAACCTATAAGATATAACAACATAAGAGTGAGCCCCTGCAGGTTAAGTCCAAAATAACTGCGATCTGGTATCACCAGCGCAATGATAATGAGGTACACGGGTAGCCGTGCTGCACAGGTGGTAAAGGGTACCACAAGAATTGTGATAAGACGTTCTTTCCAGTTCTCGATATTCCGCGTTGCCATCACTGCGGGAATTGCACAGGCAGTTCCAGATACCAGTGGCACCACACTTTTCCCGCTTAGGCCAAACCGGCGCATTACCCTATCCATTAAAAACACCACCCTGCTCATATATCCACTTTCCTCCAGTATGGAAATGAAAAGGAATAAAAAGGCGATTTGTGGAATGAAAATAACAATTCCTCCAAGGCCGGGGATGATCCCCTCGGCTATCAGGCTCGTGAAAGGACCTGCCGGCATTACAGATTTTGTCCATTCACTTAGGGCTGCAAAGGTTTCATCAATAAAATCCATAGGATAGCTTGACCAGTCATAGATCGCCTGGAATATGAGCAGCATGATAAGGAAGAAGATCACATACCCCCAAACTTTATGAGTAAGGACACGGTCCAATCTTGTTCTTAGATCGCTAGCACTGGCAAGGTCAATACTCATTGCCGACTTCAATACCCCATTTATGAACTGGTACCTTAATATAGTTTCCTTTTGCTGAAGGCGCTTTAGATCGGCTGTGCTTTTTGTGGAAAATTCAGCTCCTTCAGTAATGCTGTTTCGGTTGATATTTCCAAAATTGACATCCTGGGTGATCACCAGCCATAATTTGTATAGTGACTGATTGGGAAAAGCCTTCCGCAGCCTGTCAAAATATTCAGGATCCATTACCGAAGCATTGAGGCAGGGCTCTGTAGGAAGTTTTTTATAATTAAGTATAAGCTGCTTTAGCTCCTCGATACCGGTATTTTTTCTTGCACTTACCAGGGCAATTTTTGTATTCAATTGTTCCTCCAGGAGAGGGATATCAAGGCTTATACCTTTACGCTTCATCCTGTCGGCCATATTGATCACCAGGATCGTGGGGATCTCAAGGTCTTTTATTTGGGTGAAAAGAAGAAGATTGCGCTTAAGGTTCTCAATATCGCTTATAACAACTGCCACATCGGGAAAATCCTTGTCGTTCTTATTCAGCAGTAACTCTATTACAACGTTCTCATCAAGTGAGGAAGCATTCAGGCTGTAGGTTCCCGGTAGGTCCAGGATATGCGCCTTTAACCCACGCGGTAATTTGCAAACCCCTTCCTTCTTCTCGACGGTAATACCCGGGTAGTTACCCACCTGTTGGTTAAGACCGGTGAGCTGGTTAAATACAGAGGTCTTACCTGTATTAGGATTTCCAATTAATGCAACATTAATTTGTTTTCCCATTTTAAGGAATTAAATCTATTTCGATTTGAAGTGCTGTTTCTTTTCTAATCGCAAGGTGGCTCCCGTTGATATTTAGGTATAATGGGTCACGAAAAGGTGCCATTTGCACCAGCTCCACCTCATTCCCGGGAAGACAACCCATTTCCAGCAGCTTAAGAGGCACTGTGTCTACAGAGAATTCTTTAATGATCCCTTTTTGCCCGCGCTTAAGATTAGCAACAGTCAGCTTCATTTTTATTTAGATTGATTTTAAACAAGGCAAAAGTAGCTTAAAAAACTGTGACAGAAAAACCAGGAAGCTAAAAGTATTAGTTTTGATATTCAGCTTTTAAGATCCTTAGATCATCCAGGAGTTTGTCTATGGCTTTAGGATCTGTGCCATCATAGAATCCTCTTATTCGCCGGGATTTATCTATCAGGACAAAATTCTCTGTATGTATCATATCGTAGGGCCCGCCATCCCCGTCTGTCTTTGAAGCGAGGTATGACTTCCTGGCAAGATCATAGATTTGTTTTTTGTCTCCGGTTACCAGGTTCCATTTGGAATTATCTATCCCCTTTTCCAGAGCATAGGCTTTAAGGACCGGCACACTATCGTGTTGAGGGATCACAGTATGAGAAAGCAGGAGCACTTCAGGATCTTGCTTTATCTTTTCCTGGATCTCCAGCATATGGTCTGTCATAATTGGACAAATGTCAAGGCAGGTTGTAAAGAAAAAATCGGCTATATAGATCTTATTCTGATAGAAATCCTGTGTGATCGTATCCCCATTTTGATTTAAAAGCTGGAAGTCGGCTATTTTATGGTATTTCCGTACCCATTGTACGGTGGTATCCACCAGTTCTGTATTCACCATATCGGGCTGGTAGACCGGTAATTTTTCCTGGGGTTTCAGGATGCTGTATATGCTCACGATAATAATAACGGACATTATGAATAGTACGATCGCGAAGAATTTATATTTGGCAAAGAACTGCAGCATGAGAGAATAAATTTCTGCAAAATTACCACCTGGAGATCAATTAATGGCATAACAGGTATTAAATTTCAGAATGCTAAATCACTAGCTTCTATTTATGCTTTTTTAGGAGTTTATAAAAGGTTACTTTTGTGCGATTAAAATTTGTGACTGCACTATATGGATCCATTTATAATAAAAGCAATACAATTACTTCTTAGTTTATCATTACTTATTGTTTTACACGAGCTGGGGCACTTTATCCCTGCAAAATTATTCAAGACCCGGGTTGAGAAATTCTATTTGTTCTTTGATGTAAAATTTGCCCTTTTCAAGAAGAAAATTGGGGGGACAGAATATGGTATTGGCTGGCTACCCCTGGGGGGTTACGTGAAGATATCAGGGATGATAGACGAGAGCATGGATAAGGAGCAAATGGCCCAGCCGCCAAAGCCCTGGGAGTTTAGGAGTAAACCGGCATGGCAAAGGCTTATCATTATGCTTGGAGGGGTGACCGTGAACCTTGTTCTTGGTTTCCTCATCTATATGATGGTGCTGTTTGTATGGGGTAGCGGCTATGTAAGTGCCGATGATATGCCCCGCGGATTTGCAGTGGCTGAAAATTTCAAGGAGTTTGGATTCGAGGATGGGGACAGGGTACTGGCCATTAATGGGGAGGAACTTGAGAATTCCATTGATGTGAACAGGTATTTGTTCCTAAGGGATGTGAAGAATATTACTGTGCTTCGCCAGAGCGGGGAACAGGAGGTGATCTCCTTACCAGATGATATTGGCTCCTATATGTTCCAGGAAGGGATCATGCAACCGTTTATTCCAATCCAATCGCCGGTGCTGGACTCTGTTGTGGCAGAAACCGCTGCTGAAAGGGCCGGACTGCAAAAAGGTGATAGCCTAATCTCGCTTAATAATGTGGAAATAGGTTACTGGCACGAGCTTGCGCCCATTACTACTGAAGCAAAGAACAAGGAAATTGAAGTGGTGTTTAGCCGCGAGGGAGAGATAATGAGCACCAAAGTAACTCCCGACGATGATGGGAAACTTGGGGTATATCCATCTGGCCGGGGATTCCAGGTACAGAAAAGGGAATATAGTATCGGTGAGAGTATCTCTGAAGGTTTTGATTATGGCTACTGGACCCTACACGATTATGTAGCCCAGTTCAAATATGTCTTCACCGCAAAAGGAGCTACCCAGGTTGGCGGATTTGGAGCCATAGGTGGCCTGTTTCCCGATGCGTGGAACTGGCAGGGCTTCTGGCTGGCAACCGCGCTTATTTCCATCATTCTTGCGTTTATGAACATACTTCCTATTCCTGCACTGGACGGGGGGCATGTGGTGTTCCTTATGTATGAGATCGTAACCGGAAGAAAACCTAATGAGAAATTCATGGAGTATGCACAGCTGGTAGGTTTCTTCATACTAATCGCCCTGGTACTATTTGCCAATGGGAATGATATTTACCGCTGGTTGTTTGAGTAAATAATTCTAAAACAGTTATATAAAAGGACGTCAGATTTTATATCTGGCGTTTTTTGTGTAAAGTATAGTGATTCTTTAAATAAATAGTCTAGGTTCCTCGCAGTAGATAATTATTTAACCACGGAGGTAAATAGAGTTGCAAAATGAGTTTCACGAAATTAATTCGTCACCTGGCATTTTAGAAAAAGTGTTATCAAACAACCTCTTCAACTCATTTGACAGTAACTCTTTTTTATAAGTACTGACTTTCCACTTTCCTCTTTCCACTTTCCTCTTTCCTCTGCCCTTTACTCTCAAAGCCTACTCTTGAAATAGCTGTGGCGTAAATTCCACCAGGTAATCCCGCCAGTTAGACCAGGTGTGGCCACCTTCGGTTTCAACATATTCATAGTCCATTTCAATCTTATCCAGGGTTTTTCGAAAATCCTCCACGCTTTTGTAGAGAAAATCGGTTTTCCCTATGGCGATCCAGTAGAGTTCGATCCCGTTCTCTTTTTGCTTTTTAAGAGTTTCCTCTATATTTTCATAAACGGGAGAATTGGTTTTTTCGAATGGATTAATGCCAGGGGAGAAGAGGCCTACATAGTCAAACATATTTGGATAGAACCTGGAAATGTGCAGGGAGTGGAATCCTCCCATGGATAGGCCTGCGATGGCCCTGTTCTCTTTATCGGCTTTTACCCTGTAATTGCTTTCTATGAAATTTATGACATCTGGAAATGAGCTTTCCATACTTCCTTCCATGGTATTTGGCAGTTGAAAATTGGGCTTATAAAATCCTTTTGAGGATTCGCCGGGTGCAGCCTCCTGAGAATAATTTCCATTGGGCATCACCACAATCATAGGTTTGGCTTTCCCCTGTGCGATCAAATTATCAAGGATCTGGGATGTGCGTCCAAGGGCCATCCAGGCTTCCTCATCCCCTCCCATCCCGTGAAGCAGGTATAGGACGGGATAGTTCTCAGAACTATCTTCATATCCGGGGGGAGTGTAAATTGTTATTCTTCTACCGGGATTATCCTTGTTTGATGGAGATTTGTACCATCTCCTCGAGACCGTACCGTGCGGTACGTTGGTCACCATATAATTATCGGCCTTTCCGTTACCTACCATTAAGATATTACTAACTGTGGCCACATCCCTTATTTGATGAACATTATTAGGATCTGTAATTCTCAACCCGTCTACAATAAATGAATAGCTGTAAAGGTTTGAGGGAAGTGGTTCTGTGGTATAGGTCCATATATTATCTTCATTTTTGCTCATTTCCACAGGGATGGTGTTCCCGTTTTCCTGGGGAAGCCATTCTCCACTTATTTTCACCTCCCCGGCACTAGGAGCGTGAAGCCTGAAACTTACAGAATTGTCCTCGTGTACCTCTGGAGAGACAATGTCCCCGGCTCCTTGAAGTGCCTGTTGGGAAAATCCGGAGGTGGTGAAGAGTATTAAAAGAGTTAGAAATAGAAAATTTTTCATTTGATGAAGATTTTGATCAGAATCCTAAAGTTCTGAAAAAAGATTATATGAATCTTGTTTTTAATTGGTTAAAGAAAAAATTTATGTGTCAATTTTGATTAAAGACTGGTAACATTTGTAATTCATAGATAAGCTAAGAAAAGCCTCCTTCCCTTTTTTTTTAGGGAAGGTGGATTAATCGGCGAAGAATTTATATCGCTAAGAAACTTTTCTTACCGATTAAGACGGAAGGGTTCTTAGCAGGGAAAAGTGGATTAATTAGTTCCAGGTGATTTGCGTGAGATAGAATATTATTTGATGAGTCTAATTTTTTATTTAGCTTTTCCATTTTAAAATTCCGCAATTTTTAAAAAACAAGAAAGCCTGACATCTCTGCCAGGCTTTTTGCTCCCCCTCTTGGGCTCGAACCAAGGACCCTCTGATTAACAGTCAGATGCTCTAACCAGCTGAGCTAAGGAGGAAAATAATCTTTTCCGTATGTACGTAATCCAGCTTTTTTAAAGCTTTTTGTTTGCTCCCCCTCTTGGGCTCGAACCAAGGACCCTCTGATTAACAGTCAGATGCTCTAACCAACTGAGCTAAGGAGGAGTGTTGCAATCATTTTTGCGGTTGCAAATATAATGTAATTTTTATTCTTCGCTAAATATTCTAATAAAAAATAGAAAAGAATTATTAGGTATTTATAAGCTCCTCTAACAGTCGAATTTGGTTAGCTGAATTCCGGAAAAAAAATAAATTTTTTTTCACCCCCCCCCTGTAAGGTTTAAGCATCTTCTATGACTATATGTTTGTACAATGCACTTGTACAGTACTTCCATATGGTTAGACATGCGTTACATAGATTCTTTGGGGGAATTTAGTAATATTATAAATGGACGGTTGGGGCCGTCCATTTTTTTTGTATTTAATTTCTTGCCTTTTTTATGCGTAAAACTTTTATAATCAAATAGTTGGAAATAAAAATAGGGGATTTTCCCCTATGGAGAAGGGAAAGTATGTAGTAAATTTAGAGATATAGTTCTTTAAATATTACGGCCATGAAAACTCTTTCTGCAACTCCCTGTCTTCTCTTGATTTGTGCAACCCTCCTTTTCGCCTGCAGTGACGATCACGAAGCACTTTACGACGAACAATTTCTCACAGCCAATATCAATGCTGAAAAATATACTGTTAATTCTACTTCGGGAAAAGTACACTGCGAAAAGATCCTGGCAAACTATGGGGCGATTGATCTGCTTGTTAAGGTAGAATCCCACAGCGGAAAGAATATTGAGTTTCGCATCCTGAATTACAAGGGAAAGGGTCTTTACTCCTTTGGGGACAATCCTATGAACAAAAGCTGGATCTCTTATTCTGAAGCTTCTCCACCGGGTAATTGGACTGCTCCTTACCGTGTTCCGGGGCTGGGGATATCACCAATCGTTTGGAAATTACAGATGATGATGGCACAATTATAAAGGGTAATTTTGAATTTTCTGGCTATGAGAATTCACAATTTTCCTGGAGATCTGTCTCCCAGGGAAATTTTAACCTCAGGGTACGACCTATGAGGTAAGGTTCAGTGTAAACATCAAATTAAGCGGCTATTTTTGTATCTTTTCTTTAAAAATCCAGATGAAAATAGCGTATGGAAAGGTAGAAATTGAAGTTATTCGCGGGAATATTGCCTCCCAACCAGATGTAGATGCCGTGGTAAATGCCGCGAATGCACAACTTGCTCCCGGAGGGGGAGTGGCAGGTGCCTTACACGCAGCAGCCGGGCCGGGATTATATGAAGAGTGTAATCCACTGGCCCCAATTTTACCCGGGGAAGCTGTTATAACCTCTGCCCACAACCTTCCCAATAAAAAGATCATTCATTGCTTAGGCCCTGTATATGGAAAGGACAAACCTGAAGATAGCCTTCTGTCAAATTGCTATGCCAATGCACTTAGGCTTGCAAATGAAAATGAACTCAGCAGTATTGCATTTCCTGCAATCTCAACAGGTGCCTTTGGTTATCCCTTTAAAGAAGCTACAAATGTTGCCTTTAAAACTATTTTAAAGGAACTTCCTGCACTTAAACATTTGCAAAGGATTAAATTTGTTATGTACAGTGAAGGCGACTATAACCATTATCTTCAAAAACTAAAGCAGCTAGAGGAGGAGAACTAAACCACCAACCGAATGATCAATTTTTCAGCGACTTATACAGACCAGTACCAGCTGGCGATGGCAGAGGTCTATTTTAATAATGGCCACAAAGACCACATTGCGGTCTTTGATTACTATTACAGGAAAAACCCTTTCCAGGGTGGTTATGCTGTTTTTGCCGGCCTCGAAGACCTGCTACGCATTCTTCAGGATCTCAAATTCACCAAAAAAGACCTGGAATATCTAAGAAAAGGCGGATTTTCAGATAAATTTCTATCATATCTAAAGAACTTCAGGTTCACAGGTACTATCTATGCGAGCCATGAAGGTGATATTGTATTTCCAAACAGGCCCATATTACAGGTGGAAGCAAATATCATAGAGGCACAAATCATTGAGACCATGTTGCTTAACCTTCTCAACTTTCAAACCCTTGTTGCCACAAAGGCCAGCAGGATAAGACTGGTAGCCGGGAATAGGCATTTAATGGAGTTTGGGATGAGAAGGGCGCAGGGTGCAGGTAGTTATCACGCCAGCCGGGCTGCAATAATTGGAGGTTTTAACGGGACCAGTAATGTTATTGCGTCAGAGGATTTTAATATTCCTGTGTCTGGTACCATGGCTCATTCTTTTATCCAAAGTTTTGATGATGAGCTGGAAGCCTTCCGTAGTTTTGCAAAGGGAAGGCCAAATAATTGTGTGTTGCTTGTAGATACTTATAACACCCTCTCCAGTGGTCTTCCAAATAGCATTACGGTTGCAAAGGAGATGGAGCAAAGAGGACAAAAGCTCGCAGGCATAAGGTTGGATAGTGGCGATCTCGCCTATCTGGCCAGGGAAAGCCGTAAAATGCTGGATAATGCCGGGCTTGATTATGTAAAGATCATTGCATCCAATCAATTGGATGAATATGTAGTTAAAAGTTTACTGGAACAAAAAGCACCCATTGATATTTTTGGGATAGGTACCAGCCTGGTGACAGGCCAGCCAGATGCGGCACTGGACGGGGTTTACAAGTTAAGCATGTCCAATGGGAAACCCAGGTTGAAAATATCTGAGACCCTTGCTAAGATCACCATTCCCCATATAAAGCAGGTTTATCGCATTAGGGATAAAAATGGCGAACTTATAGGGGCCGATGCGATCACGCTGCGGGAGGAAACCGAACTTGAAAAGATCTATGACCCCGTAGGCCCTTTAAAATCGCTTCCGGTTAAGGAATTTTATATGGAACCCCTTCTGCATAAGGTAATGGAGAATGGCCACATTCAAATTGAATCAAGAAGCGTTTGGGATATAGCTGAATATGCTGCGGAAAGACTGGAATCCCTCCCACCGGAATATAAACGTTTTGACAATCCGCACATCTATAAAATAGGGATTAGCCGAAGGCTGAAAGAGGAAAGAGAAAACCTGATAAAGAAATATAAAAAAATGGACCATGAAGACGTTGATCATAATTGATGTTCAAAATGATTTCATTCCCGGGGGAGCTCTCGCAGTACCGGGAGGAGATGAGATAGTGGAGGTAATTAACAGGCTTCAGGAAAAATTTGAGCTCATTATCGCCACCCAGGACTGGCACCCACAGGGCCATTCCAGTTTTGCTGAAAGTCATCCCGGCAAGAAAGAATTTGAAAAAATTCAATGGAAAGGGCAGGAGCAGGTGTTATGGCCGGTACATTGTGTGCAGGAAACCATAGGAGCAAATTTCCATCCCAACCTGGAAATGTCCCGTGTCGAAGCCATTTTTAGAAAGGGAACAAACCCCGATATTGATAGCTACAGCGGCTTTTATGATAATGCCCACCTCAAATCAACAGGACTGGGCGGTTATCTTAAGGAAAAAGGAAGTACTGAAATCTATTTTTGCGGACTCGCGGCAGAGTATTGTGTTTATTTCTCAATCCTGGATGCTTTGCAGGAGGGTTTTGAGACTATTCTCATTGAAGATGCCACCCGTGCACTGGATGAGGAGGATTTCGAAAATGCCAAAAAGAATATTCTTGCAAAGGGTGGGAAGATTGTAATGTCTAAAGATCTTTAGGGAGCCCCGGGAAGCAGGAGGGTCATTTTTTTAGGTGACAGCTCGTCGATATGTCCTGCAAGGCTTTCATCTTCATTTTTAAAATGCATATGTACATTGGAAGAGTGATGCGTGAAGATCCTGTGATGGGAGCGGGAATAGAAACCAACTACCGCTACTTGTTCTTCACTCAAGGTTCCCTGTAATCCCGATTCTCTATGTTTTTGGGGTGTATGAATGCTGTCCCCTTCTTTCCAGTCTATAACATGCCATTCGAGGGAGCTAACCTCCCCCTCCAGGAGGAAGGGAAATGGTTCCTCCATATCCTGCTCATTTTCTCCTGCAGCCCGGGCTATAAAATTTTCCAGGGACTGGGCCGTAGTAACTGTATCTGGAATATTTACTCTTTTCCATGAAGGTACCTGTGCAAAGACAAATAAAGCCGATTTATAATCATAAGAAGTATCAATTTTCACACTGTCATTTTGGACGATGGAATTCATTGCCTTGCTGTTGAATATTTGTATTTCTCCTTTTAGATCTTCCATAGCTCCAAGGGCATAAAGGTTTTCTACGGCTTCAAACTCTGTTAGAGTCGCAGTTGCTGTAAGGTCACCTTCCATCATCATATTTTTCATAGCACCATAATACTGTACCTCATATTTATGAGGCGTGGATTCCTCCTCACAGGAAATAAGGCTAAGGGCTGCTACCAGCAAAAAGGACTTATGCATTGGAGAATATTCTTTTGAATACTTCAATTAATTTCTTCACTTCCTCTATGGTATTATAATGTACCAGGCTCACTCTCACAACCCCTTCATACTGCAAAAGATCAAAGTCGGCAACCAGTTTTTTAGCATAAAAATCCCCAAATCGAATTCCTATGTTATAAGGGTCTGTTCTTTCCACGATCTCCCTGCTGGAAAAATCTTTATGGATGAATGAGATGGTGGGAACCCTTTTTTTAGAATCGGCAGTGGGCTCGCCAATTATTTTCACATCCGGTACAGAGGCGAGGTACTCCAGTAACGGGGCAGCAAGTTGCTCTTCATAAGAGGCAATAAGTTCAAAGCTCCCGGCCTGCTTTTTTCTTTCGTCAACATCACTCTCATCATCGGGGTAATGGTAATCATGGAATTTTGTAAAATATTCAGTTACTCCTTTAAGGGAGTAGGTAAGCTCAAAATTATAATTCCCCGGCTGGAATTTATAGGGGACATCATCAGGTTTAAAAAAATAATGATTAATGCCCTTCATTTTGGTAAACAGGTCAATTTTTCCGTACATCACCGCAAGGTGGGGACCATATAATTTGTACCAGCTAAAGATGTAAAAATCCACCCCCAGCTCCTGTACATCCACTTTTCTATGTGGGGCATACGCCACCCCGTCAACGCAAATAAGGGCCCCGGCATTATGGACCACTCCTGTTATTTTTTTAATAGGATTAATACTGCCAAGAATATTGGAACAATGAGTTACAGCAACCAGGCGGGTCCTGGAGGATAATAAATTCTCAAGCTCCTCTATTTTAAGTTCAAAATCATCTTGATTTGCTTTCCATATCTTTATTTTGATTCCCTGCTGTTCCAGGTCTGTCCAGCAGGAAACATTTGCTTCATGGTCTGTATTGGTTACAATAACTTCATCTCCCTCCTGCCATTCAGCACTTAGTGACAAGCTAAGTATACGCAGTAACATAGAAGTGGAAGGTCCCATTACCACTTCCTTATGGCCGGGGGAATTTATAAAGCCTGCCACCTGTTTTGTAGCCTGCTCAAGTTTTTCCCCTGCAGTTGCAGAGACCTTATAAGAAGCCCCCAGCTGTACATTATAATTTTTATAATATTCATTTATGTAATCTATACTGCTGCCAAGAATTTGGGATCCTCCCGCGTTGTCCATAAATATAAAATCCCTTTCCAGTGCAGGAAACTTTTTTCTTACAAAGCTTACATCCATATAAAATTTTCTTTATTTCTTTTAAAGTGTTGCTACTCCCTAAGGAGTTGCTGTAGGCAAGATAGTAAAATAGTTTTTTGATAAGGACTATTACCTAAATACAAGAGGTTAAATATTTTACAGGGAATCCCCTAATGAATTAGATTTCAAAAGGTTATAAATTAGATCACCTGCAGGAAGTGGTCATTCCCGACATTCCTGCTCCTTTGAGTCCCCCATTATTGGGCTTCGAGTTCCAAAGAGATTAATTTACTAATTATTCAACCACTATTTATTATGAAAAAATTGTATTTAGGTGTCGCCTGGATGGCGATGTTGTCATTGATCTTCACTTCTTGTAGCAGTGATGATGTACAGTCCAATAGGAATATTAATCCTGAAAAAGCTACAATTTCCTTTAACGCCTTACTGGAAGACCTGTCCGGTAACAGGTCTGCTTCCAAACAAGCGGTTACAGAGATACCGGCTTGTTCCAATGAAGCTGTGGTGTATGTTGAGATCATCCTTTCCAATGCAGAAGGGAATGTCGTTGGTTCTCCCGGAGATCCTTTTAGGATAGACCTTGTGGCAGGGCAGCTTTTTACTGAGGAAGCGGCAGAGCTGGAACTGGAGCCGGGAATTTACTCTCTGGACTATTTCGTGGTTTATGATGGTAGCGGCAATGCTACCTGGGTAACACCCATGGCAGGAAGCCCTCTTGCGAATTTTGTGAATACTCCCTTGCCCATAGCTATAGATTTACGGGCAGGAGTGAAAAAGTATGTGGATGTACCGGTACTTTGTTTTGATGATCGTATGGTGAATGAATATGGATATTTATTCTTTGACCTGGTGCCCGGGATTGCCATAGAATGGTGTGTATTCGGAAATTATTGTGATGAGACCGGCAGGCACTACCCAGCAGCTTTTAGCCTGGATATTTGGAGCTATGAAAATGGCCAGATGGGAGCTCAATTATATTCAAATCTCACCAATACCGTAGCGCTAAATGATGCCGGGGATTATGCGGGTACTCCAGTATGTGTCGCCCTGCCAGATTCTGAAGGTTTGGACGAATATTATGTCGAGATCACCCTGCTAAATTCTGATGCCTATGGAACAATTACAGAGAGTGTTATTCGCCAGGGGGTTATTACAGATGAAGATGTAAGAAGCCTGTTTTCCGGTGAAGGCGCCGTGGATTATTTCCACTTCCGTGAAGGTTGTTCCGGTGTTGATTCCAATGATTTCTTTACGCGTAGTGATGCGCCGGTTACTTATTACGGGCCTGTCCAGCCCTTTGGTGATGGGACCGCCTGGTCTATGGTGCAGCTTGACAGTGATGGTGACCTTCACGCGATTGCTTTAAAGTTTACTGAATCTGCTCTTTCAGGACTGCCGCAGATGATGTATGAAATTACCCTGCCCTTACCTGCCGAGGCAGAGGGGATCGTTTTTGACCACATTGATATAGGTTTCATGCCCATGGGTCACGAACCACCGGGTGTCTACGATTTACCTCATTTGGACCTGCATTTCTATATGATCTCTGAAGAGGAAAAGGCACAAATTACAGATGCTATTCTCGCCGACATCCTTCCTGCACCAGAGTTCATTCCTGCTACTTATGTGCCGGGACCCGGTTTTATTCCTATGATGGGTAAACACTGGTCCAGCCTTGAAGCAGGAGAATTGAATGGGGAAGTCTTCGATCAAACCTTCATTATGGGTTCTTATGATGGAAGCTTTATATTCTATGAACCTATGGTCACCCTGGATTATTTGAGTGAAAAAACAAGTATAGAATACAATATTCATCAACCACAGAGTTTTGAAAGAACAAGATATTATTACCCTACCAGGTACAGTATTAATTATGATGCTGAAGCCATGGAGTATACTGTTGTTTTAAGCGGAATGGTTTGGCGATAATTTAAATCTCACCAAATTTCTATTGGGCTGCTCTTAACCGGGCAGCCTTTTTTTATACTCTTCTGAAGAAACTCTCTATAACCGGAATTTAGGAGTGCTGAAATTTATAAAGGAATGTTATATTTGAGGATCTTATAAACATTTTAGAATTTAATTAGTATGAAAAACAAATTGCAGGTACTATGTACCTTTCTTTTTTATCTACAACAGTTCTTTTTGCCCAGCAACAGAATGAGGTAGTAGATAACATTATCAAAGAAGCCAGTGAAAATTCACAATTAGAACACCTGGGACACGAATTACTTGATCTCATTGGGCCGCGTTTAGTAGGTACCCCAGAAATGAAAAATGCTCATGACTGGGCGGTAAACACTTATAAAGAGTGGGGGATAGAGGCAGAGAATGAGCAGTGGGGAGAATGGCGTGGCTGGCAGCGCGGGATCACCCATATAGATATGATTGAGCCAAGGGTACGTAGCCTTTCAGGGATGCAACTGGCCTGGAGCCCATCAACGGGAAGAAAGCCGGTGGAGGCAGAGGTAATTGTGTTGCCACAGGCGGCAGACTCTGCTGCCTTTCAAAGAATGTTGCCGCAGGTAAAAGGTAAACTGGTAATGATCTCTATGCCACAACCAACGGGACGACCAGATTATAATTGGGAAGAATGGGCAAAGGAGGAATCATTTGAGAAAATGAAAGAAGAACGCGAAGAGCAAATGAAGGCCTGGAGAGAAAGATTAGGCAATACAGGATTTGGAAGGGATTTGCCACAGGCCCTTGAAAGAGCCGGCGCTGTAGGTATTATTACGCTTAACTGGTCAAGAGGTTTTGGAGCTAACAAGATCTTTTCTGCTTCTACAAAGAAGATCCCTACAGTAGATCTATCCCTGGAAGACTATGGAATGGTATATCGCCTGGCTGAATCTGGAAAGAAACCAAAGCTAAGAATAACTGCAGAATCCAAAGAACTGGGTGCTGTACCGGCATTTAATACCATAGCAACTATTCCCGGGAGCGAGCTTCCAAACGAATACATTATCCTCTCTGCCCACTTTGATTCCTGGGATGGAGCTACCGGTGCTACAGATAATGGTACGGGAACATTG
This sequence comes from Antarcticibacterium flavum, assembly GCF_006159205.1. NCBI lineage: Bacteria > Pseudomonadati > Bacteroidota > Flavobacteriia > Flavobacteriales > Flavobacteriaceae > Antarcticibacterium > Antarcticibacterium flavum. Next base: position 2,075,435 of record NZ_CP040812.1, on the reverse strand, counting down.
GTGATGATGGAAGCTATGCGAATTCTTAAAAAGTTGTACCCTAACCCAAAAAGAACCATCATTGCAGGTCATTGGGGCAGTGAAGAGCAGGGGCTTAACGGTTCCCGGGCTTATGTGAAGGATAACCCCGAGGTTGTGGACAACCTCCAGGCCTTATTCAATCAGGACAACGGTACCGGTAGAGTGGTAAACCTTTCTGGCGGTGGTTTCCTTCACGCCTATGATTATTTAACCAGATGGCTTGAGCCCGTACCAAATGATATCAAAGGAGAAATTGAAACCAACTTCCCCGGGTCACCGGGCCGTGGGGGATCAGATTATGCATCTTTTGTAGCTGCAGGAGCTCCCGCATTCAGTTTAAGTTCTTTAAGCTGGGATTATTGGAACTATACCTGGCATACCAATCTTGATACTTATGACAAGATCGTGTGGGATGATGTAAGGGACAATGTGATCCTTACCGCCATCCTTACCTATATGGCAAGTGAGGACCCTGAGAGAAGTTCAAGAGAACGTATCAATCTTCCTAATAATCCAAGAACAGGAGAGCAAATGACCTGGCCGGAGCCAAGGGACGCAACCCGCAGAGGAGGATTGGATTAATTTAATTTGATCTATAAAAGAGAAAATCCGTGGGAGATAGCTTCCACGGATTTTTTTATATTTTTAATTTCTTCCCTATAAGGAAAAAACCTGCATCTTAATTACTGGTAAGATCTGCCCCTACAGGAATAGTACAGTCATGTCCCGGCTGCCCATGGGGAGGATTCTTTGTTGGTGTTGCTGTAGAATTATTAACTCTCACAGGGGAGCTGGTGGGCGAATTGATGGTTTGTGATTGCTGCTGTTGTTGCATAGCCTGGGTTCCTGAAGCCTGGTCCAATGGTGCTCCCACAGGGATATCACATCTATGCCCTGGCTGTCCGTGTGCAGGATTCACTGCAGCAGTTGTTTTTGGATTTTGATTTGTTTGTACTTCACTTTGGGGTGGTGTGGCGGTGGCCTTCTCTTCATCTTTACATGATGTGAAACCCATTACGCATATCGCCAATATTCCCAAACCTATCTTCCTTATTTGCATAATAATATTTTTTATAATTTCTTCTGAATCATAAAAGTAAGAATTAGAAATCTTCTAGGGCTTTTTTACAATTCGATTTAAGTCTTCTTTAGAAACATTTAACAAACCCGAAGCAGGTAAGCGGGTGGTCATTTCCCGCCAGTTATCATCTTCAGCAAATATTTCCCTGAATACAGGTAATGCTTCTTCGATCCTTCCGCTGTTGGCAAGGGCGATGGCCTTCCAGTATCTCATCTCCAGGTTTGCCGGGAAAAGTTCCTCTGCCTTGCCATAATATAGCAATGCATCTTCCACATTTTCCTCTTCCATAGCCACATCTCCTTTATTCATAAATTCATATGCCCTGGCGACTTTGAGTAATCGTTCCAGTTCCTCGAGTGGTTGAGCATGGTCATCTACCCTTAGATCTATTTTCTTATCTTCCCAGGAATTCTCCACCTTTTCAGGCCCAACTACAATGAGGGCAGCACTTTGTTTGCCACGAATATCCCCTCCTGCAGCTTCAGCAGCCTTGAGCACTTCCACAACCCTTTCAGCAAGAGGTAAAGTCTTATGATCATTAAAAGCTTTTTTCATCGCCGGGATCACATTATCGTTCAACATCATATTGGCCTGTACCGAGAAATTTTCAGCAGCATGGTGCATTGCAGATTCCACGCAGTTCTCCCCGGTAAAGGCAGCAGAATTACCCTTGTTATCCAAAAAAGCCACCTGCCGGTATTCCTTTCCCTCATCCTTTGAAACAAGTTCATTTAATGCTGCAGAGGCAGATTTTCCATTTTCCATTAATTCAAGTCCACGGGGGCCATAAGCAGGATTTACAAAAGACTGTGTGGCCACAACACCCACTCCAGATTTTCCCCAGGATACCAGGGAGCCTACAGAGAACCAGTGGCTTTGCACCCCCACGGCCATTTCTCCTGTAATAGAATCCCGGGCAACAATAGAGTAAGTATGGGCAAAAGCATCACCGCTTATTGCCGGGTTTTGAGAAAAAAAAGGTGCACTCATACCGGTGAAGAATAAGAATAGGAAGAAATTTTTCATATTTGAATGGATAATATTCCATCAAATATATCAAAAAACCTTTAGGAACAGTTAGAGGGTGTGATGCAAACTTAGCTGGATCTGGCCTTTGCTCCAGGAGTTGGTGGTTTGTTCCATATAGCCAAGCTGTAATCTCAGGTTGTCCTTAAGGGAATATCCAAGTGCAGCGTAAAAACGATTCCTGTCAAACAACTCCACGCTGTTTCCTGACCCTATATTTCTTTCACCATTAATAAATAATTCATTATAAAGAGCAACATATACGGCGTTCTTACTTAGGGTAGGCTGGTTGAGGGGAACATTTAGGAAGAGATTATATCGAAACCTTGTGCGCATATCCTGCTCCTCGACCCACCGTTGTTCATATCGAAAGCGATGAGTGAGGTAAAATCTGCTGCCAACCAGTTGTGGCAGTAAAGCTTCCTGGTAGATACGGCTTTCTCCAACCGTCTCATTACTGTCGCCGTAATCCCCGGTGGTGATGTGGGCGTATCCCAGGGTAAATTTAATATTGGCGTTTTCCGGGCTGTAGGTGAGCCCACCTCTTAGTAGTAGTTGTTCCAGGTCGCCGCCCAGGTTCCAATTACGGTATTGCACATCACCCTGTAAACCAAAATTGCTTTCCTTAAAAGTAGTATTCCAGAAGTACATATACCAGGCACCGGTTTTGTCCTCGTTGATTTGCGAAAAGGATAAGGTTGTAAAAAATAAGGTGGAAATGAGCAGATAGAATTGCTTTGGCATAACTTTTTTTACAAATATAAGTACCCGGGTAAAGAGATTAAAATTTCCCGTTGAGTTTTACCGGCTGCGATTCCCAATTAGTTTTGAACCCCGGCGGAAGTTTTATTTTGTTTAGGGCATTTTTTATTAAAACATTTTTATTTTTGTGGGGATTTTGGCCTCGTAGTTCAATGGATAGAATAGTAGTTTCCTAAACTGTAGATCCAAGTTCGATTCTTGGCGAGGCCTCTTTTAACATTTTCTAAAAGCTCAAAACCCTCTTAATCGTATGATTATCAGGGTTTTGCATTTTTTATGATTTTAAAGAATGTTAAATGATAAGGCATAAAAAGTTCACAAATCGTCAACATTTTTACAGCCTGATTCCTTAAATTGAACCCTAATAAAACGCACTATTTGGTGATTGGACTTTCGTACTAAAGTTCAACTTAAAATCATCAACCATGCGTACACAGTCAACATTTTCAGTTTTATTTTGGATTTATTCCAAAAGGGCAATAAATAACTTAGCGGTTATTTATGCAAGGATCACCATAAATGGTAAAAAATTAAATATCAGTCTCAAACGAAAGGCTGATATACACCTCTGGGATCAGAAGAAGAGGAGGGTAAAAGGTACATGTCCTAAATCCAAAGATCTTAATCAGTATTTGGATCAGGAATACTCAAAATTATTTCAGTGTTACCAGGAATTAAGAATAGAAGGGAAGATCTTATCGCCAGAGAATATCAAATCAAAATATTTTGGGGGTTTCGATCACCTGGTTTCTTTAGAAGATCTATACACATATCACAATGAAAATTTTTTTTCTAAACTGAAACATAACACCTCCCGTCTTTATATTACAAGTCAAAATTATATAAGGAGATTCATTAAAAAGGAATATAGAAGATCGGATTTTTACTTAAAGGAGTTAGATTACAGTTTTATAATAAAGTTTGAAAATTATCTCAGGTCAATCCGTCCCAGGCATTATCAAACCTGTCTTCAGCATAATGCAGTTATGAAGCATATCCAACGTTTGAGAAAAATGGTGACGCTGGCTTTTCACCTGGAGTGGATTGACCGGGATCCCTTTGTAAAGTTTAAGCCCCATCTGGAGCAGAAAGAAAGAGAATTTTTGACTGTGGAGGAACTTCAGAAAATTGAAGATCTGGAACCGGAAATTCCAAGACTCCAAAGAGTTAGAGATCTCTTTATTTTTAGCTGCTATACCGGTATAAGTTATGGTGACCTAATGCTGCTCACACCTCAGAATGTTTCCATTGGAATAGACAAGAAATTATGGATAGTAACCCGGCGTGAAAAGAATGGAAATCAGGTTAAACTGCCCTTGTTGTCAAATGCTATTATCATTCTTGAAAAATACAAGAATGATGAAGACTGTCAGGTTAATAATAGCCTTTTACCGCTAATTTCAAATCAAAAGCTTAATAGTTATTTGAAAGAAATTGCTATAACCTGCAAGATTAAAAAAAATGTAACCTTTCACCTTGCCCGGCATACGTTTGCAACTACAGTTGCATTAACAAACGGGGTTCCCATTGAAACAGTTTCCAAGATCTTAGGCCACAGGAAACTTTCCACCACCCAGATATACGCAAAGGTCATTGAAAGAAAAGTTAATGAAGATATGGATATCTTACAGAAAAAGTTGAATGGAAATTTTGCATTTAATGAGACCAGAAAAGAGAAAATTTGGTGAAACGCAGCCTCAACCTCAATTTTAAATTTTATAGGAATTCGACGAATTTTCTATCAAATCCATAATTCTTTGACTCCTCGAATGTTAAAATTCAATCTTTCAATTTAGACCTGGTCTATTGCTTTAATCTTTGAATGTACGAAAGTCTAATCACAGGATTTCACCGGCCCTATTTTATACAGGACGGTGAGATCAATGATTCAATGAAGCTGAATTTCACTTCTCTGGGATTGAATAGGAGAGGTAAATTCTATTTATTAATTTAAAAATTTGTATAATGGAAAAGTTAGAACATCCATTTTTGGTAAGCTTGAATTCCCTTGAGCTGAAAATGGAACAGCTGCTAAGGGAGTTCAAAAAAGATCAAATACAGGATCCGGAATACATAATCCTTAACAATGCAGATTTTCTACATATGTTCAAGATCAGTTCCAAAACCGCGCAGACCTGGAGAGATGAAGGCTTAAGTAATTATGCCCAGGTAAAAGGAAAAATTTATTACAAACTAAAGGATATTCATGTTTTTCTGGATCAGCACTACAAACACGTTAATCTCTAAGTTTTATGAGTGCAGGTTTATCAGTTCCCATAGAAATGTTCCTGGAGGGGCAGAAACAGTCCTGTGGAAGGAAACTGAGGGTGTTTCTATGCCTTAAACTCCTGTACAAAAGTGGTAAGACAAAACTCAGGGAGAAGGATCTACTATTTCTTGAACTGGTGGAACAAATAAGGACCAGAAAAACTACCCTGCAATACATTCAATTTTTTATAAAGAAAGGCTGGATTCATTACAATGCCAGGACAGGTTATTATATTTTAAAATCCTTTGACAGGATTAGGACGGAAAATGATTGGAAAGTTAGGCTTGCGTACCCGGTTACTTTTGAAAATTATCAAAACATAAAGGCCATAACAGGAGCAGTCCTGTATGGGTATTTGCGCAAAGACTTCTGGAGAAAAGTTAGGAAAAGGAAAAGCGTACAAATAAAAGGCAGTACCTATCATTTTCTTTCTTCTAATTTTAATTGCCAGGAGGCGGCGGCACCTATATCATTATCAGGAATAAATAAAATATTCGGTTTATCTGTATCAACTGCTTCCAGGTTAAAGGCCAGAGCAGGGAGTCAAGAGCTAATTAAAATAACCAAGAATTATAGTTCTATAATACCTCATAAGAGAGCAATGGAATTATGCTTAAAGTATAACGAGTTAGAGAATAATCTGGTCTTTCACCAGGGAGAATATCGGTTGCAGTTAATCGATACCATTTTACCTCTTTTTCTTTTCACAAAACGGAAAAAACTGAAAGCATAAAATAAAGGTTATAAAGGAAAAATAAAAAAACCAAAAAATAAAACCTTCCTGCAGCGCGATAGCGCCACCGTTATGATGTTTTCCTGTTTATTTTTTGGTTGGCTGAGAATTGGTATAGTAGTGTTTCACTTGACCATCAATTATGGGACAGTGAGGTCCAATAATAGATATAGCTGTATCGAGATGTCCAATAATTAATTTCCTGTACAAGTACGCCAAGCATCCTAAAATCTTATTGGTATGGATTGCTTCATAGTAACCCACCTAATCCATGCTGAGATTATTACAAAAAATTTTAAAGTATGTCTTCTAAATGGGGACCCTTATCAAACAATATAGAGAAGAAGTTTTTGCCGCATATACTAAGGGTATCTCAGTTTTTTTCTACCTTTTGATGCTACAACAAAATATAATATAATAACACATGGAAAAAAGAGAAAACGTCTACCATAATATGGAATTAATCTTGGAAAAATTGGAATCAAATGGAGAATACGTACTTCAAAATCTTTCATCAAAGGAGGAAAAAGCGGTTTCTTTACTTTTACAATTTCGTGCAGTTTTTTGTACCACCGGAATAAGTCCAAACTCAATTTTACCAGGAGAGAATTTTAGAGAAATGGTAGAACTTGGTCCTGAGAAATGTATAAATTTTGCCGAAAAATTAAGTCCTGCAATCATTCCTAGTTCCTGGAAAATTCTTAATTCAAATTTATTAATTTCTGGAACATTAGGAGCAGCAATTGGCGGCGCAATTGCCGGTGTAATTTCTTTTTACATTGGATGTGGATAATTACTTCTTAACTTACCACCTAAAAGCTTAAAAATTAGCAGAAAAAATAAGCTAAAATTGTGTAAGAAGTTGGATTCAACTAGATTTTAAAATTACGAGCATCCGGTTATAAATTCACATAAACGAACGACCATTGTCTTAATCTGACAGAAAATCAAATGATTTTCGCCTTTCCCAGAAGAGTTTTAAACCATCGGCAAGGAGTAATAATAGTCTTAAAAATAACGGGTTGTAAAAAAGAAATAGCTTAAAAAAAATTCTTGTAAATTTTTTTAGTTCAATTCCTCCTCTATGATAGGAAGTTGTAGCTGTTGATATGCCTCCTCTATCGTGGAGATATTTTCAAATAAAACCACGAGGACATCATTAGCTGCAATAATAGTTGTTCCATTTGGAGTTATAAATTTCCCATTCCTCATGATCATGGCTATAATGGCTCCCCGGGGGAAATCGAGATTTACAATTTTTTTACCTATACTTTCATTATCCGGGGGAATAGTTATTTCCCTCATTAATGATTTAGCTCCATCAGCTAAAAATTTGTCGACCGGAGATTCGGGTTTGACTTTTGAAGGTAATCCCACGTGTAACCATTTAGCCACTATTGATAGAGTAGTTCCCTGAACAAGAACAGAGGATAAAGAAACAAAAAAAACGATGTTGAAGATAATATCTGCTTTATCAATTCCCGCAATAAGAGGGTAAGTTGCAAAAACAATGGGAACAGCGCCTCTTAAGCCTACCCAGGAAATATACCATCTTCTTCTCATTTTCATTTTAAAAAAGGAGAGACTAATAAAAACACCCAGGGGTCTTGCAATCAAAATAAGGAATGCTGAAATTAACATTCCAATACCTAAAACGGGAATTATTTCTGAAGGATTCACGAGAAGTCCTAAGGTTAAGAATAGTACAATTTGCATGAGCCAAGCTAAGCCATCAAACATCCGCATAATGGTTTTCTTATGGATTAAATTAGCATTCCCCAACAAAACCCCGCTTAAATACACAGCGAGAAATCCATTTCCTCCAACAAAATCTGTTGCAGAAAATATTATAAACATAAGGGTGATAGCTAATACAGGGTATAGACCTTCAAAATCGAGCTTAATTTTATTGATAATGAATTTACTAAGTTTCCCAAATAATAAACCGAGAGCTGCTCCAATTATTATTTGCTGAAGGAATAAAGGAATAATGTTCCATAGGCTCCGATCCTGATTCACTACCAGACCAAGAAAAGCAATGGTAAGAAAATAAGCCATAGGATCATTACTACCACTTTCCAATTCAAGGGTAGGCCTCAAATTGCTTTTCAAAGCCAGGTTTTTAGATCTTAAAATTGAAAAAACTGCTGCCGCATCTGTAGAGGAAACAATGGCTCCTAACAGAAGCCCTTCAAAAATCGTAAAATCAGTTATAGCCCATACAAAAAGCCCAACACCAAGAGCTGTAAGTAAAACTCCCAGAGTAGACAAAGAAACACCTTGCCAAACCACCGGTTTAATACTCTTCCAACTGGTGTCCAACCCTCCGGAAAACAAAATAAAATTTAGGGCAATAATTCCTATGAATTGGGCAAGATTTGAACTTTCAAAATTAATCCCTCCAATCCCTTCAGTTCCAGCCAAAATTCCAATGGCTAAAAACAAAATCAACGTAGGAACACCAAATTTGTATGAGGTTTTTCCCGCCAGGACACTGATAAAAAGGAGCAAGGAACCAATGAGTAAAATATTCTCTATTGTTAAATCCATTAAAGTTAGAAATTTAGCGTTTCAATACTTTCAATCACTTTTTCAATTTATATACATTATATACAGATAGAAAATCTATTATTTAAACAACTGGATCCCTTCAATAAAGAAGGAACTAGTAGGAAAACTAAAATAAAAACACCTTTGAAGAATTATCAAACCGCTAAATGTCAATTAATCAATTTTTGCCATTTCTTCGCTTTTTGTAATTGCACCTCGGCTTCCGAGTTTATATCATCCTCGTCATTGTGAAAAACCATTTCAAACGGTTTGACTTCTGTCTTTTTATAAAGTAAAACCAGGCTTACAAAATTCGTTTTTCCAGGGCGATCTGGGAAATTCACAATTTTTAATTCACAATTAGCGATTTCTGTAAGATTAACTAAATCTACCTCCATAGTTATTTTATTTATAATTAATAGCTTCTGGAGTTTCGAATCGAGTCCCAGCAGAAGGGACGGAGTTACTTCTGTTATATTAGGATTAATATTTTTTCTTTTGCTTTTCTTTTTAATAGTTTTTCCATTTTGGTGGAGTGGTAAACTATATATATAACAGGTCCTATAAATAATAGTAATAGGACCAAGCCTATCAAGGTAGACGAATTATCCATAAATAAAATATGTTGAAATTAATTAATTAGAGAGTTATATTCTTGGAAAGAATATATACAAGAATTCATTAAAGGGAAATCTTAATTACCAAAAATAATGTGATGGATACAGTTGAATTCTAATAACGTACTGTAAATCCTGACATGAAGGTGGAATGGATTGAAAATATAAATTATTAGAAATAGAATTACAATCGTGAAGGAAATTAGTTTCTAACTCAGGTCCAGATATTTTGTTTTTACAATTTCCATTGGCAGATTTATATTGCAATTTCTTAAAGAAAAGCTGGAACGGAAAATTGACAGTTTGTATATTTTCTTCGGAAAACTTTTGATTTTTATTTCCAACTGCTGTACTGGCATTCATCTCATTATTAACTAGCAATACGATGGCAGCCAGTAATAATATCTGTAATAAATTTCCTAAAAATTTTCTCACTGAGCAAATAAAGTTAAAAATAGTAGGTTATCCAATTATTTCAAAAATAATTAGAGATAATAAAAGTCATTCAAGGGAAAAGCAATTAATAATAAGAGGGAGGAGGTTTTGACAAATTTCTGGATTAATTTTACCCTAAGATCTCCCTTTATACTTATCCTTTAATAAAAATTCTCCTAGATAGCCGCCAATGAATGAAGACAGAAAAGCTACAACAGTATAAACTAGCAGGGAAAAAGAAAATTCGATAGGGTCGTTAGTGAAAATTGATCTAGATATTGGAATAAGTTGAACGCTAATAATACCAATACTCAGATATAAGCCAATAATTTTGAAATTAGCACTTGATGAAATCCTGATTAGCAAAGCTACTATCATGCCAGATACAGCCATGGAAATCTGGTGATGAAATTCCCACAGTTCAATTTCGCCATACCTATTGTGATATGTTGAGATATAGCTGAGAATCAAACCGGACAGAAAACATCCTATTTTAAATTTATAACTGGTCATGATTATGAAATTGGAACTATGAAAACAAACCTAATTTGAGTTCTCAAGTATTTTAGTCGCGGCCTCTTTAAAAGGCCTAAGTACTGTATATGAACCGCACTCTTTTAATTTCTCTTCATCATTATCTGATTGGGCTAAAGTTGTAATTTTACCCTCAAAATTATTTTCCTCCATAAATTTTAACAATCTTATATTAGTTTCAACATTTGTAGAGGTGCTAATAATATGATTGGTGTTTTTAATTGGTAATAAAGACGGTAATTCGGGGTCTTGAGCATCAGCATATTCAGCTTTGATTCCTTTGTCCAACCAATGGTTTACAACCTCTGGATCAAAATCCACTATCATAATATTGTGGTTGTTTTCAAGAAGGTTCTCTGCCAAATGTTGGCCAAAACTTCCAACACCTATAATTATATAATCTATAGTTTCAGGAGTTTCATCTTCTTTTCCCTTTGTAGGTTCCTTTTTTCAAAGATGCTAAGTAATGGAGATAATTTTTGAAATATTGGACCGGAATAAAGAATAATATAGGTTGACAATCCTATTGTAATTAATCCAACTAAGGTTATAAGACCTAAGGTTTCTTCATCAATATGGCCATTACTTAATCCGAGAGCTGCCAAAATCAAAGAAAATTCACTGATTTGAGCAACCGTCAAACCCGCGAGAAAGCTCACCCGCTTTTTATAACCCATAATTCCCATAATTACCATAACAATTATTGGATTTCCTATTAAAACAAATAATGAAAATAAAATGGCTGGAATTAATTGATCACCAAGTATGGAAAGTTCTATATCTGCTCCCAGATTAATAAAAAGAATAAAAGCATAAAATCACGGATACTTTCTAGTCGTCCTGAGATGATCTCTCGATAATGGGTTGATGCAAGGGACATTCCTGCAACAAAAGCGCCCACTTCCAAACCAAAACCTAGATAATCTCCGGCAGCTGCTAAAGTTACTGCCCAGGCAATGGATGAAAGCACAAGCAATTCCTTATTCCTCGCGAGTTTTCTTAGTGCAGAGTCAATTACATATTTTATTAATAAAATTATTATTGCTATAAAAGCGATGCCTTTTAATAATACCATTAATAGCTGGCTCCCGATATTGGTTTCTCCTCCAGTTTCCCCAAAAGCTGAGAGTACAATCATAGTTATTACAACGGCAATATCTTGAACGATAAGAAATCCCATAGCTATTTGACCATGTAACTTATCAATCTCGTTTTTATCGGAAAGCATTTTCACAATAATAATTGTACTTGAAAATGTCAGGGCAACTGCAATATATATGGAATGGACAACAGAAAAATTAAGTGAAATGGCAATTAAATACCCAAATCCCGCGGTAAATATAATCTGACCTATGCCCGTTATAAAGGCAACTGGACCAGTAGATTTAATAAGGTTTAGATCCAATTTTAAACCAACTATAAAAAGAAGGATTGCAATTCCTATCTCCGCGAGTAATTCAATTTGCTCACGAGATTGCAGTAAATCTAAAACTTCAGGACCTATTAATATTCCAACCGCAATAAAAGAAATAATAATAGGTTGTTTTAAAATTTTACCTAACGAAGCTAAAATAGCAGAAATCAAAAGAAGGATAGCAAATTCGTAAAAGGGGTGAGAGTGGATGGCTTCCATTAGGAATAGATAATTGTTTAAGGAAAATGGTGTTTTAACTAAAATATGTATATAAAATTAATGGGGTCTTTACTTTAAGGAAAATTTATAGATCTCTACCGATTAATAACCCACTATTTTGAAAGTATTGCCTAAATTTAATATAAGACAGTCTACTGATCTATTATTATACAAATTTTAAATTCAAAATGAATCCAGCTCCATTTACTTCAGTAACCACACGCAAAATAGGATTTTTCCGGGCATTGGGCATTGGGGTGGGAGCGATGGTTGGGGGCGGAATATTGGCTCTTGCCGGGGTGGCCTTTGCAGTGAGCGGGCCTTCGGCAATTCTGGCCTTTGCGCTAAACGGACTGATAGCCTTTATTACAGCGCTGAGTTTTGCCGAAATGGCTTCAGCGAATCCGCAGTCTGGCGGCACCTATACCTATGCCAAGAAGGCGCTATCGCTTCAGGTAGCCTTTGGGATAGGGTGGATCGTTTGGTTTGCCTCGCTTGTAGCCGCTGTTCTTTATGCTCTTGGATTTGGTGCCTTTGCTTTGTTCGCTCTTCAGCAAATTCCGTCAGACGTGCTAAGCGGAATCCTGGAATTTGGAATGGTTCCGGTTTTGCTTGCCTTCGCAGCCATAGGATATTTCGCGTTCAGTCTTATCAGAAGTTCCGGCGATGGAGGCGCGGTTATTAATATTGGTAAACTTGCTGTTTTTGCCATACTCATAGCCGGTGGACTTGCTGCTTTTGTGCAAACACCATTCAACCAAATAACACAAAGCCTCGACCCATTTTTTTCCGGAGGTTTTAGCGGAGTAATCGCTGCAATGGGGTATACGTTTATCGCTTTGCAGGGATTTGATTTAATTGGTTCTGCCGCAGGTGAAATCAAAAATCCGGAAAAAACAATCCCAAAGGCAATGGTGGGTACACTTGCAGTTGGCCTTGCTGTTTATTATGTCTACCGTTGGCGTGCTGCCGGGGGAGTCAATAACAGAATTGAGTCGGGAAAATCCTGAAACCGTTCTGGCAGTCGCTGCACAAAATTACCTGGGAGCTTTTGGATTCTGGCTGGTTTTGGTTGCAGGTATATTTTCAATGTTATCAGCTTTGCAGGCCAACCTTTTTGCAGCTTCACGCATCTCATTGAGAATGGCTAAAGACCGTACATTAAATCATCACCTGTCAAATATTAATGAAAAATTCGGGACACCTGATACGTCGATTTGGGTTACCTGCGGGATTGTAGCACTTCTTGTTTTAATCCTACCCGATCTGGCCGCAGCCGGTGCAGCTTCCAGTTTGATCTTCCTAATAACTTTTGCACTGGCACATCTTATCATGATCTTAATGCGAAATCGCGGATATAAAGAAAGTAATACCTATAGAGCGCCTTTCTTTCCTGCGCTTCCATTCGTGGGAATAATCGCTTGTGTTGGATTAGCAATTTTTCAGGCGATTGTGGTACCGGCTGCCGGAATTATTGCACTAATCTGGCTCCTTGTAGGAGCCGTCCTATTTATATCCTTTTTTGTAAAAAGAGCCCGAGCCATTGAGGCATCTGAACAAGCACTGGATCCGGACCTATTACGATTAAGAGGCTTGAGTCCCCTCGTGCTGCTCCCTATTTCAAATCCTGCAAATGCGGAATCCCTGGTTTTTCTGGCAAAGGCACTGGCACCACCGGTGGTAGGGCGGGTACTGCTCCATTCTATCGTAATCCCAAGCACCGAAAAGGATGATCTTGAGAAAAGACTTATATCAAGCGGTGATGTTACACAATACGCCCTTCAAGCTTCTTTTAAAGCGGGCTTACGTCCCGATACAATTACAACTATTGCTGACCATCCATGGGAAGAAATTGAACGGGTTGTCAAAGTTCACAATTGCAGGAGCTTGTTATTGGGGTTGAGTGAACTGAACGATCTTCAAACCAGTCAAAATCTTGAAAAACTGGTAAAACACGTGAAGGCAGATGTGGTGGTGTTCCGCCAACCTTACAGTGGATGGAAAATTACCGAAGCACGAAAGATCCTTATTCCAGTAGCTGGTTTTGGAACTCATGACCCCCTCCGGGTGAGGGTTGCTGCCAGCCTGTGGCGTGCCTCTCAGCCCGAGATCAAATTTATACAAATCCTGCCATCTAATACACCACCGGAAATACTTCAAAAAAATAATTCGAACCTTACACGTTTTGCTCGCCGTATCATTCCGGGAAAAACCGAGGTCCAAATCATTTCAAATGATGATGTCGAAACGGAACTTATTAACCAGGCTTCCGGACATGATTTGGTAATAATAGGATTAGGTAAAGCAGAAAGAAACGAGAAAGCATTTGGCCACCTTGCTCATGCTCTGGCTAAAAATACAAATACGGCTTTAATATTTATAAGTAAAAAATAATTTGTGTAAATATTATTCCTACTACTATGGTAAGAATTAATCAAGCCATGACCTACTGCCTTTTAAGAGGTGACCCAGAATTATTCTGCATTTAAGAAATGAATTATCGGAGATATCATAAGACACTTCATTTAGATAAAACAATGAGTGGAGTTTGCCCCCGGTATACCAGTTCATTAATGGTAAATTTTCTGAAAAGATTATCGGTTAGGGAGCGTGAACCTTGTTGAAGAACTAAGAATGAATTATGGCTTTGCTTAATTTTATCTCTTAATGCAGAAGTAGCATCATTCCCCCTGTATATCTGGATAGCAGGATCATAATTGTTGTATTCGGCTTGTAAATGTAAAAGATGCTCTCTGGCTTTTTGCTCTGTTTCGGTCTCTTTCAAAATAGTAAAGAATTCAATTTTCTCTAAATTATTTTCAAAGGCTTTTAATACCGTATGCAGGTGTTCCCCGTTCAGTGTATAAGTGGGGTGAACCCCTACCAGGAGTTTTTTGGGAGGGTTCATCTTCGAATTTGTAGGTACGGTAACCGTCAACATATCCGATTCGTCTATGATTGAAAGGGTAATGCTGCCAATAAACAAACGTTTTAGAATCCCGCTTTCTTTTAAGCCTGTAAACACCCAATCAAAATACTTCGGGGAAGAAAGACCTCTGAGAAGAACAAGAATAGGTTTCTCACTAACCTGAAAGGAATCATTACTATAGATACGACCTTTTGCAAGTTCACGAAGTTTTGAATAAGCTTCATTAATCTCCACTTGTATAATCTCTCTTCTGCTTTCCTCATCGGCCATTGCCGGTACTAAACCGGGTACCTGATGTACAAAAACAACTTTGGCATCAATGAGCTCGGCTATATTGAATCCAAAATCTATAAGGTTCTCTGTGTTTTTGGAAAAGTCGATCAGGACCAGTATTCTGTTTCTTTTAATCATAAATCCTGTTTTTAATAAAAGCTTTTATTTTAAGTGGGATTCCCTTCTTTTATAAGCTTTTCTAAAATACAACAAAATACCTTTATTTGTTAAGATTCAAAACCAGGTACCGAATTTATAATGTTTGTGAGACCACAGGCAATGGATTCAATAAGTAGCGTAAATCTATTTCCATGGGTTCTAAGATTTTGTTGCGTCACGCTGCGTGTATAAGCAATCATTCACCTTAACAAAATCTTCCGGATGGTCTGCAAGCACCATCAATATATCTTTAGGTTCAATTTCTGTTGAACCTCCTGGTCGGAGATATTCCTCTCTTCTTTTAATCATTATTATAAAAGCAGATTTTGGGAAATTTAAATTAACGATTCTCTTATTAACTGCATAGGAATCCGGTGAAATTACAAATTCTTTCAAGGAAGATTTTGGAAGATCTAATATTAATTTATCTACTTCTGTAATTCTTTTAGCTTTTTCAGGCAGGACAACATTAAGCCATTTGGCAACTATAGATAAGGTTGTTCCCTGAATTAATACAGAGGTTACTGAAATAAAAAATACAATATTGAAAATTGTATTTGCCTTGTCAATTCCTGCTAAAAGAGGGTAAGTTGCAAACACTATAGGCACAGCACCACGCAATCCAACCCAGGAGATGTAAAACCGTCTTCTTAGTCTCATTTTGAAAAACATAAGGCTTAAAAAAACGCTTATTGGTCTGGCAACAATAATAAGAAATAATGAAATTAAGAGACCAATCCCCATGTAGGGAAATACTTGTGACGGGTAAACTAATAAACCTAAAGTAAGGAACAAAACAATTTGCATTAACCAGGCTAATCCATCATACATTTTGAAGATTGTTTTCTTATGAATGAATTCCTGATTCCCTAAATAAACCGCACAAATATAGATAGCAAGAAATCCATTACCACCTACAAAATCTGTTGCGGAAAATGTAATGAACATAAGAGCTATTACCAGTACAAAGTAAAGACCTTCAAAGTCAAGTTTAATATTATTAATCATAACTTTGCTAAGCTTCCCAAAAACAAAACCTGCAATGCCTCCTAAAATCATTTGTTGAAAAAACAGCGGAATAATGGAAACAATACTTTGATCCTGATTAATTACTAAGGTTAAGAATGCAATAGTTAAAACATAGGCCATTGGGTCATTACTACCACTTTCCAATTCCAGGGTCGGACGAAGGTTTACCTTTAATGCAAGACTTTTAGAGCGTAGGATAGAAAAAACTGCGGCTGCATCTGTTGAAGATACAATAGAACCTAAAAGCATACTTTCATAAATAGTAAAATCTGTAACGAACCATACAAATACTCCCAGAGTGAGAGCTGTGAGCAACACGCCTATGGTTGATAAAACAAGTCCCTCCCGCAGAATAGGTTTTACGGTGGTCCAATCTGTTTCTAATCCCCCGGCGAACAAAATAAAACTAAGGGATACGATACCAATAAATTGTGCAATTTCTGGATTGTTAAAATGAATGCCGCCAATACCGTCAGAACCAGCCAACATCCCAATCACCAGGAAGAGCAATAAAGTTGGAACGCCAAATTTATATGAAGTTTTACCTATGACAACGCTTACTAGAAGTAGGAGAGAACCAATTAATAATACGTTTTCAATTGTTAAATCCATACTTGTTTTTTTTCCGGGGGATACAACTGAATTAGAAAGGCATTAATTCCAATTTTCTAAATTTCGATTAGTTTTAAAAATTTTGTAGTACACCAGACAACTAATAAATACGAGTACAAAACCAATAAGATTTGTAATAGTTGTTACAAGACCGATAAATAAAACTAGCATTCCTGATAATAGTCTTTTTTCGGAATATCTTATCAACTCCATTGCCGATAAACTTTCTATATCCCTTGAGTATTTATATAGTTCTTTATCTATTTGTAATTGGGCTATTAATATCCAAACTACAGCTATTTTTAAAATCAACATCCCAGTCTGATTTATTAATGGATGATGTAATTTTTCTATTGGAAAAAAAATAAAATAATACTCAGGAGCTAAGGAGTAAATGAATGTCATAAAAATGAAACAAATAAAAATTGCCCAGTAATAACCACTTATTCTTTTCAATCTATCGTAGGCCGTCATTTTCTCTATAGAATGTGAAGAGGTAACTTTCACCGCATTTCTGGCAAATTTCCAAAATATCACCAAACTTGTAGCAACTAGCATTAATGCTGGTAAAAATATCTGTAAATTGTAATCGGGCATTATTAATTTTTTAACAAACTTATCTCCTGATCATTTCTTTTCTTTACTCAGAAAACCAAAAGTCCCAAGTTATAATAAGAAAAATAAAAACACCGGCTTAATATTTTAATCCATATTCAGGTTAATTGCAAAAATAGAAAAGTATAAAGTAATAATCTTAATTCAGGAAACCTATATTGTTTTGTTATATATATAGAATCCAATTATAACAAGTGTTAAACTGAATAGGGAAGGTATAGTGATCGAAAAGCCTATAAAAATTAACATCATCCCGGAAATTAGCAACCCTTCGAACCTTCGCAAAGATTTGAATAAAATGGTTTGATCATTTTCTTTCGTAATCTGAGTTAATTTTTGATCGATTTGAATTTGAGCTATTAATATAATTCCCAACGAAAATTTGAGTAATAAAACACCAATTCCAAGAATTACGGGATGCTGTAAATGATCAACAGGAAAAAATATAAATAAAAACTGGGGAGCAATGGAATAAACTAATATCTGAACAACAAAACAAGAAAATATGCCCCAGAAATGGCTATTAATTCTGTGAAGGCGTCTATAATTTTTAACTCCCTCAATAACTGGCACCCGTTTACTGACTGGTAAGATCTTCTTTACATATTTCCAAAACAGGATAAAAACTATTGCGACACATACAAATGTTGGAAAAAACATTTGCAAGCTTAAATCTACCATCTTTATTTTTTGAAAAGCTTGGTCTGTAAATCTTGTTAAGAAAATCGTTTTTTATTTTTGGATGTTTTCAATTCACAAAAATAACAGATTATTTAATTTCCTATCCATAATTAAATCCAGGAAATTATAAGATAAAGGATCACTGGCGTCCGGTAAAAATAGTATTTCTTGTTTTAATCTTAATAAACCTTGATTCTACCTCACTTCGATTTTTATTTTCAATCTATGGGGGTCCTATGTCAAAAAGGTTAGGTGCAAGCTGTATATTTTTAGGATAAATGTTAGGATCTGCTGATTTTAAAAGTAAGTCTGTAACTCTCACATAATTCATTAAATGAAGTCTAAATAGCCCGCAAATCACCGAATAAGATAATCTGCAACGTCGAGACCCTTTTCGAGCTATTTGGACCAGTAAATCCGCTATAAGTGCACACCAGATTTGAATTCGTATTGCATTCTCATTATCGCCAATAAAGCTGGTGATCTTAAGGTTTTGCTTGAGCCTTTTAAATAAAAGCTCAATTTGCCATCGCTGCTTGTATATTTCTGCAATTGTGCAAGCAGGCAGCTGCATATCATTGGTAATAAATTCAATTTCCCGTTGATCTTTGTGATCATAAAACTTTATAATGCGGCATTTTACTTTTTGTTTTTGCTGGCTATGCCCTAATTCTGCTCTACAGTCTTCCAATATGCCATATTGCTCATCCTCCTTAGTTAAGAGGTTATAATTCCCCCAAGTTACTTTGCATCTTTTGTGCAGTCGGCTTACAAAACTGACATCGTTTTTACTCCAATGAATAAATAAACCAAAATTTAAGTATGCCTTATCAAAAACTACAATGGTCTGTGCAGGAAGTTTTTTAAATCGGGGCATAAAATTTTTATCATTTTCCGCTGCTTTAGTAATCATTATTAAAGAAGGAACTTGTTCTTTTAGCCACATTCCAGTATGTATTTTAACTCCTCCCTTACGCCTCCCGTTAGCCATAGCATTACCACAGGCCTTCATTATATTCTTGAATAACGTAACAGTGGTAGAGTCAACCAAAAACAGCCTGGAGAGCCATTTTTCATTTTTAGGTATACTGCTGTCCGAGAAAAAACGATAGTGCTGCTTATATATGCTTATAAAGGTTTTTTCAAACAACTCAGAACACCGGCGCATATTAGCATCACTCACGGTGCTTCTGCATGGCATAGAACTCATTCCTAAATGTTTTAAACTTTGATTATGTGCTGCTAAACCAGAGCATAACTCACGTAATCCGCCAACATTCTCAATAACCGCAAACAACATACAGACCAGGTGATCCCAGGATGTAAATCGTTTGGTATAGCGATCTGTACCTAATTGGCCAACTAAACGGTTAAAATTGCTTCGGGGAATAAAAGATAACAGCTGTCCGAGAACCGGCATTCCAGAATTTCTTGTAATTTTGTCCATAATGTCCGCTTTAAGTGGAACCTTTAAAGGGAGTCTGCGGTCGAAAACGAGGACTCCCTTTTTCCATGGTATTAAGGTAGGATTTAATTTGGTTTACCGGACGCCAGTGGATAAAGGATCTAGAATAGTTCAATATAGTGATATCACTGGTAATACATAATCTCGTAATCATATTTTGCACTTCCAACCCCTCAGCACATTTCCCTCCATTCCGTTATACTCCATTGCGGGAAAAGAGCTTCGTAGAGCAGTCTTGGACACATGTCTGAAATATCTTCCTTACGTTCCGCTCCCATCGCAGAAAAATCGGGGACGCTTCACTTCCGTGAGAATATTTCAAACATAAGTCCGCCCGGCCTGAACTCGCATTAAGAACTTAATTAACCAGCTGTCACTTCAATTCAAAATTCACCCTCCAGACCATCTCCGTAAAACCATTTTTTGGGAAGCAAAGGAATGTGATTTAGAAGTTAGCCGGCCTTAAAGACGATTGAGATATTTTCCCAATTTTCCTACGGCCTATCCTAATTCTAAATCACAAATTATAAGGCATCAAAAAATGGTAACAGCGAGGGCTCTATGGGAAGTAAATTAAGCTGAGGAGGATGTTATCAGATCCAAAAATTGGTTATTCAAAAAAATGGAAAACGCTCCGGATATGAAAAGTAAATTTAAATAAAAGTTGAAGGTTTTACTATTACCTATATCCATCCAAAAAAATTGTCATTAAAGTACTTTTATATTTTTTCTATAACAATCACATCTTCTTTAGGAATAGAATAATTCCGCTTAAAGTTTTTTCCCAAAAATTATCCTATTCCAGGAGAGAGTTCGACAATAATTTATCTTCGGTTTAAGGAGGTAAAGGAATAGCAAGAGGGTAACACGCAGAGCGGTGTTAAACATTCCTTTTTGTTTTTAAACACCTAATGGTCAATAATTTAAAAATAATGGGTGAATTTAAAAATTATGGATTTACTGGTTTTGGGCTCTAAACCCCAATAAAATGGTCAAAAATACCAGTAAACCTCAGAAAAGTCTGAATTATGAAAAAGGTTAAAAACATCACTATAGAAAAGAAAACGGCTGAACGCTTTCAGCAATTTTCCAGAACTCATTACAAAACTCATACGGATGCAATAACAGGAATGTTGGATTTTTTCCTTTATAATGAAATTTCTCCAAAAGAAAAGATCGGTCCTACAGCGAAAACTATTGAAAAACTAATTAATAAAAGGATCAACGCCGTAATAGCTATTATAAAGGAAATTGAAAAGACTCAAACCAAACCAACAATAGGGATTCTCCAGGCACTACTGGAACAGGAGGAGCCAAAAAAGAAGCCCTTGCTGGTGGAGAAGAAACGACCTTCCGGGGACAGGCCCAACTACCGGAAATTCAACAGATGAATCTAATAATTGATTAGCATTAATATAAAAGCGAATAATGGAAATATTCCTGCTATAGAAACATATTTGACATCTTTTAATTCTAAATAATTATCTTTAGTAAACGAAGTGAAAGATCACCAAAAAGAGTTCACAAATCGTCAACATCATATAGGTTAATTCGGTAAAGCCCTTTAAAATAAGGCCTCCGGCGGGAAAGTTCGATTCTTGGCGAGGCTACTTTTTACATTTTAAAAGAAAACAAAACCCTGTTAATTCTAAGATTATCAGGGTTTTGTTTTTTTATATTGTTGTGAGAGTGAGTTGAAAGCACATAAAAAGTTCACAAATCGTCTACCTTTTTTGATGAGAATTTTAAGTTCTGGAAGTGCAAACAACTTTCTGGTCCATTGGTGCCCTATTATTATAATGTGAATTTCGGTTTAGCTTTGCCATATATTGCCTGAGTTCCTGTCAACCTTAAAAGGACGGTGGTTTAATATCTAAATACTTTAGAAATATCCACGCTTTTTAAATCTGGGAAAGCGCTGTTTTCCATTGATGTAGATTTTAGTCCAGGTTCTATATTCTAGCAGAGGAAGCGGTCTAGATTCTATAACCGGTAAACAATGATTCCGGACTTCAAACTGCATTTAGTTACCCCCCTGTTTTCTACGGGTTGCATACTATGTAATTTTACCATTATCTACCATGCTTGCTGTATGGTATGGAATTGTAATGGTTTTTCCCGTCGCCTTGTCTGTGATGGTATTGGTACCCCATGCCAAAACCCACTCTCCCTCATTCCAATTATCTGTAACTTTCACCGGCAAATAAAGTTCACCTGTAAGGCTATGGCTGTATTTATTTGTGCTTTCGGTATAATAATTTTTATGCTGTGTCACTGTGAGAGAATCCAATCCCCCTCCCAGGCCATAAATCATTGCGTTTGGTGCTAATTGGTTGTTCATAGCAGCCACATCACCTGCCTGCAGTGCCCTTGTATAGTCCTGAACAACCTGCAGGGCTTTATTGGCGTTCGGGAAATCCAGGGTTGCTGTTCCTTCCTGTGCACTGGTGATTGCCGGTGCCAGCAGAAGCACAAAGGCCAGGGCCAGAGTTATTTTTAAGGTTTTCATAATTGAATATATTTAAAATGGTTAATAAAATTTTTTTGAAATATTTTATAATTTCCTGAATTTCAACAGGAAGAAAAAGCCATAAGGGACGAATACTCCTTTTTTCTGTCCGAAAGAAGGGATATTGTTTTCAACCGTCTTTCCCGGCAGGTAGAGAATTTTCCTTTTTTCTTTTGCCACTTACGACACCAACTTTTAGGGCAGCTTGTACTTTCTTGATTTAAAGCTTCGTTATATTCAATTCTTTCGGTTATGTGTTTTTACTTGTTGGAATTTCCGGGATGCCCTCCAATTTAAATACCTTTAACTTTTTTGCTTAAAAAGCTAATATTAAGTGAAATAACACCGGGTTAACAATGTTTATTTAGGATAAAGGCTAATTTCAATCTCAAACCAAAAATTATAAAGAGATGAAATCACTGACTAACAAAGTTTACATGCCACTATTTGTGCTGGCGCTATTGCTGCTGGCAAGTTGCGGAAGTATGAGAAATACCGAGGAGGATCTTAGAAGAGATGCTTCAGATGCACGGACTGATATAAGACAAAATCATTCCAATGCAGCTCAATTACTTGAGAATTCTGCCGGCTATGCTATTTTTCCAAATGTTGGAAAAGGAGCTTATATCATTGGCGGAGCTTCCGGTAACGGGGTAGTTTATGAGAATAATACTATAGTAGGTTATGCAGATCTTAAGCAAGTTGATATAGGATTGCAGGCCGGAGGAAAATCCTTTGTAGAAGTTCTTATTTTTGAGACGAAAACAGATCTTGAGAGATTCAAGGAAGGTGGTTACGAACTCGGTGCAAATGCATCAGCCGTAATACTTGACAAGGGAGTATCCCGGGATATTGATTTCCAGGATGGAGTTGCTGTGATCACCATGCCAAAAGGTGGTGCAATGGCAGGAGTATCTGTTGGAGGGCAACGTTTTACTTTCCAGCCTAGACAATAGAGTTAGGAACCACATATAATTTAAAAACGGCCAATAAGGCCGTTTTTTTATGCCCCTGCCTGGCAGCTGCAGTTATTTTCCTGAAAAATTAATTAACTTATCCACTCTTAATATTTGAAGAAATGAAAAATTATACCCTTTTTGCTATTCTCCTCCTCGTCTCCTTGCCGAAAGCCTTTTCACAACATTCACCCGAAGAGCGCCTACAGGAGCTAAATATCAATCTTCCTGAGGTTAAACAGCCGGTAGCCAATTTTGTGAAATGGCGGCAGGTAGGTAATCTCCTTTTTCTTTCAGGGGAAGGAAGTGAAGAAAAAGGAACACTTGGAAAAGACCTTACGGTAAAGGAAGGTTATAATGCTGCAAGGGGCACCGGTATCAAGATCCTGTCAACTTTAAAAGCAGCAACGGGAGATCTTGGCCGTATCAAACAATTTGTCAAGGTGCACGGGATGGTGAATTCCTTACCCGATTTCTACGAGCAACCACAGGTAATCAATGGATTTTCAGACCTTATGGTGGAGGTTTTTGGAGATAAGGGAAAACACGCGCGGGCAGCTGTAGGCCATGCGACCTTACCATTTAATATAGCGGTGGAAATAGAAGTTATAGTGGAACTGGAAGAGGATTAAGAATATTTTAATATCCTGAATTTAAACATTATAACTCATATTTAACGCATCCAGAGATCTCCTTTTTCTATCTTCAAGTAGATTAAACCCGAAAAACAGGAGATTATGAAAACGAAGAGTAAATTTTTGAGAATTATAAGTATGTTCTGCATGCTTTTATTCACAACAGCCCTTATAGCCCAAAATGATACAATTAGGGACTGGGAAACAGACAGGGGAGATCGTGATGAGGTAGTGGACATGGAAAAGCGGGAAAAAATTATTAGAGATGCTGAGGAGGCTAAAAATGTTATTTCCCAAATGAACCCAAATGCTGCACGACTATTTGACTCTGCAGTAGGTTATGCAATTTTCCCCAATGTGGGTAAAGGTGCATACATCCTGGGAGGAGCTGCAGGTAATGGAGTGGTTTATGAAAATGGAGAGAGAGTAGGTTTTGCTGAATTAAGACAACTCGATATTGGACTTCAAATTGGAGGGCAGGCCTTCAGGGAAGTGATATTTTTCGAAACCCAGGCTGCCCTGGACCGTTTTAAAAATGGAAATCTTGAATTTGAAGGTAACGCATCTGCAGTAATAATAGAAGAGGGTAAATCCCGAAATATAAGTTTCCAGGATGGGGTTGCAGTTGTGACCATGCCTAAAGCTGGTGCGATGGTAGAATTATCTATTGGAGGACAACAGTTCAGCTATGGAGAGTTGGATTAAACTTTAAACTGAAATAGAAATTAAAAAATCCGGACCCTGTGGCCGGATTTTTCTTTTATGAAAGCATAAATAACACTAGATTAACATCAATAGCAGCAGGAATTGTTTACTTTGAAAGATTTTAACCAAACTATTGAATTATGAAAACTTCCTTAAAGCCTTTGTGCCTCTTTTTCATATTCTTGATGACATTCACATTTGTAAGAGCACAGGATGAAAGAGAGGAATTTTTAAAGGATGTCAAAGAAGCCAAAACTGCTTTTGTGCAAAAGGATCCCGCAATGTCCAAATTATTTGCTTCTGTAGAAGCCTATGCCATATTTCCGAATGTGGGCAAAGGGGCATATATTATTGGTGGCGCAGCAGGGAATGGAGCTGTATATCAAAGCGGAAACCTTATAGGACTGGCCAAATTAAGACAGGTGGATGTGGGAGCGCAAATTGGAGGACAGGCTTATAGCCAGGTACTATTATTTGAAAATGAAGCTGCAGTGAACCGTTTCAAGCAGGGAAAATATGAGGTTGCCGCAAATGCATCTGCAGTGATCCTCGAGGAAGGAGCAGCATCAAGCATAAACTTTAGAGACGGGGTTGCGATCGTAACCCTGCCTAAAGCGGGTGCGATGGTAGAAATTTCTGTGGGCGGACAAAAATTTGAATATCAGGATTTCAGAAATCCATAATACTATCTGTTCAGGTGTAATATTCCCTTTTTGTGGTAAAAATTTCCTGAAAAACAACAATTATCCCTTAATCTTGATTATTTTTAAAGCTTGTTTAAAAATACCCTACCCTTATGAGATCAAAAATTACCCTCAAAGAGCTCGCTAAACTTCTGAATGTATCGGTCTCAACCGTTTCAAAATCTCTGAATGACAGTCCAGAGATAAGTCCCAAGACAGTACAAAGGGTAAAGGAACTGGCCCAGCTGCATAATTACAGGCCAAATCCCACCGCAGTCAACTTAAAGCGAAACAGGACAGGAAATATCGCCGTGATCGTTCCTAATATCTCCAACACTTTTTTTGCAAAGGTCCTGGGAGGAGTAGAAACAGAAGCAAGGAAACTCGGTTTCCAGGTCATTACTTATATATCAAATGAATCCCTTAAGCTCGAGAAACAAATTACTGAGCTTATCTCTAATGGACTTGTTGATGGTTTGCTGATTTCAGTTTCGGAAGAGACACAAAAAATGAATGACTACGCGCACCTGCATAACCTGCTGGAATATGAGATACCGGTAGTGCTCTTTGACAGGATCATTCCAAATATCGAAATAGATATGGTAGGAGTAAACGACAAGGACAGTATCTATGATGCTGTTCAATTCCTATACTCCAGGAATATTAAAAAAATAGGCCTTGTTTGTGCATTGGGGGACATAGGTTTAGGACAGCTGCGTATTGAGGGGTATAAAAAAGCCTGTAAAGACCTTGGACTTCCTGTAGATGAAAAATTTGCGGTAGTTTCCAGGGATATACCTGAAGTAAAGGATAAACTTAAACAGCTACTACAGGAGAAAGAAGTGGAAGCCCTCATTGGCCTGGATTTTCTTAGCACCCTGTTAACTTCGAGAGCCATACAGGAAGAGGGGCTTAAGATCCCTGAGGATATTAAGATGATAGGTTATGTAAACGAGGATATTGCGCCAATCCTTTATCCCTCGCTGAGTTATGTAGACCAGCATCCCAGGCAAATGGGAGAAACAGCCGCGACCCTTCTTGTAGAAAGAATAAAGGGGAATAAGCCTTCAACACCCTCTCACACCACCCTAAAAACCGAATTGAAACACCTGGACTCCACAAGGTTCTAGGAAAATAGGCAGGTCGTTCGAGAATGACAGGATTCTTTAAAATGCATTGAAGTGCCACCAGTGTTTTTTAGCAAATTCTCGTTAATTTTGTACAATCCCAATTTTTAGGATTAAATTCAACAAAATTTTAAGCTTGAGGATCTTAAGCATTATTCTTCTATTTGCTGTTTCTCTTGGAATGGCCCAGGAATTACCACCGGTGATCAATTTTGATCCAAACCAGTATATGGGAGGTAATCAAAACTGGATGATTTCCCAGACACCAAATGGTAATATGTATATTGCCAATAGTACCGGCCTTCTGGAATATACCGGGGAGGAATGGAACCTTTATCCTATGCCAAATAACACTATCGTGAGAAGTGTGGAGGTAGTTGGAGAGCGGGTGTATGCAGGGGCTTATATGGAAATTGGCTATTGGGAAAGAACAGGCACTGGCAGGTTGGAATATTCAAGTTTGCTATCGCAATTTCCAGATCCTTTGCGCGATGGGGAGCAATTTTGGCATATAAGGCACCTTGACGATTTTTTGATCTTTCAAAGCTTTGAAGGCCTGTATCTATATAATGAGGCAAATGAAAGTATAACGAAGATCCCAGGCCCTCCCGCAGCTATTACCAATCTTTTTAAGGCCGGTGATGATATTTTTTTCCAGGTAATGGCCCGGGGCCTTTATACTATAAGGGGAAATGTCGCGCAGCAGGTAATCGCAGAAGAATTCTTGCAGCAAATAGAAGTGATGCATATTACCCGAAAGGGTTCAGATCTCATTCTTATAAGCAGAAATGGAATGATCTATTCCTGGGATGGTGATTCTCTTGAAGCTGCCCTTCCTGCTTTGACAGGTGAGCTGCAGGGGAAGAGTGTATTTTCTGCGCTGGATCTTGAAGATGGTACTTTTCTTTTAGGTACTGTGGAAGACGGGATTTTTCATCTTGATAAAGAAGGTGCTTTAATAAATCGTTTTAACCAGGAAAATGGCCTCCTTAATAATACGGTTCTTCATCTGTATGTTGACAGGGAACAGAATATATGGGCCGGTCTTGATCACGGCCTGGCAGTCATCAATCTGGAATCATCCTTTCGCTCCCACCAGGATATATATGGGAAACTGGGCTCTGTATACGCATCTTTTCAAACCAATACACATTTATACCTTGGTACCAACCAGGGGCTTTTTTTTAGACGAATAGGGGAGAACGGGTTCGAATTTATGGAAGGAACCAACGGGCAGGTATGGAATCTACAATTCATTGACGGTTATTTATTTGCAGGTCACAATAATGGTACATTCCTAATTGAAGCTGAAAATGCTACCAGGATCTTTGACCGTACTGGAACCTGGACAATTTCGAAAACCGAAGGGACACCCGGTTTTTATGTGCAGGGACATTACAATGGGCTTAGCCTGTTACGGGAAATTGATGGGGAATTTAAAGACCTGGGGATGCTGGAAGATTTTCCTCATTCCTCCAAATTCATTGTTCAAACCGGTAATGATGAATTCTGGACAGTAAATGAACATAAAGGAATTTTCAGGCTTAAGCTGGATTTTGAAAAACAGAAACTTAATATCCTTAAGAATTTCAGCTTTGATACAATTTCAGGGATCAATTCGAGTATTTTTAAATTTAATGACAGTCTTTATTTTTCCTCCAGGGAACGCTTGTTAAAATATGATCCTGAAGAAGAAAATTTTAAACCTGATAGTGGTCTTTCAGAAATTTTCAATACAAAAGAGCTCATTTCAGGGAAAGTGATAACCACCGGAGATGGAAGGATATGGGGGTTTTCTGAAAATACTATATTTAATGTGGAGGTTTCCGGCTTTAGCAATACATATAGGGAAAACTCCATTTATTTACCCAGGGAATTAAGGAATATCACCCTGGGTTATGAAAATATAAGCTTTCTTCCAGATGATTCCTATCTCCTTGGGATCTCTAATGGATATTTAAAGTTTGAAGAGGAATTTACGAGCATTGAGGATTATGAGTTAAGGATAAACCAAATAACCGCTTCTGCGCTTGATGCAGAGCCCCACTTACTTGACCTTGAGAATGAGGAGCCTTTCCATTACAAAACAAATAATATAACCTTTAAATACAGCATTCCCGTATTTAAGAAATTCTACAGGCCAGAATATAGTTATCGACTTTTGGGACTAAGCAGCCAATGGAGCCCATGGTCACAAAACTCTGTTGTTTCATTCACAAATCTTCCTTTTGGGGATTATGAATTTGAAGTACGGGGGAGAATAGGGGATAAGTATCTGGACCCAGTACTGTATTCTTTTCAAATTTCCCGCCCCTGGTATTTAAGTTTTACTGCGTTAACTGTCTATTTTCTATTCTTTATCCTGCTGGTATATCTTATCAATAAATTATACAAAAGGAAGCACCAAAAGGTCATAAGAGAGAATGAGAAAGAATTGCGCATGAAAAACCTGGAGGCAGAAAAGAGGATCATAGAACTTCAAAATGAACAGCTGGAGAGGGATATGGAGAGCAAGAACAAGGAACTGGCTGTGTCTACTATGAGTTTGATCAAAAAAAATGAATTCCTTAGCAGTATAAAGGAAAAACTCAAAGATTCCCGGGCTTCTGGTGAAGTTTCTTCTGTGATAAAAACCATTGACAAGGATATAAGTGAAGAAGACAACTGGAAATTTTTTAAAGAAGCCTTCAATAATGCCGATAAGGATTTCTTTAAGAAAATAAAATCCCGGCATCCCAACCTAACGGCCAATGATCTTAAGCTTTGTGCATATTTAAGGTTGAATCTCACCTCGAAGGAGATAGCCCCGCTTTTAAATATCTCTGTAAAAAGTGTGGAAATAAAGCGATATCGTTTGCGAAAAAAGATGGATTTGGAGCATGATGTGAATCTCGTAGATTACATCCTGGCAATATAAATCTTTACATTCTTCTTATTTACCTCTACAATAACTCTACATGTGTTGTTTTCCAGGGGATATGCTGTTAGTTCTTTAGATTCTTTCCCTACTTGGAAACCTGCCTTTTTAGAGACTTTATGCTCGTAATTTCAATCTTTCTTTCCCAGGTTACAAAATAATTCACTCCTGTATATTTTTTGTAAAGGTGGCTTTTTGAATTCCTTAACATATCTCGCATATCTTGCTGTAGCAATTTAAACTTATAGTCTAATGAAGAAATTCACATGTTTTATAATTGCCCTTTTTGGTGGGGTATTGTCCATGTTTTCTCAATCGTTTTCGGTTGAAGGAAATGTTGTAGACAATAATAATCTGCCTTTACCGGGGGTAAATGTTTTAGTTAAGGACCAAAGCCGGGGTACAACCACAGATTTTGATGGTAATTTCGCACTGGCCAATGTTTCTACAGGCGATGTTCTGCAATTTTCTTATGTGGGATTCGTATCGCAGGAGGTTACAATTACAAATGACAGTTTTATTGAAGTAATGCTGCAAACCGATGCCGGTGCCCTTGATGAGGTTGTCGTTATTGGATATGGTACCCAGCAGCGAAGGGATGTGACCGGGGCTGTTTCGGTTGTTTCCAGCAAGACCATTGATGACCTGCGTCCAATCAAGATCGAGCAGGCTTTACAGGGTACTGCTGCAGGTGTAAATGTTCTCCCGTCCTCGGGAGCACCGGGTGCAGGTATCAATATTAACATTAGAGGTATCGCCTCCAATAGTGTAAACGGTCCTCTTGTATTAATTGACGGTTACCAGGGAGATCTTGGAACCCTCAACCCCAATGATGTAGAGTCCATTTCCATTCTTAAAGATGCGCAGGCTGCTATTTATGGTATCGCAGGTGCGAACGGGGTGGTTCTTATCACAACCAAATCTGGTTCTAAGAATACCGCTCCTACTATACAGTATGATGCTTACCTTGGTATACAGGAGACCAGTAGAAAAGTGCCCTTACTAAATGCTACAGAATATGCATTGCTTTTAAATGAGGCATATGCCAACAATGGACAGCCTCTTCCTTATCCAAATGTAAACGGATTAGGAGAAGGAACGAACTTCCAGGATGCGGTTTTTGATACAGCTCCAATGCAACAGCATAACCTTACCCTCTCGGGCGGATCGGAACGGGTGACTTACTCTGTAGGTGGATCTCATCTTTACCAGGAAGGTATCGTGGGAGCAGAGAAATCTGATTTTACCAGGAGTACAGCGAGGTTTAACCTGGGAATTGATATTTCAGATATGTTCGATTTCACTGCAAACTCCATCTATACTAATATAGACCGGCGTTCCATTAATGAAGGCGGGCTTGGCTCAGTACTTTTCAACGCCCTTAATATGGCGCCCACTTTTGCCCTGGACCAGGAAGACCTGCAGGGTAGGTTGGGGAATGAGATCATTAATCCGTTATCCCAGATACAGAATACGTTTAATGATTATAACCTTAATAAGTTCAATGGATCTTTTGCCCTGGATTTCACCCCTACAAGCGAGCTAACTTTTACCTCAAGAATAGGATACAACCTTTCATTGAGCAAAGGAAAGGACTTTGCGCCTTTGATCTCGTATGGCCCCGGGAAGGTATTTAACAATACCAGGAGCCAGGTGAACCAGAACAGGATCAATGATAACAGTTATACTTATGACCTGTTTGGTACTTACGATACTTATTTTGGTGATGATCATCACCTAACCGCCACAGGTGGTATGACGGTAATAAGAAACTGGGGAGATGGTCTATTTGCCTCAGGCTTTGATGTTCCCAACAATTCCTGGGACTTTGCAGATATTAGCCTTACCACAGGAACTGTAGACGATAAGCCTAACAGTTCTTATGTATATGATATTAGAAAACTTTCTTTCTTTGGAAGGGTGCAGTATGATTATCTTGGAAAATATCTTATATCTGGTATGATACGTCGTGATGCCTCAACCAGGTTTGGACCAGAGAACAGGGTAGGATACTTCCCTTCTGCAACAGCAGGATGGATACTTTCTGAAGAAGATTTCCTGCAGGATAACGCAAGCATTACTTTCCTTAAAATTAGAGGTAGTTACGGGGTTCTTGGAAATGACGAGGCAGGTAGTCCCCAGTTTTACCGCTCCCTTCTTGATGGACAGGCCACCTATGTTTTTGATGGCCTTCTTGTAAATGGTACTGCTCTTGGCCGTATTCCTAACCCTGCTTCAGGATGGGAAGAATCTGAAAAGATCAACTTCGGGGTAGACCTAAGGATGTTCAATAACAAACTTGATATCACAGCAGACCTTTTCCGTGAGGACCGTAAGAACCTGCTGGTTGCCGGAATCCCGGTTTCAGGGATCCTTGGAGGGGGAGCACCCGGTGCAGGAGCTCCAACGGTAAATGCGGGAACTACCCGTAACGAGGGACTTGAATTTGCAGTAAGATATTCAGATAAAATTGCAGATGATTTCAACTTTAATGTAAGCTACAACGCTACTTTCCTTAGGAATGAAGTGGTTGCAGTAAATGGAACCGAGTTTGTGCCCGGCGGGAACTTTGGAGTAGGCCAGCCACAACCGGCGAGATTCCAGGCAGGATTCCCAATAGGTTATTTCTTCGGGTATAAGACAGATGGTATTTTCCAGTCACAGGCAGAAGTAGATGCTCACCCATCACAGGCTGCCCTTGGAGCCCCTGCTGCCCCGGGTGACCTTAGATATGTTGATATAAATGGAGATGGTGTTATAAATACAGATGACCGTACGAACATTGGAAATCCAATTCCAAAAGCAATTATGGGTATCAACCTTAGCTTTGATTATAAAAACTTTGATTTTGTGAGTTACACCTTCGCTTCCCTTGGGAATGATATGGTGAGGAACTATGAGAGAAACCAGCCAAACGTGAACCGCCACGCCTATATTATGGACAGGTGGACAGGCCCGGGAACCAGCAATGAAGTTCCCAGGGTAACCACAGGGGCAACTTCAAATATGGTGTTCTCAGATTATTATGTAGAAGATGCTTCCTACGCCCGGATACAGACCGTTCAACTGGGATATACGCTACCGGAAGAATATCTGTCCGGGTTGGGAGTAAGCAGGCTTAGAATATATGCCTCTGTCAACAACCTTTATACATTCACAAAATACCGCGGGTTTGACCCTGCGGCATCCTCTGGAGCTGCTATTGGTGGCGGGATAGATTATGGGTTCTACCCAATCCCAAGAATATATATGGCCGGGATAAACCTTAACTTTTAAAAAACTGCAACATGAAAAGATATAGTTTGAAATTCAAATATCTTCTTTTATCGCTTGTCCTTATAAGTGGGGTAAGCTGTAGCGAGGATTATCTTGAAAAAACAGAAGAATATAATATCGACTCAGAGAATTATTTCAATTCTGAAACAGATTATTACAATGCGCTGGTAGGAGTTTATGACATTCTCCAATCCACCTACGTGAACGTCCTGCTGGGTGAGATAGCTTCAGATAATACCCTTAGCGGGGGTGAAAGTGCTACAGATGTTATAGGCTTTCAACAGGTAGACGAGATGACACATACCCCTGTAAATGATAACCTGGATGATGTGTGGGACTGGAACTTTGCAGGAGTACAACGTGCCAATTACATCCTGGAATTTGAAGATAAGACAGATTTTGACGGGAAGGATATGATCATTGCAGAAACACGTTTCCTGCGGGCATATTTCACCTTCGAACTTCTTAAATGGTTTGGACCTATCCCGCTTAAAGGGGATGAGCGTTTTGTGCTTGGGGATGAAAAGACCGTACCACGTGCATCAAGAGAAGAAGTGTATGCTCAAATTGAGAGTGACCTACAGTTTGCCGTAGATAATCTGGAATATACCGCACCACAAACAGGCCGGGCAACAAAAGGTGCTGCCCAGGCCCTTCTTGGAAAAGTGTATCTATACCAGGATAAATTTGACCAGAGCGCCACTGTACTTACAACACTTATAAACAATGGGCCTTACGCTCTTTCAAACTTCGCTACTCTTTTTGAATATGAGGGAGAGAATAACGAGGAATCTGTTTTTGAAGTTCAATATACAGGGGAACAGGGAGCAGGTTTTGGCTGCTTGCAGTGTAGCGAAGGAAATGTGGCTGTAGGATTCCAGGGCATCAGGAATTATACAGGCCCTCTTTTTGAATCGGGCTTTAGTTTTAACGTGCCGGTAGAGGAGGTTTACAATTTGTTTACAGAAGATGATATAAGAAGGGATTATTCAATCCTTGATATTGAAGCCTGGGCCGCACAAACCGGAGCTACTTATGCTGAAGGTTATAAACACACAGGATATTTCAACCGCAAATACCTTCCACGTCAAAACGACAATATGGGAGATGCTAATTTAACCCAGCCGAATAACTACAGGGCTATACGCTATGCAGATGTGCTTCTTATGGCGGCTGAAGCTTTGAACCGCGGCGGGATCAATGACACCCGAGCAAGAACTTATCTCAATATGGTAAGGGAAAGAGCAGGCCTGGATGCTGTAGAGGTTTCAGGAAATAATTTAACCGAGGCTATTTACAGAGAGAGAAGACTGGAACTTGTAGGGGAAGGACATCGTTTCTTTGACCTGGTACGTACAGGTAGAGCTGCACAAGCCATCGACGGATTTACCGCGGGTAAAAACGAAGTATTTCCTATTCCATTGGAAGAAATAGAATTCTCACAAGGGAACTGGAGCCAAAATCCTGGTTACTAAAATCTAAAATAGAGAAAAATGAAAAAATATTTTAAAATACTCTTTTCGGTGCTTTTCGTCATAGCAGTTACAGGCTGTGATAAGGACGATGACCACCTGGATCTTAACAGCCTGCAGGCACCATCCAACCTGGGAGCAACTTTCCAAATAACGCAGGACAATAGTGGAATGGTCACCATAATCCCAACGGGAGAAGGTGCGGTTCTTTTTGAAGTGGATTTTGGAGATGGTTCCCCGGTTGCTGAAGAAGTAAAGGTAGGGGAAAAAGTAACCCATGTTTATGAAGAAGGACAATACGAAGTTGGAATCACAGGGATCAATGTGAATGGAAAAACGGCAACCGGAATACAGCCTTTAACCGTTTCTTTCCTGGCACCAGAAAATCTTGAAGTGGATATCATTCGTGATCCTGTAGACAATTACACTATAAGTGTTGCTGCAACTGCACAAAATGCTGCTATGTATGAGGTGTATTTTGGAGAGGATGAGGAAGAGGAACCAGCGCTGTTAATGCCGGGGGAAACCGTTTCCTATACCTATTCTTCTATAGGTACTTACAGCGTAAGAGTAGTTGCCTTAAGTGGAGGAGCTGCGACAACAGAGGTGGTAACCGAGGTGATGATCACAGATCCTTTATACCTGCCAATAGACTTTGAATCTTCAACTCTTAACTATACCTTCAATAATTTTGGTGGAGGCGAAGGTGCAGGAGTACCAATAATAGATAATCCAGATCCTAGCGGGATCAATACCAGTGCAAGAGTAGCATCATATACCAAGCCTGCCGGAAGTGAAGTGTGGGCAGGTACTACCATTGCCCTTGATGAACCTATAGATTTCTCAACAAATCAATATATCGCCGTTGATGTTTGGTCTCCTGTTGCGGGAGCTGATGTGATATTCAAGATTGAAAATCTTGGAGATGCCAACATTAATGTGGAAGCGGTTGCGACTACCACAGTAGAAAACCAGTGGGAAACTTTAATATTTGATATGTCTGGAGTTGATGCTTCACAAGATTATGGAAGGGTTGTCCTCTTCTTTAACTTTGGAGAATCCGGAACTGGAGAAACTTACTACTTTGATAATATAAGAACCACCAGGCTGGAGCTTGTAAAATTGCCACTTACCTTTGAATCTGAAACCCTTGCCTACAACTGGGGAGGTTTTGGAGGCGCAGGAGGTTCAGTAATAGATAATCCAGATGCCAGCGGCCTTAACAACAGTGCCAAAGTTTCCCAGATCACCAAATCCTCGGGAGCTGAAACCTGGGCAGGTATTTCTTTAAACCTTGATGAGCCTGTAGATTTTACAGAGAGTACTACAATAAGTATGAAAGTTTGGTCTCCGGCCGCCGGGGTGCCAATCCTGTTCAAAATGGAGAATTCAGCCTCAGCACCAGATGCCAATGGAAATCCTTCAGTAGTTGTTGAGGTGATCCAGAATACTACCACTTCAAATGAGTGGGAAGTGATGAATTTTGACCTTACAAGTTTTGAAGCCTTCAGCAGCGACATCGATTATGACAGGGTGATCATATTCTACGACTTTGGAAATCCTGGTACAGGGGCAACCATGTATTTTGACGATATCGCAGTAGGAGAATCTACCGGTGGTGGTGGTGCAACAGAGCCAACCGCAGCCGCAGCTGCCCCAACTTTTGACGAGGCAAATGTGATCTCTATGTTCAGTGATTCATATACCAATGTTCCTGTAGATACCTGGTTGACCAGCTGGTCTGCCGGGCTGCTCGAAGATGTGTCTCTGGGAGGGAATGAAGTTAAAGTGTACAGCAACCTAAATTTTGTAGGCATTGAAACAACCAATCCTCAAATTGATGCAGGTGATATGACACATTTCCACGTAGACTTCTGGACAGCAGATCTTACAGAATTCAGGATCAAACTGGTGGATTTTGGCCCTAATGGAGTATATGATGGCGGTGGTGATGATGTGGAACACGAGATCGTCATCTCCAATCCTGCACAGGGACAGTGGGTAAGACTTGATATTCCGCTTGAGGATTTTGAAGGGCTTACCACAAGAAATAATATTTCGCAGCTCATATTTTCCGGAAACCCTTCTGGCGAAGGAACTGTCTATGTTGACAATATATTATTTCATAATTAACAGCATCAAAAACAACATATAATGGAAAAATTAATAATTATAAAAAGAACCTTCTTCATGCTGCTTCTTGTTTTTGGAGCAATGAGTTGTGTCGAAGATGATTATAGCATAGGGGAACTTAAAAATCCTACCAGCCTTAGCGTAACAGCAGAGGTGGTAGGAGCCACGACTGAGGATCCCTATGGGGACGGCAGTGGTGCCGTACAATTCACTGCAAGTGCAGATGATGCAATGACCTATAAGTTCATATATGGCGATGGTTTTGAGGAGGTATCCCACAGCGGGAGAACCACTCATAACTTCAATGAGAACGGGGTCAATGATTATACAATAACTGTTATAGCTTCGGGCACCGGCGGGATCTCTGCCAACACGACCACGACGGTAACTGTTTTTAGCGATTTCAGCGATCCTGAGACCAAGCAGTTATTAACCGGTGGAAGTTCCAAGACCTGGTATGTGGCAGCAGCACAACCCGGCCACCTGGGAGTGGGGCCATCTGCTGGAGAAGGTTTTTCAAGCCCTATCTGGTATGCCGCAGCTCCTTTTGAAAAGGCAGGTGCACCTGTAAGCTCTTGTTTTTATACAGATGAGCTTACCTTTAGCCTGGAGGGAGAAAATATTGTTTATACCTATGATAACATGGGGCAAACTTTCTACAATGCTTCTTACGGTCCCGACTTTGGTGGCTCTGGATCTGAAGATGAATGTCTCGATTTTAGTCCGGCGACTTCTTATAATGTTTCGCTTTCCCCATCGAGTTCCGGTCTTTCAGAGGAGCAAACAGTGGGAACGGTAATAAATATCTCTGGCGGTGGCTTTATGAGTTACTACATAGGCACAAGTTCTTTTGAGATCCTGGAGATCACTCCTACCTTTATGCACGTAAGGGCAATAATGGGTAATGATCCCGGTCTTGCCTGGTATTTAAAATTCACAACTTCCCAGGGAGAAGAAGAGCCAGATGAATTTACATCTATTTACAACGATCTTTTATGGGAGCAGGATTTTGATACCGATGGTCCCGTTGATACTGAGATCTGGAATTTTGAAACCGGAAATGGTCAGGCTGGCTGGGGTAACCAGGAGCAGCAATATTATACTACAGAGAATGCAGTTATTGAAGACGGCAACCTGGTGATCACTGCCCGTGCTGAAGAGAGAGATGGATTCAATTACACCTCCTCCAGGATCACAACTGAAAATAATTTCCAGTTCCAGTATGGTCGTGTGGAAGCACGTGCCAAACTTCCAGAAGGAGCCGGGACCTGGCCTGCGATCTGGATGCTGGGCTCCAACTTTAGAGAAGTTGGCTGGCCAGAGAGCGGGGAGATAGATATTATGGAGCACGTAGGAAACCAACAGGATGTGATCCATGGTACCCTGCACTATCCCGGGCGTTCCGGCGGTAATGCCGATGGTGGCTCCCTGGAAGTACCTGGCGTAAGCACAGATTTCCATATTTATACCATGGAGTGGTCTCCGGAAAGAATTGTATTCCTGGTAGACGACCAGGTGGTTCATACCTATGCCAATGATCCTGCGTCATCTTTTAACCAGGAGTTCTTTCTAATCCTTAATGTAGCCATGGGAGGAACCTTTGGCGGTGAAATTGACCCTGCTTTTGAAGAATCCTCTATGGAAGTGGATTACATAAGGGTGTACCAATAGTTTAATGTTAGTTTTTGTTTGAAGTAGTTCCCCGGAGGGTTTTTTCCCTCCGGTTAACTTAACACGCACCAAAATGAAAAAAATAAGCCTCTTCGTCCTGTTCGCCCTGGGTATTAACCTGGCACAGGGACAAAATTCCCGCATCCCCAGTTCTGTAAGGGATGTAGAGAAAAAAGTAGACTCGGTTCTAGCACTCATGACCCTGGAGGAGAAGATAGGGCAGCTGGTACAATATAATGGTAGCTGGGACTTAACAGGACCGGCTTCCAATATGGATGCCCGGCAAAAAGAAGAAAATATCAAGAATGGTCGTGTGGGCTCCATGCTCAATGTACTTTCTGTTGAAGCCACTAACCACGCCCAAAAACTGGTGATGGAAAATTCCCGTTTAAAGATCCCAATGATGTTTGGGTATGACGTTATCCATGGGTATAAAACAATTTTCCCGGTGCCCCTGGGAGAAACTGCCAGCTGGGATATGGAAGCTGCAGAGGAGTCGGCACGAATTGCTGCGCTGGAATCTGTGGCTCATGGGGTGAACTGGACCTTTTCCCCTATGATAGATATTTCGCGGGATGCCCGTTGGGGAAGGATCATGGAAGGTAGCGGGGAAGACCCTTACCTAACCTCCAAAGTAGCTGTGGCCAAGGTGAATGGTTACCAGGGGAATGACCTTGCAAATCCTCATACCATCGCTGCTACCGCCAAGCACTTTGTTGGTTACGGTTTTGCTGAGGCAGGACGTGATTACAATACCGTGCACATTGGAGAGAATGAACTTCACAACACCCTGCTTCCACCCTTCAAAGCTGCGGCAGATGCGGGAGTTGCCACGGTGATGAATGCCTTCAATGACATAGACGGTACCCCGGCAACTGGCCATAAGGTCCTGCAGCGGGATGTGCTAAAAGGAGATTGGAACTGGGACGGATTCATAGTTTCAGACTGGGCTTCGATATCTGAAATGATAGATCACGGCTTTGCCAGGGATCGTAAACACGCTGCTGAAATTGCCTTAAAAGCCGGTAGTGATATGGATATGGAAGGTGGCGCCTATGAAGTGGGGCTAAAGGAACTTGTGGAAGAAGGAAATCTGGATGAATCCCTAATAGATGATTCTGTAAAAAGGATCTTGCGTATCAAGTTCAAAATGGGACTTTTTGAAGATCCCTACCGTTATTCTAATCCTGAAACCATCAAATCCATCTCCTACGAGGATCACAGAAAAGTTGCCCGCGATATAGCGAGGAAGTCAATTGTACTTTTAAAGAATGAGAATAATGTTTTGCCACTTGCATCAACTGTAAAAAATATAGCAGTGATAGGACCTCTGGCAGATGATAAGGACACCCCGATAGGGAACTGGAGAGGACAGGGAGAAGCAAATTCTGCTGTATCTGTTCTTGAAGGAGTTCGCAATGCGGCAGGTAAGGATGTAAATGTAACTTACGCCAAAGGAGCCGATCTTGGAATGGGGGAGCGCAGTTTCTTAATGCCACTCAAGATCAATAAGACAGATACGTCTGGCTTTGCTGAAGCTGTTGAGGTAGCCCGTAAGGCAGATCTAGTAGTAATGGCCCTTGGAGAAGATGCTTTCCAAAGTGGGGAAGGCCGCAGCCAGGTGAATATTGGCCTTGCAGGGGTGCAACAGGAATTGCTGAAGGCGATACGTGAAGTAAACGAAAATATTGTGCTTGTACTTATCAATGGAAGGCCCCTGGAGATCTCCAAAGCAAGTGAAGAGGTACCGGCAGTACTTGTAGCCTGGCAGCTTGGTTCAGAAAGCGGAAATGCGATTGCCGATGTGCTTTTTGGAAACTATAATCCGTCAGGAAAACTTCCGGTTTCATTTCCAAGAGCAGTGGGACAGGAGCCTTTATATTATAATCAAAAGAATACAGGAAGGCCATACAGCGCTGAACATGTAACCTATTCAGCATATACCGATGAAAAAAATGACGCTCTTTATCCTTTTGGGTTTGGTTTAAGCTATACTACCTTTGAATATGGCGAACCACAACTTTCAGCAAAAGAGATCACGGTAAGTGGTAACCTGGAGGTGAGGGTGAATTTAAAGAACACGGGCAAGGTAAAAGGAAGAGAAGTGGTTCAGCTATATATTAGAGATCTTGTTGCAAGCACCACCCGCCCGGTTAAGGAATTAAAAGATTTTCAACTTGTGGACCTGGAGCCGGGAGAGTCAAAAACTGTAACTTTCACCATTGAGGAACCAATGCTTCAGTTTTATAGCGCCAACAAAAAGTGGGAAGCAGAAGCAGGGGAATTTGAAGTTATGACGGGAGGAAACTCACGGGACCTAAAGAAAACAACATTTACTTTAAAAAAATAATAGATGAATAACAGGAATCTAATATTTACAGCTCTTGCCCTTTGTTTGAGTCTCACATCACCCGCCCAGGTACTGTTTGAAGATAATTTTGAAGGGGACAGCCTGGATATGACAAAGTGGAATCACGAAGAGGGTGATGGGTGTCCTAATCTTTGTGGCTGGGGAAATAACGAGCGACAAATCTACAGCCGGGATTATCTAAGTGTGGAAGATGGCAAGCTGGTCATTACGGCTGTGAAGGATGGAGATAAATATTACTCAGCCAAAATAAATTCGAAGGATAAAAT
Organism: Antarcticibacterium flavum; assembly: GCF_006159205.1. NCBI lineage: Bacteria > Pseudomonadati > Bacteroidota > Flavobacteriia > Flavobacteriales > Flavobacteriaceae > Antarcticibacterium > Antarcticibacterium flavum. Next base: position 2,035,290 of record NZ_CP040812.1, on the reverse strand, counting down.
GGAATTCCAATATGGCACCATTGAAACCCGTTTGAAATTGCCACAGGGTCACGGTATCTGGCCTGCAGTATGGATGCTGGGTACTAATATAGGAGAAGTGGGCTGGCCAGCTTCAGGAGAGATAGATCTTATGGAATATGTTGGGCGGGAGCCGCATACCATATATTCTTCCCTGCACACTCCTGCCAGCCACGGGGATACTGAAAATTCGAAGAAAACCTTTATCGAGGATATTGAAGAAGGCTATCATACCTTTAAAACCGTATGGACAAAAGATGATATTCAATATTATATTGATGGGGAGCATGTGTATACATTTACGCCAAAGGTTTATGATGAGGAACATTACCCCTTTCGCCATCCTTTCTATTTCCTTATCAACATGGCCGTGGGAGGGAACTTTGGCGGCCCGGAGGTGGATGACACTATATTTCCTGTAAAATTCTATGTTGATTATATCAAAGTGACGCAGGAGTAGCTTATTGCCAAATTTTTTAATTAGTTTTAAGCCTCTCTTAATTCCTACCTATGAAGAATAAAACTTATTTGATCCTTATCACCATTGTCTCTGCTCTTGGAGGCTTATTATTTGGTTATGACACAGGGGTTATCAATGGATCGCAATATTATTTTAGTCAGTATTTTGATCTTGACCCCGGGATGAAGGGGTGGGTTGTAGGTAGTGCCCTGCTGGGTTGTTTTGCAGGTGCTATCGTCGCCGGACCAATAAGTAAAGCCATAGGAAGGAAGTACTCCCTAATAATCTCGGCAGTGCTTTTTTCACTTTCAGCCTGGGGATCTGGTTTGCCTGCGTTCTTACCAGAGTCTGTTTCCCTGCTTGTGGTCTTTAGGTTATTGGGTGGTCTGGGGATAGGGATAGCATCAATGAATGCACCCACTTATATCGCAGAGATCGCTCCCGCAAAGATTAGAGGTACTCTTGTAAGTTATTATCAACTGGCAATTGTAGTAGGTTTCTTCGTGGTATTCCTGGTTACATATTTTATTGGTAGCAGTGCTACAGAGGCAGAGAATATTGAATTTGGATGGAGGTATATGCTATGGAGCGAGCTCATTCCCAGTACGCTCTTCCTGGTCCTGCTTTTCTTTGTGCCTAAAAGTCCGCGATGGCTGGCAATCAAAGGGCTTAATTCTGAAGCTTATAAGGTGCTCACGAGGATACACGGGAAAGAGGTGGCCGATTTTGAAATCAAAGAAATAGAGAAATCCATAGCCCGCGATAAGCAAAAGAACAAGCTAAACATATTTGCGAAGGGTGTTTTTGCTATAATAGTTATAGGTACGGTCCTTTCTGTCCTGCAGCAATTCACCGGTATCAATGCCGTGTTATATTACGGAGCCGATATTTTTGAGAGTGCCCTTGGCTTCGGTCAGGAAGATGTACTGCAGCAGCAGGTGCTTCTCGCCGGGATCAACCTTGTATTCACCTTCGTGGCAATGGCAACCGTAGATAAATTTGGAAGAAAACCGCTTATTTATATAGGTGCAGTTGGGATGCTGGCAGGATTCCTTCTCCTTGGGGCAACCCTTATGAGCAACTCGGTAGGTCTACTATCCCTCATTGGGGTATTACTTTTCATCGCCTCATTTGCGATGTCTATGGGTCCTGTGGTATGGGTGATCCTTTCTGAAATGTTCCCCAACAATATGAGGAGTATCGCTATGTCTATTGCCGTTGCAGCACAGTGGGCAGCCAATTACGTGGTAACGCAAACCTTCCCTATGGTTGCTGAAAGTGAGTTGAACCGAAGCGATTTCTGGAGTGGCTCCCTGCCATATTTTATCTTCTCAGTATTCATTTTAGGGATAATCATTTTCACCTATAAATACATACCTGAAACCAAAGGGAAAACCCTGGAAGAGCTGGAGGATATGTGGGATATTCCTGAAGAAGCCAAGAAAATTTAAACGCGAGGAACTATTTCAAATTTCTTTTTTCTATAAAGAAACGCTTCAGTAAACCTGATGCTTCAGTTTCCATAGTGCCGTGGGAAACCTTTGTTTTTGGATGAAGTTTACCACCCATAGCCCTGTAACCTCTCTGAGGGTCTTCAGCAGCAAAAACCAATCGCGATAGCTGACTCCAGTATAATGCCCCGGCGCACATCTGGCAGGGTTCCAGGGTAACGTACATCGTGCAGTCCTTGAGATACTTCCCCCCAAGAAAATTGGCTGCTGCTGTGATGGCCTGCATTTCAGCATGAGCAGTGACATCGTTCAGAGTTTCAGTAAGATTATGTCCCCGGGCAATGATCCTGTTGTTGATCACCACTACCACCCCAACAGGAATTTCCCCCCTCTCATATGCCAGTTCTGCCTCAGCAATTGCCTTCTGCATAAAATAAGTATCATCAAAGGGAGTGATTTGCATTTTTTAGATTTTGCTGAAAAGATATGGAAAGGAGAAACAAGAATCAAGAAACAAGAACCAGGAAACAAGATACAAGGCAGATGAATCTGTAGGGACGCAGCATGCTGCGTCCCCACCATCGCCAGCCACAAAGGGGGAAAATTAAATTGTAGAAACGCAGCATGCTGCCTTCATACCACATCCCCTACCGCCAACCAAAATTTTTGGCCTTCCAAATTCAAATCCAAAATGTACCTTTGTTGCTATGGCATATAAAATCCTGAATAAAATTGATTCTCCTGCGCAGTTACGGGAACTTCCTGAGGAAAAGCTGGCGGCATTGGCGGGTGAATTAAGGAAATTCATCATAGATATCGTAGCGACCAAGGAGGGCCATCTGGGTGCCAGTCTTGGGGTGGTGGAACTCACAATCGCATTGCATTATGTTTTTAATACTCCCAATGATCTCCTTGTATGGGATGTGGGCCACCAGGCTTATGGCCATAAGATTCTTACCGGGAGAAGAGAGTCGTTCCATACGAACAGGCAGCTGGAAGGCCTTAGCGGATTTCCCAGGCGCAGCGAGAGTGAGTACGATACCTTTGGTACGGGTCACTCCTCCACCTCCATCTCTGCAGCACTGGGAATGGCCATTGCCTCGGCCTTGCAGGGAGACCTGGAGAGGCAGCATATCGCCGTAATTGGAGATGCCTCTATCGCCAGCGGGATGGCCTTTGAAGGCCTCAACCACGCCGGGGTGACAAAGGCAAACCTGCTTGTCATCCTTAACGATAATGCCATTGGAATTGATCCCAGTGTTGGCGCTTTAAAGCAATACCTTACCAAAGCGAGGGTAGGATATAAACCTGCACAGGATAATATTATTGAAGCCCTTAATTTTAAATATTTTGGTCCGGTAGACGGGCATGATCTCCCTGGGCTTATAAAAACCCTGGAGGAATTGAAAAAAGTTGATGGTCCCAAGTTCCTGCATGTGATCACTACAAAAGGGAAAGGGCTCAAAAAGGCTGAGGAGGACCAGGTGAAATATCACGCCCCGGGTAAATTTGTGCCAGATACCGGGGAACTGCTGCCGTATGATACCTACGGGCTTCCCCTTAAATATCAGGATGTTTTTGGACTTACCCTTGTTGAACTGGCTCAAAAGAACGAAAAGATCATAGGAATTACCCCGGCAATGCCCACCGGAAGTTCTCTTAAATATATGATGGAGGCTTTTCCTGAAAGGGCCTTTGATGTGGGTATAGCCGAACAGCACGCTGTAACCCTGGCAGCCGGTATGGCTACCCGGGGGCTTAGCGTTTTTTGTGCGATCTATTCCACTTTCCTTCAAAGAGCTTATGACCAGGTGATCCACGATGTGGCGCTGCAAAATCTACCTGTAATATTCTGTCTTGACAGGGCAGGGCTGGTTGGCGAGGATGGGGCTACGCATCATGGTGTCTTTGATATATCATATTTACGATGTATTCCCAATATGATGATCGCAGCTCCTGCAAATGAACATGACCTGCGTAATTTGATCTACACGGTACAGGAAGAACTGCCGGGCCCTATTGCTATAAGATATCCGCGAGGGAGAGGTGTATTTCCCAACTGGCAGCTGCCGTTCAAAAAAATGGAATATGGAAAAGGGGAACAGGTAAGGAAAGGAAGCAGGATTGCTGTTATAAGTATTGGCAGTATTTTTCATAATGTGGAGAAGGCTATCGATCTAATAAATAAACCGGGGAAAATCGCACATTTTGATGCCAAATTTGTTAAACCTCTGGATGAGAGCCTGCTTCACGATATATTCCATAATTTTGCGAAGGTGATCACAGTAGAGGATGCTGCGGTGACAGGAGGCTTCGGTACCGCGGTGCTGGAATTTGCAGCCTTACATTCATATAGCGCTACCATAAAATGCCTTGGGATCCCAGATGAGTTTATTGAACACGGAAGTTTGGAAGAATTATATGAAATTGCCAAAATTGACGTTGAGAGTATAGGAAAGACCATGACGGACTTGTTAAGTTAAATTTGTAGTCCCTGCAGAATATTATGTTTAAAAGAATTGAATACCCCGTTCCCTTTTTAATATGCTTCTTATTTTTTACCACCGGGATCTTTGCGATGCCGGCTGCTCCCCGAATTATAAAGGCAGAGTTCAAACCCCTGGTTGGTATTGATACTACAGGTACTGCCTTGCCCACTATAGATTCTACCAGTGTGGAGAGTGTGGCCGATGTGCCGCAGGAGGTGATGATATTCTGGACAAAAAAGAATGCCGTGGGAGTCAACTTTAATGAGGTAGCTTTCGTGAACTGGAATGCAGGGGGAAACAATTCGGTTTCAGCATTGTTCCATGGGAATTTTGAACGCCGTTATCAAAAAGATCTCCTTTCCTGGCGAAGTAATGCCCAGGTACGCTATGGGATCAATGCGCAGGAAGGCAGGGAACTTAGAAAAACTGAAGATCAAATAGTAGTGAACTCTACCTTTGGTTACAGGAGGGACTCGATATCAGATTTTCGGTATTCGGCAAAATTCAATTTTAATACCCAGTTCGCCAATGGGTACAGATATCCTGATACCGAACAACCCATTTCCAAATTCATGGCTCCGGGTTATATTTTTATCGGGATAGGAACAGAATATACACACCCAAGAGAAGATCTAACAGTATACCTCTCCCCGGTAACACAAAAATCCACCTTCGTTCTGGACAGGACGCTGGCGAATCAGGGACGGTTTGGGGTTACCCCTGCAATTAGGGATGAGGAGGGTAACATAATCGAAGATGGAGAAAGAGTACGTACCGAGCTCGGGATCCTGCTCACCAGCGGTTTTACCAAAGAGATATTTGATAACGTAAATCTGGATAATCAATTAAGCCTGTATTCAGATTATCTTAACCGGTTTGGAAATATCGATGTGGACTGGGAGCTCAATGTGAATATGCAGGTGAATGACTTCATTAAAGCCAGTATTGGCTCACACGTGCGCTATGATGACGATGTAAAGGTGCGCGAGGACATTAATGGAGATGGCCAGCTGGAAACCCTTGGCCCGCGTATTCAGTGGAAGCAAATGCTTGGAGTGGGAGTGGTTTATAATTTTTAGAGCCTGATGCCCTTGTCCTATTTTCTAAACTTCAGATCAAGACTATACGAAAATCGTTCTTTCAGGCTCAAAACCTGGCGAGACTGGATTTTGATTATTTAATATTTCTTTCAATCCTTCCTCGTAGAAATTTATCAATCAGAAAAACTGAATTTATACCAATTTTTGGTATATTAGAGTTCAATATGTAGTTTTATGAATAAAAACACCTCCATTTCCCTTGGGCAATATTTTGAACAGTTTGTGAAAAGCCGTATTGAAGAAGGGCGCTATAAAAACGTTAGTGAAGTTATACGAGCAGGATTGAGGCTTTTAGAAGAGGAGGAAAACAAAGCTGCTGTTTTAAGGATCGCCATTCAGGAAGGGATTGATAGCGGGATTGCTACTGATTTCGATCCAAAAAGACATCTGAAATCTTTAAAAGCAGGTAGAAAATAAATGGCCGGATTTAGGCTGACTAATAAAGCCGTTCAGGACTTGTCTGGAATTTGGGAATATACGCGTGAATTCTGGTCTGAAAAGCAAGCCGATAAATATTACGAAACACTTATTCCCATTTGTCGCCAAATTGCTAATGATCCAAATCTCGGTAAGAATTATGACGGGATCACTCCGGGTTTGTTAGGTTTAAAAACGAACCGACATATTATTTTTTATCGAGTGATGAATGAGAATTATGTAGAAATTTCAAGAATTCTACACGAGAGAATGGACTTAAAAAAGAGGATCTCTGGATAAAGAAATTTTCAAACTCCCATCTCTTAGTTAAGTTCTCTTTTTGCTTTCTTTCACGTTCAAACCTCACAGGTTTTTAAAACCTGTGAGGTTTACCTGGCGAGACTGGATTTTATATAATCAGGATTTCTGCTTTGTCCCGTTAGGGACTACATATGGGTAGAATCGAACCAGGTAAAAAAATCTCGTGCCTTTAGGTACGGCATATAAAATTTGTGTCATATTCTGTACCTACGGCACAGGTAGACGTTGGGATTATTTTTTCTACCCATAGATAGTCCCTACGGGACAAGTTATTTGAGCTACTTAAAAATTTTAAGTAGTTAACTATGTTTTAAAATTGTGATTATCAGAGTGGCGGTACTATAACTTCTCTCTTCTCTTCTCAATTTTCTAATCCAGAAGTCTCTTGTTTCTTGGTTCTTGATTCTTGTCTCTTGCCTCTTGATTCCGCCTCCGCGGCGACGATCACAATCTCAACCCTTTATATTTTTCAAACGACGCCACCGTAAACCCATCTGTAAGCGAAGCGGTATAGGAGCATATTTCCAGGAGGGTGTTGTAAACAGATCCTTCCCCTGGATTTAATCTTGCTACAGATTTTCTTACCAGGCCATTAAAATTGGAATCCTCTTCCTCAGGGCTGGCGGGAAGGAAAGCACTGGTATAAGTGTCCAGCAGGTGGGAGAGCATTTTATAGCCGGCAATCTCCTTATTGATCACCTCTTCGCTCTGGTAGATCTTTTCCACGCTTATTTTTATAATATCCTTGATCTGGGCTTCATAGCTGCTCTTATCAAAAAGGGATTCGTGAAATTCGCCCTTGAGGATAGCCTCCTCATTCTTCAGGAAGATCTCTACCGCTTCGGTTATAAGAGTATTAATGGCCAGTGCCCGCAGGTAGCTAAGCCTGTCGGCAGTATTGGTAAGGGCATTGTATTTGGCAGTATTGATGCTGTTCTTTACCAGCTTAATGAGATATTCCAGGGCATATTCCTCATCGATAAGGCCTAAATTGATCCCATCCTCAAAATCAATGATGGTATAACAAATATCATCTGCAGCCTCCACAAGGAACGCGAGTGGATGTCTTGCAAAAGCTACCTGTTCTCCTTTTCTCACCTGTAAAAGCCCTAGTTCTCCAGCCACTTCCTCAAATATCTCTTTCTCGGTTTGAAAGATGCCGAATTTCTTATCACCTATATTTCGGGTGGGTCTATGCGGAAGGGATTCCTTTGGGTATTTTATAAATGCTCCCAGGGTGGCATAGGACAGGCGTATACCTCCTTCAATCCCGGGCCGGGTCTGGGTAAGGATTTTAAAGCCGTTTGCATTTCCTTCAAACCTGATGAGGTCCTCATATTCTCCTGCGGTAAGCCGGTCTTTAAATCGTTTGCCATTTCCAAGGCTGAAATATTCTCCAATCGCCTTTTCACCCGAATGTCCAAACGGCGGATTCCCAATATCGTGTGCCAGGGAAGCTGCGGCTACTATAGCGCCAAAATCATTCATCTGGTAACCGTGGATGGTGTTAAGGTGCGGGTGCTTTTCCAGGATCTTTTGTCCTGCCAGCCTGCCCAGGGAACGTCCCACTACAGATACTTCCAAACTATGGGTAAGGCGGGTGTGAACAAAATCTGTTTTTGAAAGGGGGATGACCTGGGTCTTGTCCTGCAAACTTCGAAATGCCTGGGAGAAGATGATCCTGTCATAATCTACTTCAAAACCCAGCCGGGTCTCATTTTGTTCCTTGCGTAACCTTTTGTTTTTATCTCCATATCTCTTTAGAGAAAGGAGCTGTTCCCAGTTCATCATTATTGTGCTATTTTATTTGAATTATCCCTTTCATTTCCCTGCTGCAGGTATTTTTGCCCGGCTGCCAAAAATAATAAAAAAGGGAAGTAAACTCTCGAATACTTCCCTTTTTAAGGTAATTGACATTATTTGTCGGGGGATAAAATCTTTAGGTGCGGTTTTCCCTGTTTCCGCATCTCTATTCGTTAGCCGGTACAGCCGTGATGGGGGACACGGCTGTACCGGCTTAGAGTCGGCCTAATGACCGGTATTCTGGTTTATCTTATTAGTATCCTGTTCTTTAGTTGTCTTTTTCAATTCTCCTGCTCTCCTTTCCAGGATTCCCACCTGTGGAGAGGGGGTATTGTTCATAAAAGCATAAGGGCTTTCACTGCCGAATTCCTTTTCACAACCAAAGGCTTCCAACAAAGCATCGGTAACAAATTCTAAATGCTGTGTGGTGGCAGCGGGACTAAGGCCGCTCATATTAATTGGAAGGCAGGAGGTGAAAAATTGTTCTTCTATCCTGTGAGCCTGCAGGAGGATCTCGCGTATCCTGGCCTTGCTCACCCTGTTTGTCAAATGATTGTTATGCAAGTAACAGGCGAAATCCCTGTGGGTCTCAAGGTCCCTTGCAATTAGGTTTCCCGCATAAGTTAATCCCGGGAGCAGATTGCGGTTCTTCAACCTGTTAATAACACAAGCGGTTCCCGTAGAGAAAATCCCTTTTAAAGCAGCCATCGCAACCAGTCTTTCGGCAAATGCTGCGGTCTCAAAAGCAGCCTGCCAATTTGATCTTTCGATAAATGTTTTGGAAGAGGTTACCTTCTCTGGCAGCTCCTCATATTCTGCTTCTTCGGGAATGTAAATATTCAAAAGCATAGAGAAAGTTTCCCGGTAAGTGTTTTCCATCATTTGCTGGAAACCAAAAAATGATCCTGACCCCGGCTCCTTTATTTCAGTATTTAAGGACGCGGTTAAATTACGGCTCAAGTCCTGTGAAGCAGCCATGAATGCCAGTAATTGTTTAAGATAATTTTGTTCGCGGCTGGAGAGTTTGGTATTCCAGTCCTGCACGTCCTGATGGAAGTCTATTTCTTCAGCAGTCCAGAAGGTGGCCTGTGCTTGCTTGAACCAGTCCCAAATATCATTGTGTTTTACAGGAAAAATTACAAATCTGTCTTTGTTGTCCTTGAGAATAGGTTCCTTATTTGGCATTTTTAGACCCGTTTCGTATTGATTATCAGCCGTATTGATTTTGGCTTTAACAAATATGAAAATTAATATCAGGTAAAAGGAGAGACTCCGGCAAACGTTTTCAACAAAGTTTTTAACATAAAACAGGAAATTTTGGATGCTGTTTTAAGGCTTTTAAAGGATCAAAACGCTGATTTCCAAACAAATATATTTTAAAGATTATAAAAATAGGTTCAATTAATTTTTAACAAGTGTTGAGGGTCATTTGGTTGAGGTCCAGGATAATACCCCTTCCTTTGTTTTGTTATTTACAAAATCGAAAAAAAAAGATCCCGTTCGTGATGAGAACGGGATCCGGAAATAAGGCCGGTTAGTTTATTCTCCTGCCATACTCTTGTATTCATTCTTTTGGATGCTGAAGGGTTTTTTCTCCAATGCAGTGCAGGTCATTGAGACGTTCTCCTTTGCTTTTTTCTTGCCCTCCATGATCATTTGCATCATAAGTCCATTTGCATCTTCCAGCCATTGCGGATCAAATCCTTTAGGGAGCTGTGTGTTTTCATTCCTGTAGATGTCATTAAAACTTATTTCCGGCTCTGAGGTTACATAAAAGGTATAGACCATATCCTCATTCTCTGCCTGGAAACCCTTGCAGTCATAACCCAGGATCTCTTTACTTCCTATGGGTTTAAATGACATTTCCTCGTTGTACTCTTCAGCCTCCTTCATATCTTCAGCCGTTAGTTCAGGCATTTTTGTTGCCATGACCATTTTGTTTTCCCCGGAATTCATGTACATCACATTCATTTGCCTCTTGTGGTCCATCACCATAAAAACATCATTTTGCGGCATGCGAATTCCAAAATAGGGGGCATCTTTTTTAAGAAAGTATTCCATCTCCATATCCCCCTGGGCAGTGTTCATAGTCATAACATAGCGCCATTCAAATTCATACACCTCCGGCACCTCGGCCACATCCACCATTTCAAAACCTGGAGCAAAGCCGGTTTTTCCAAAGTCAAAATTCAGCATGTTATCCATTGACTTTCCTGCCTCTGCAGCAGCCTTGTCGGCCACCTTATTGGTGACTGTGTTTTCAACCCTTTGCTCCACTTTTTTCTGAAGCTTCTTTAAAAACTGCGCTTGTAACGGCAGGGCGCAAAAGGCCACTAAGATTCCTGTTATTAGTACTTTTTTCATGGTGTACATCTTTAAAATATTAAAACTACATTCTTTGGATCCCTTTAAAAATTAGTGGGGTAAGGGCTCAATTTCCAATGGCCAGCCATTGGATATCTTCTGGCAGGTTTTCCACCCTGCTTACAAGTGTTTTTGAAGGATAGGTTTTTCCTGTTTTTGAGGTAAAAACATCTGTAATCTCATATTTGATCATATTCCAGCCCTTTTGCAGCTTTACATCTACCAGGTATGTGTCTTCATATGATTCACTATCATTACCAGTATAGGTGGGCGTTACACATTTGCCGTTGGCAAATCCTTCCTCTTCCATAAAAAGCCATTCTAAATAATAACCCGGTATTACACTCTCCATTCCGTAAGATTTTAACCAGGTGGCAACTTCGATTGAGCTGGCGGCATAAAGGATCCCCAATTCTGTGAAGCCCGATGGGTCTGTAAGAAATAATTGAGGAAGACCGCTTACTATAGCCTCTCCGTTGATAGTCACAGCAGATTCTTCATTAAGACAGGGGAAGGTGGTGGCGAGCGTCTTATAACTCATAGACCAGCCCTGTGGGGCGTTAGCGGCTTCTTTTTCAGCAATTTCTCTAAAGCTGTTCAAATAATCGGGATCCAATGGAATATTCATGGTCCCGTCTTCACTAATGGTCCCAATCTTTGTCATTTCATCATTGAACATTCCAAAATAAACGATAAGGCTCTCCCCCTGGGTCCAGTTGGTTACATTTCCCTGGAGGCTACTTTGTGCAGCGGTGTTATAGGTAAAATAAAAGAACACCGGGAGCACTACCAGTTTAAGAATTAGATGTCTCATATCCAAGCAGTTTTAAGGTGGAATACTCATATATTAACTGCAAAAAGTACTTTCCAATTTATATATTTCCTATACCTGTTTTCCCTCCAATTTTATCACCGTTTACTTAACCTGTTGCCGGGGATACTAAAAGTTACCAGCATATTTTTGGACCTTGGGTCGGGCACTTCGGCTATAAAGGCATAATTTCCCGGGGTAAGGGTGGCAGTGAAATAGGACGTCTTTCCTTCGGGCATTTCCTGGGTGCCGCCAAGGAATATGACCCCTTCTGGTACCGGCGTTTTAAAAGCATCTGGATCACTCCAGTTCATCCAGGTATTTAATTCATCCAGGTTGGCATTCTCCTCCAGCCGCACCAGGTGCACATCGTGTCCTACAAAATGTTCGTGTGGTTTTTGATCGCGAAAGAATACAGAAAAATTCATTTTCCCCTCACGTGGATTTTCTTTGTAGGTAATGCCTTCATCTGCCGAGATCTCCAGGAGCACATCCTCATACGGTGGTTTTCCTTCTCCTTTAGTCTCTTTCACTTTAAATTCCTCCAGCATGCCCATAGCTGTATGAAACATCCCATTGGGCATCTTGACGTAACATTCTATCACATAATTGCCGGGCTCGAGATCTACTGTGGTGATTGCCGCTCTACCAGGAGAAATAAGACCGGGGCCTCCTGTGAAGACCACATCAAAGAACCAGGCCGGGAGGTCATTAAATTCAGCAAATCCCTGTTCGCTGTCGCCGTTATTTATATAATCCATCGCCCTGTTGAATACAGGTACCACCTCCTTGCGGGTGTTCTCTATGCTTTTACCTTCCGGCAGTTTTTCCAGCACAAAAAAATGCGTATCCCCGCTGCGGTTATCATATTTAAAGGTTGTCCAGCCCGAAGGGAACTCTGCCGGGAGTTCAAAATTCATTCCCGTAGAGACTACCAGGATAGTATCCTGTGCCATCATATGCCGTATTTCCTCCTGCTGGAAGCTAAAGGCATTTCCAGCCAGGAGTAGCGAACTGCAAAGCAGGAATATTGAGATAATTTGATCGTTCAACTTCATATGCTTAATATTTGGACAGCCGGAAAATTGGCCAGATTAAATTTCCTTTTTCTCCACTGCTGTGGGAAGCAGGGTTCGTGCTTTGGAGTTAAACTTGTTAGGGAAGTGATCTAAATTTACAAAAAGAAATGATCCTTCAAAAGTTTTATCGCACAAAATCAATAACTTAGAGTTATTGACGGTCTGCGATTCCGAAAAAAACAGTGGTTAAAATAATCTGCAAATTTTCAATTTGCTTTAAGAACAAAGGATCCTTTTTGATTGGCCAAAACAGTGGTTTTTATTCCTGCCAGACTAAAGCGGCTGCCGGGGGCATATTCCGGCCCTGGAAGAAAATCGGTGCCGGGCATTAGGTTTTCCATTGTATTAATAGTGAAAACAGAGCTCCTGCTGTTTACGATCTTACTGTCCTTTATTTTTAAAGTGCCTTCTACACTTCCTAAATAATATTCACACCTGTAACAATCTTCCTTTAATTTATAGAGCTGGTGCTCCACATTGGGTTCTTTTAAAAATACCTCGTTGATCCCGTTGGTTTTGGGATCTACAGAGTATACCAGGGCAGTATTCTTTCGGAATTCAAAGTCCTCTATCGGGCGATCGGGTTTTTGGATCTGGGCCTGCGCAATAGAGCAGGTTAGAAGACCGGTCACAAAAAGAAGGGCCATTTGGCGTAAAGTAATGCTATGCATAAAATAAAATTGTAAATTCTTTAAAAATGCAGATGAATAGGGGAATGCAACAGGATTTAACTGTGAAGGGCTCCGGGACTGTCGGGCAATCGCAGAGGGGTTCATTTTTGGAGTAGCTTCCTAAGGAAGGGAACAGTAAATTTAAAGAAAATTCCTCACGGGAGAATTCAGATATTAAAAATAATATTGTTGCCCGGTTAAAATAGTCTGGATCGCTTCCGCTGCTAGAATATAGAGCGTGGACTAACTTCTACGTATATAGGAAACAACACCTGACGAAATTCTAAAAAGCGTGAAATTTCTTAAACAATTCCGGATTCAAAGTGAACGCCTGAGTGAGAATTATATGGTCTCTGATTATTTACAGCAAGGCTTAACATACATTCACCTATCTTTAATCTCACACCAAAGATGAGATATAAAGAATTAGTTGATTAGGGGAATTAACGTTTAACGGCCTTTTCTTTTTTCAGTTTAAACTCCAGGGCAGTTTTCTCCAGTTCCTCATACCAGTCTTCCCCAAATTTTCTAATCAAAGCCTCCTTTACAAACTTATATACCGGTACCTGTAATTCCTTCCCCAGGGAGCAGGCATCATCGCAAATATGCCAGTGGTGGTAGTTCACAGCCGCAAATTCTGAATAATCCTGCACTCTTACGGGATACAAATGGCAGGAAACAGGTTTTTTCCAGGAGATCTTTCCCTGGTTATAGGCTTCCTCGATGCCACAAAGTGCAATGCCTTTGGTGTCAAAGGTGACATAAGCACAATCTGCCCCATCGATCAGCGGGGTTTCAAATTCCCCATCCTCGCCAATTATCGAAGTTCCCTGTTTTTCGATGGCTTCGATACCTTCAGGACGAAGGAATGGTTTTACTGCAGGATAGATCTCCTCCAGGATTTTGGTCTCCTCCTCATCAAGAGGGGCGCCGGCGTCGCCGTCAATACAGCAGGCACCTTTGCAGGCAGAGAGGTTGCACACAAAATCTTTTTCAAAGATCTCTTCAGAAACGATGGTTTTTCCCAGTTGAAACATGCGGCAAAGATATCTAATTATGTGAATTTTAGAAACACTTCAGCAGCCAAAAACACAGGCAATGAAAACAGACTTTATTTTACAGTTATATAACGCGGGATCTGGTTTTAAAACTTAATTTTGCCCAGAATTTTAAGATCCTTAATTATGAATTTTGATCTCCGGGAAATCGCGACTGCAAGCATGATCCTTTTTGCGGTAATAGATATTATTGGGAGTATTCCAATCATCATTGACCTGCGAAAAAAAGCGGGGCATATTCAAAGCGAGAAGGCTACTATTGTTGCGGGTATCCTTATGATCGTGTTCCTGTTCGTGGGGAAGGAGATCCTTAACCTTATTGGGATAGATGTGAATTCCTTTGCGGTAGCTGGTTCTTTTATCCTGTTCTTTCTTGCTCTGGAAATGATCCTGGGCATTACTTTATATAAGGATGACGCACCAGAGACTGCTGCGGTGGTGCCGCTTGCCTTTCCGCTCATCGCGGGAGCGGGTACCATGACAACGCTGCTTTCCCTAAGGGCAGAATATCATACTGTGAATATAGTAGCTTCTATCCTGGTAAATATCATCATTGTATACATTGTGCTTAAATCCTCTGGAAAGATGGAAAGGTTTTTGGGGAAACAAGGCATCAATGTGATACGAAAAATATTTGGTGTAATTTTGCTGGCGATAGCTGTTAAGCTTTTTACCACGAATATTCAAAGCCTGTTTGATTAACCGGAAAACTACAGGTTAAGCTTCCGGCAAAAAAAATAATCTATTATGAAGATCTTTATATATATCCTTATGATCATTGCGGTGGCAGTAATTGGGTATAATTTTACCGTACTGGATTTTGAAAACCTCCTTGCGGGGCAAAGCGGGATTGCCCTTATAGGGATCCTTTGTGCCGCCTGCGTGCTGGTACTCCTGGGCATTCTGCTTACGTCGCGTGCTATTGCTAAGAAATCCAAACAATAATGAATTTTGAGGTGATGATCGTAGGGGCCGGTGCTGCCGGACTTTCCTGCGCCCTTGTTTTAGGGTCGGCGAAAGAAAAATCCTACGCACAAAATCATTCTGTAGGAATTATTGCGCACCAGAAGGCTTCGCATTTACAATCTGCTGTGATCAATAATGCATTGGGCATTACCCCGGGTACCACGGGAGCAGAGATCCTTCGGGAAGGCCTGGTTCATCTGGAGAAATTATACCCGCAGGTAGTGCAGATCTCCCGGGAGAAAGTGATCGAAATTTCAGTTGAGGGTGAGGGAATCAGGTTACGCACCAATAAAAATTCCTACAAATCTAAAATTATAGTTGTCGCTGTGGGGTATACAGACCTTATGAAGATAAAGGGGCTGGAGTCCTATATCATTCCGCATAAAAAATCCCCTTCAGCAAAGAACAGGATACAATTAAAGAATGAAGACCACCTGGTGCTCCCGGGACTTTATGTTGCAGGTACCCTTGCAGGTCACAGGAGCCAGTATGCTATAGCCTGTGGGAGTGGAGCTGCCGTTGCTACAGATATTTTGACCTTGTGGAATGATGGAGAGCACACTAAGGTGCACGATAAATTAGAATAAGGTAAAGTAGGTAATCACAGTTACGGGAAGGCAGGCGATCATAATGATAATAAAGATCCTGTGGAGTTTCCTGAACAGTAACGCGCGCTTAAGTTGCTTTTTAAATCTAAAGTCGGCAGAGGATTTTATCTGTTCCTCGATTGCTTTTAAAGAGACATTTGAAGAGTCTACCAGGATCTCCTTTTGCAGGAATAACAAGGCACTGTTGTCCATTAACCTGAAGCTTACAGCTATTATGTAGAAACACAGGGGGGACAACAATAAAAAAATGGCCGTATAGTCATTATAGGCATCCATGCTTACGAATATACTAGGAACTTTTAGATAATTCAATGACTTTTTCTACAATTCGGTCATCTTCATTAATTAATCGCTGAAATTCATCGGTGCCAAACAATTGCTGGGCCATAACAGCCGTTAGGTAACGTTTCACCAGGGGCTTATAGTTATTGATCCTCACAGGAATATTCTGGGAGCGGGCATATCTACGAAAGTCCTCTACAGTCTCATCATTTACAAGTTCCCGGTTGTTGAATTCTTCCCAGCTAAGGGAGTTGTAAAAGCTACGGTCTTTTTCAAGCTGCTGGAATACGAAAGTGCTCAGGAAGCCGCTGCGCAGGATATAGGTAAGGTTTTCCTTCTCCACATTGGTATCCTTTGGCACAAACACATCCGGAATTATTCCCCCACCACCATAAACTATGCGTCCTCCCGGGGTCACATATTTCAAACTGTCATCCACGCTTATACTATCGGCACTGGAAAGTTCACCGTTCTTATACCGGCGTATATAGTCATTGAAGTAAGCCTCATTGCCTTCTTCATAAGATTTCTGAATGGACCTCCCTGTAGGAGTATAATAACGCGCAATTGTAAGACGCACAGCACTGCCGTCGCCCAGTTCCATTTCCCTTTGCACCAGGCCTTTTCCATAAGATCTACGTCCAATAATGGTACCCCTGTCATTATCCTGGAAGGCCCCCGCTATGATCTCACTGGCAGAAGCAGAATTCTCATTGATAAGAACAAAGATCTCCTTGTCCTCATAAGTACCCTTTCTACTGGAAAAAGTCTCTTCCATAGCCCCTTTCTTGTTTTTGGTAAAGAGGATTGGCTTCCCGTCTTCCAGGAATTCATCTACTATATTTATGGCTTCTGAAAGATAACCGCCAGGATTATCCCTAAGGTCCAAAGCGATTTGGGTTGCTCCCTGTCTCTTTAATTCTTTAAGGCTTTCCTTAAATTCTTTAAAAGTAGTTTCAGCAAAACGGTTTATTTTAATGTACCCAAGATCATTGGTAAGCATATATGCAGCATCCACACTTTTTAAAGGTACCCTTCCACGCTTTACATTGAACTTGAGCAGATCTTTTAGTCCTTTTCGAAAAACCGTAAGGGTAACATTTGAATTCTCGACTCCTTTAAGCTGACTTATAAGCGAATCATTGGTCATATTGCGGTCAAAAAGCTGCTCGTCATTGGCATAGAGGATGCGGTCCCCGCCTTTGATCCCTATGCGTTCGCTGGGGCCTCCTTTAAGGGGCTGTATTACGACAATGGTGTCATTTACACTCTGGAAACTTACGCCTATCCCAACAAAATCGCCTTTCATACTTTCTGAAACACTGGCATATTCCTGCTGTGGGATATAGACTGAATGAGGGTCCAGATTCTCCAGGATCCTGTTCACCGTGATATCCACAATACTATCTGTATTCACCGCGTCTACATATTCGTAGTCAATGTAATCTATAAGCCGGTTGAGTTTTTCCTTCTTGGGATTGGAGGAAAAAAGCCCCTGATTTTGGGTAAAGTTTATCTTTGAGCCAAGCAGGATCCCTGCGGCACAAACAAGCCCCAATAAGAGCGGAAGGTATATTTTGTTGTTGTTCTTCAATTAAGTATCAAGCTCTGTTACCTGTTGTAATTTAACCCCGGCCTTTTGTAAAAAATCAAGGCCAGAATTGTCTTTATAATCTATTTGATACACCACCCGGGTGATCCCGCTTTGGTGAATGAGTTTGCTGCATTCCTTGCAAGGGGACATGGTAATGTATAAGGTTGCACCCTGGCAGGATTGTGTAGAGGAAGCTACCTTAAGGATGGCATTTGCTTCAGCGTGAAGTACGTACCATTTTGTATAACCCTCTTCATCCTCACAAAAATTCTCAAAACCGGTGGGGGTACCGTTATATCCGTCGGAAATTATCATCCTGTCTTTCACAATAAGTGCGCCAACCTGCTTTCTTTTACAGTGGGAAAGCTTCCCCCATTCCCGGGCTATGCGCAGGTAGGCCTTGTCATATTTGAGTTGCTTGGTATCTTGCATATCTTAAAAAAAGCTTTGCAATATTCCCGCAGGCACCTGTGAAAGAGGACCTACTAAAGTATTGCAAGGTGAGGTTTATTACAATTTAAGTGAGTTAAAATTTTATAAAAACGGCTGTATATTTTCACGTAAGATAGGAAGAATAACCCCTATAACTATAGATGAGGTAACAATGATCCAGTCCCGCCGTGATACCCGGAAGAAATTCTGAAAGATAAAGGAAAATAAAAGCACCACGAATGCCACGATAATAAGCGCCGCTTCTATTCCCAATGCAAATTCTATAAGCGGAAGGAATTTGGTTTCCTGGTTCCCCGCCACCATTTTAAAGAAGGTAGAAAATCCGAAGCCATGTATGAGGCCGAAGAATCCTGTGCTGAAGTAGAGCAATCCTGCATTGAGCTGTTTCTCTTTTCGTTTTGCGGTAAACAGGTTGAAAAGTGCAGTTACCAGGATTGTCACGGCAATGAGCAGCTCGATCCACTTACTGCTTATGCTCACCACCTGGTAAACCGAAAGAAATAAAGCAACAGTGTGACCCAGGAAAAAGATGGTAACCAGCGACAGCACCCGTCTCCAGGAAGAGAAACTGTAAGCAGCTACAAGGACGATCAAAAATAAAATGTGATCATAGGCATTCCAGTCCAACACGTGTTCCAGGCCCAGATTGAAGTACAACCAAAATTCAGACATAAATAAGTAATATTACGGGCCGAAATTACGAAAAAATAGTTAGTCGTTTTTCTGTTGTCAGTTGTCGATTATCGGTTATCAGTTGTTGGCTTGTTCGGGGAAGGTAATTCTCATTTTTTCGAGGTTATTTTTACTTAACCACGGAGTTGCCTGCGGCGTTTGTTGGTTGGGGTTTGGGGTTTGTTGTTGTTTTCCGTTTACTGTTTACCGTTTTCTGTTGGTTTTTTACTGGGGTGGTTAAGTCTTATTTTTTCGAGGTTATTTGTTATTTAACCACAGAGTTTAAAGGGAGTTTAAAAAGGAGTTTCACGGAGGCAACTGGATTATGGATTTTAGCAGATTACGCGGAAAAGTATAAATAGTTATTTTTTTGTTCCCCCTTTGGGGTTAGGGGGCTTTTCATTTTTTCGAGGTTATTTGTTATTTAACCACAGAGTTTAAAGGGAGTTGAAAAAGGAGTTTCACGGAGGCAACTGGATTATGGATTTTAGCGGATTACGCAGAAGCCAGCAGTTTGGCGTTTACCGTTTTCTGTTTTCCGTTGGGGCTTTGATTTGGAGACTGTTTCTCATTTTCTCGATGCAAATTTTATTTAACCACAGACTTTTTAAAGTAGATTTAAATAGGAGTTGGACGGAGGAAAAAGGATTACACAGCGACCTTGAGGCACAACGATTTTTTTGTTCCCCCTTTGGGGTTAGGGGGTTTTTCATTTTTTCGAGGTTATTTGTAATTTAACCACAGAGTTTAAAGGGAGTTGAAAAAGGAGTTTCACGGAGGCAACTGGATTATGGATTTTAGCGGATTACGCAGAAGCCAGCAGTTTGGCGTTTACCGTTTTCTGTTTTCCGTTGGGGCTTTGATTTGGAGACTGTTTCTCATTTTCTCGATGCAAATTTTATTTAACCACAGACTTTTTAAAGTAGATTTAAATAGGAGTTGGACGGAGGAAAAAGGATTACACAGCGACCTTGAGGCACAACGATTTTTTTGTTCCCCCTTTGGGGTTAGGGGGCTGCGTCCAGACTTTCCATTCTCCACTTTATTTCATATATTATACTAGCATCCAATTAATTACGAAATCATGAAAACAGGAATAATTTTACTTGGATTAATCCTCTTCATCATAATTCCCGAAACTGTTCAGGATGGATTCCAGCAACAGCGGGAACAAATGGTGAAGAGGCAGCTGGAGGCGCGTGGAATAAAAGATCAAGCCACTTTGGATGCCATGCGCAAAGTAGAGCGGCATAAACTGGTGCCCGAAGATATGAAAAAAAATGCCTATCGGGACGGTCCGCTGCCAATAGGAGGGGGGCAAACTATTTCGCAACCCTTTATGGTAGCCTTTATGACAGAAGCTATAATGCCAAAACCAGATATGAAGGTGCTGGAGATTGGAACCGGCAGTGGATATCAGGCAGCGGTGCTGGCAGAGATCGTTGATGAGGTATATACCATTGAAATTGTGGAAGAACTAGCCCGCCGGGTACAGGGAGATCTAAAAGATATGGGCTATAATAATATTCACTTTAAAGTAGGTGACGGCTATCATGGCTGGGAGGAACATGCTCCATTTGATGCTATCATCGTCACTGCCGCCCCGGAAGAAATTCCGCCCCGGTTGGTGGAGCAACTAAAGGAAGGCGGCAGAATGGTCATCCCGGTAGGTGCCAGGGGAACGGTGCAAAACCTGCAACTTATTGAGAAACGTGCAAATGGAAAAATAAGGACCCGGGAGCTTATGCCGGTGAGGTTCGTGCCGTTTACGAGGGATTAGTCTTTAGTCTTTAGTCTTTAGTCGTTAGATGGGATGGCCTGCGGCGTTTGTTGTTTGGTGTTCGGGGTTTGTTGTTGTTTTCCGTTTACTGTTTACTGTTTTCATTCGTTTACTGTTTTCTGTTTTCTGTTGGTTTTTTACTGGGAGGTTAAGGCTCATTTTTTCGAGGCTAATTTTTATTTAACCACAGAGTTTAAGGAGTTTAAAAAGGAGTTTCACGGAGGCAAATGGATTACGTGGATTTTAGCGGATTACGCGGAAAAGTATAAATAGTGATTTTTTTGTTCCCCCTTTGGGGCCAGGGGGCTTTTCATTTTCTCGAGGCTAATTTTTATTTAGCCACGGAGTTATAGGGAGTTTAAAAAGGAGTTTCACGGAGTTAAAAGGATTACGGAAAAAAGGGATTTCGCTGATTTTAACGGATTACACTGAAAAGTATACATAGTGGATTTTTATTCCCCCTTTGAGGGTTAGGGGGCTTGTCCACTTTTTTTTCAACAGACAACCGACAACCGACAACCGACAACTTTTTTTAACCTACAACCTACAACCTACAACCTACAACCTTTTCGAACCTACAACCTACAACTTTTTCAACCCACAACTGACAACTTTTTTTCTTAACTTCATTTTCAGTTTAGAAAACTGTATGATCCACGGAATAACATCGGCCTCCACCTTTTTAATCTTCATCGCCATCTTTTTCATCGCGATCCTGCTGCGGTATTTTGTGGCGGCGGGGGTGTTCTATGGGTATTATTACGTTTGGAATGCTGGTAAATACAAAAACCTGCGGCTTAGTAAACGGAAACTCAGAAAAGGGCAGGTGAGGAAGGAGATCCTTTGGAGCATAAAATCCTCTTTGGTCTTCGCGGCCTTTGGTGCCGTTACTTTCTGGTTGTGGCAACAAGGATATACCGCTATTTATCTGGATGCAGCCCAATATCCCTACTGGTACCTCCCTGTAAGTCTCGTCATCATTCTGCTGCTGCACGAGACTTATTACTACTGGGTTCACAGGTGGATGCACAATCCCAAAGTTTTCAGGAAAGTGCATAAGGTGCACCACGACAGCCTGGCGCCCACTCCCTGGACCGCCTTTTCCTTCCACTGGTGGGAATCGATCCTGGAGGCGCTTATCCTTCCGCTTATTCTTGTTTTTATTCCGGTGAATATTTATGTGCTGGGATTTTATTTGATTATTATGACCATAAGCAGTGTAGTGAACCACCTGGACATTGAGATCTATCCCCCGGCATTTATGAATAGTAAAGTCGGGAAACTATTCATCGGTGCCACACATCACCATCATCATCATTCCGAGTTTAATACCAACTATGGGCTTTATTTTACGTTTTGGGATAAGTGGATGGGAACTGAAAGTAGTCGGTAGTCGTTAGTCTTTAGTCGTTAGAAGATGGCCTGCGGCGTTTGTTGTTTGGTGTTTACCGTTTTCTGTTTACCGTTTTCTGTTTTCTGTTGGCTTTTCCTTGGGGAATAATTTTCATTTTTTCGAGGCTATTTTTAATTAACCACGGAGTTAAAAGGAGTTAGGTACAGAGTTACACGGAGTAAAAGGATTACGCGGAATACGCGGATTGGTTTTAACGCTTCCCCTCCTACGGAGGGGTGCCCGTAGGGCGGGGTGGGCTCTTGGCGGGTTCAGAATATGATTTCATTTCAGAATTGTCAACCGGGGATTACTTAATGCTCCGCCTGAACAGATGGATGGGATCCCGCAGCAGGTCTTTTTTGGTGCTATAGGTGCTTGCGATGTAAATAAGCTAAATTTTCTTTGGCATCGAAATCATCAACAAATCCGCTTTTTTCTCCAATTTCCAGAGCTTTAATTAATACTTCAGAATGTTCTCCCGGTGATATGGATGTGTTCTTTCCCATGGTGAATAGTGTTATAGTAAAAATACCAAAAGCTGGTAATGGAATCAAATTAGTTCAATTTCGCATATTAAGCGAAATTTCTTCCGAGGGATAATTTTTTAAGGCAAGGAGAATAAAGCGAAGATGGAAGTTTTTATCTTTAATCAAATCGCTGAGATATGGAAGCTGAAGATAGAGATGATTTAGAAATTTTTACTGTTGATGGAAGGGCATTGACTATAATGGAGTTGGGAATTGAAATTGCTTCGGCTGAAGAGGATTATAAAAATGGAAATTTTATCACCCGGGAACAATTAAAGGAAGAGTTCAAAAATTGGAGAAAATAAGCTGACTATATATACATCTGGGCGAATCTCCTATTATAGTTTTGGAATGAAAGCAAAACTGACATTACACCTAAATAAAAGGAGTACTCTGAACATTTAGGCGAAAAATATAAATGATCCGGCCGTTTTGAAGACAGGGATTCTCCTCTTGATTTTATCCTTAGACTCGTGCAAAAAATTACCTGGTGTAGTATATAGATTTCTAATATTCTTTTTTTTGTGTCCCGTAGGGACTATCTATTGGTAGAAAAAATTATCCCGGAGTCTATCTGTGCCGTAGGTACAGCATATAAACCGGGGATCTTATATGCCGTACCTAAAGGCACAGGGTTTTTAATCCATCTTTTTTCTACCCATATGTGGTCCCTAACGGGACAAAAAACCTACCGAAGGTCAAAAATAAGAGGCCTTTTCTGGTTATATTCGTGAGTAAAACAGACAATATTTTTCGTCCTGCAGCGGCCTTGATTCTAGCAGCCTGTCAGGTCCTTTTACTGGCTCCCCTCCTTTTTTTCAATCCTGATAGGGATTGGGAGGGGGCGCCATAGCGGGGACGGGGTGGTTTGGAAAAATATGTTCGCACCTCCTAACGTTATCGTCCAAATCTTTATTTACATTTTAACCATCCTCATATTCCTGTCCAATTAAGGATGCGAATAATTTGGTCTTTCTAAGAAAACCTCACAGGTTAAAAAAAACCTGTGAGGTTTGTTCGAACTGAATTGGGATTTAACTCAGGAGGAAGTCGCCCCTACTGTTTGTCATCCTGAGGAGGCCTTTTTCGGCCGAGGAAGGATCTCTGGCGGAGAGTTTTCGTCCCGCTTATTTCTAAACTCGTGCGGAAGGAGAAGCGAGTTTGCCAGTTTAAGGAGGAGCGTGTCCTGTGTTTTGTACCTGCAACTATCCCTTCCTGCTGCACCGACCGTAGGGATCCTTCACTACGTTCAGGATGACAAGTGAAGGGGGGCTATGCTCTCTGGCCACTTTTTTTAACCGACAGCTGACACCAGACAACCGACCACAAATAACACGTCCTGACTATCCACTCCCCACTTTCCACTCTCCACTTTCTTGACCATTTTTCAACCGTTTAGTCAATTCTCCCTTCATAGGACCGTTCCTTCTTTTTTGCTGCAATCCTCTCCCTCTGGTCGTCGGTTGCAAGAAAAAGAAGCAAAAAAGTCTAGGCTTACGAAAGCTTCTCTAAATTTTTCATTCGGTGGCTAAATTTTAGGAACTCGCGGGAATATAACTTCTGGCGAGAATAATCCGTTTCGCTCAAACAGCCAAAAATTCTTAACGCCCCACTCATTTCAAATTTTACGATAAGCTTTCGTAGGCCGGGAAATTTTTCTATCGAGTATATTTTGTCCTACAAAGCAAGAAAAAGCAATCCTTTTACAACTTCACACTACGGGATCAAGTTAAAATGAGCCTCAAAAAAATGCGGATTAATCTCGCCACCTCAAAGCAAAAACCGACAACCGAAAACAGATAACCGACAACATTTTTTTAACCTACAACCTACTACCTATAACGAATAACACGTCCTGACTATCCACTCCCCACTTTCCACTCTCCACTTTCTTGACCATTTTTCCACCGTCTAGTCAATTCTCAATTCATAGGACCGTTCCTTCTTTTTTGCTGCAATCCTCTCCCTCTGGTCGTCGGTTGCAAGAAAAAGAAGCAAAAAAGTCTAGGCTTACGAAAGCCTCTCTAAATTTTTCATTCGGTGGCTAAATTTTAGGAACTCGCGGGAATATTCATTCTGGCGAGAATAATCCGTTTCGCTCAAACAGCCTAAAATTCTTAACGCCCCTCTCATTTCAAATTTTACGATAAGCTTTCGTAGGCCGGGAAATTTTTCTATCGAGTATATTTTGTCCTACAAAGCAAAAAAAAAGCAACCCTTTTACAACTTCACACTACGGGATCAAGTTAAAATGAGCCTCAAGAAAATGCGGATTAATCTCGCCACCACAACACAAAAACCGACAACCGACAACAGATAACCGACAACATTTTTTTAACCTACAACCTACTACCTATAACGAATAACCCGCCCTGACTGTCCTTTCTCCACTTTCCACTCTCCACTTTTTCTGCCCAATGACCATTTTTCCACCGTCTAGTCAATTCTCCCTTCATAGGACCGTTCCTTCTTTTTTGCTGCAATCCTCTCCCTCTGGTCGTCGGTTGCAAGAAAAAGAAGCAAAAAAGTCTAGGCTTACGAAAGCTTATCTAAATTTTTCATTCGGTTGCTAAATTTTAGGAACTCGCGGGAATATTCATTCTGGCGAGAATAATCCGTATCGCTCAAACAGCCTAAAATTCTTAACGCCCCTTTCATTTCAAATTTTACGATAAACTTTCGTAGGCCGGGAAATTTTTCTATCGGGTATATTTTGCCCTACAAAGCAAAAAAAAGCAATCCTATTACAACTTCGCACTACGGGATCAAGTTAAAATTAGCCTCAAGAAAATGCGGATTAATCTCGCCACCACAACACAAAAACCGACAACCGACAACCCACAACCGACAACATTTTTTTTCAACCTACAACCTACAACTTTTTCAACCGACAACCGACAACCCACAACCGACAACATTTTTTTTCAACCTACAACCTACAACCTACAACTTTTTCAACCGACAACCGACAACCCACAACCGACAACATTTTTTTTCAACCTACAACCTACAACCTACAACTTACAACCCTTCCACCTCCAACAAACAAAAAACCCGACACACTCGCCGGGTTTTTCAAATCATTCTAAAACAGTACTACTCCCGTATCCCCGGCAAATTCTCCGGCTGCACGGTTTGCCAATTAGATTCTTTGGCCGGTTTCTTTTCGGGGTGGAGCTCGTCGAGGCTTTCGGCGTTGTAGATCCTTCCGTCTTTGATGACGTAGCGAACGGTGTTGCTGTTGCGGATGTTCTCCAGCGGATTCCCATCCAGGATCACAAGATCTGCCAGTTTTCCGGCTTCTACCGTTCCCAGGTCGCCGTCGAGGCCAAGGGATTCTGCTCCCAGGATGGTGGCGGCGCGCAGGGCGGTGT
Organism: Antarcticibacterium flavum; assembly: GCF_006159205.1. Lineage (NCBI taxonomy): Bacteria > Pseudomonadati > Bacteroidota > Flavobacteriia > Flavobacteriales > Flavobacteriaceae > Antarcticibacterium > Antarcticibacterium flavum. The sequence continues at coordinate 2,009,599 of NZ_CP040812.1, read as the reverse complement.
GCTCATCCATTCCGCCGCTTTGAAGGGCCCAGAGCTCCCAGTGGTAACCCAAGCCCTGTAGCTGACCGTGACTACCCACACCTACAAGTCCGTTGGCGTCGATTAGGTCTTTCATCATCGCAGCATGTTTTTGGAAAACGTGTTCCTCTTCCATGAACCAGGCGCCGCGTCTTCTGGATTTTCTCGCCAGTTCCTCGTAAGGGGTGAAGCGCTGTAGCTTTTGATCGTTGTAAGGCTGCTCTGTAGCGTAGTAATATTCCTCTGCCCACGGCCCGCCATAGGAAACGAGCAGGGTAGGGGTTACCGCCATTTTAGATTCGGCAACAGTCTGGATCACGTCTTTGTAAACGGGATACACCGGAAAGGAATGCTCGTGCCCGGGATAGCCGTCGAGTAACTGAGTCATATTCAGTTTGAAATCGAGTCCGCCCTCTGTGGTTGGCATTAGTTCGAGTTCTTTACTGGCCTGGATCACCCACTGGCGCATTTGCCTGTTTCCTACCAGGTACATCTTAATGCTCTTGGTGTCGTAGTATTTACTGTATTGTTTCAGGACCCGCCTGGTGTGGTCAAGATCCTTCAGCTTATAACCCCAGTATCCAAGACCCGGTCCTGTGCTGTAGATTCGCGGTCCTGCCAGCATCCCGGCTTCCACCATATCTGCATACGTAAGCACATCTGTGGTTCCGGTTTGCGGGTCTCGGGTGGTGGTGACCCCATAGGCGAGGTTGGCGGCATACATCCAAACCTGGTTCTTATGGATCTCAGCATTAGGTCGTAAGTGCGCGTGGGTATCAATGAAGCCCGGCATCACGGTCTTACCAGATGCGTCGATCTCAGTCGCACCGCGGGGCACGTCCAGGCTTCCGGCAGGTCCCACGGCTTCAATCCGGTTGTTCTTGATGAGAATATCCCCATTCTGGATGATCTCGTCTCCCTTCATCGTAAGGATGCGGGCGTTCTTTATGACAGCTGCTCCCTGCGGAAGGGCTCTCTGGTAGGTGATGTTTATCTCAAACTCATCAGCCTTGAAACTATCCTCATCTTTTGGGGTGATCTCCTCTTCTTCTGAATCTTCTTCCTCATCCCCGTTCTCTTTCTCATCTTCATCGCCTTCCTCCTCATCATCTGAAGCATCTTTCCCTTCAGCTTCGGCTTTCAGTTTTTTGGCTGCTTTCAGGCTGTCATTGTGCACTTTTGCTGCTGCCAGGTCGTAAACGAAATGGCTGGCACCAAGGGACCAGTGGGCATTTTTGGAGTTACCGCTCCAGGCCGGGAATTCCCCTCCAATTTCAGTCACCTGTGATGCGGGGAAAGCGGCTTTATCTACATTGGCAACAGAGATCTCCGGCGTTTTTCCGAATCTTGGAATGGTTACCGAATAAATATCGTTGTTGATCTTTGCCAGCGCCTTCTTCCCATCGGGAGAGATCAGGATAATAGATGGCTTCGAGGCTTTATCATTTTCAGCCCCGTTCTGCTGCGTCAGGGCGGCGTGGTCGTGATCGTGGTCGTGGACAGAACTTCCGAAGGGGGTGATCCCCTTTACCTTCAGCAGCTCTTTTTCATCGGTCCCATCCCAGCGGATAGAGATCAGTTTTTCGTCATCATTCAGATAAACGCGATCGTCCACCTTCGTGAAGTGCGGATTCGTCCTGCCTTTGTACCGCTCAATAATGGTGACCTCCCCACCTTCCGCAGGGATCCACGCGAGATCTTCACGGCTGCGGGAGCCAAAGCCGCTAAAGGAATTGCGATACGTTTCAGCAGTACCCCTCAGGAACGCGATCCTGTCACTGTTATAGGAATACGCGGGCTGGGAGTAGATGGCGCTCTGGGAGGTGAGCCTCTTCAAATTGCGGCCGTTGGCATTCACGCTGTAAAGATGCCCGCCCTCTTCCTGCCAGGTGGTGAAAACAATGCGGCTCCCATCTGGCGACCAGGCGGGGTGAGCCTCGGTAAAATCGTGCTTTGTAAGCCTGCGGGGTTCCCCGTTTGGAAAATCCATCACGTACAACCTGTTAAGGGCCGTGAACGCCAGTTTGGAACCATCCGGAGACGGCACGGCATTCCTTATTTGCGTCACCCGGGCAGTGGGATCATCCTTGATGGGATATTTGAAAATAACCTCGGGCCCCATGTGCAGGTCCAGGTCTACCTCAAAAGGAATTTCTGAAGCTTGTTTTGTCTCCACATTGATCTTGTGGATCTTTCCGCCGTAATAAGTGATAAGATGATCGCTGTTGGGCGTAAAGGACATCGCCGGCAGCACGCCAAGGGAAGCGATAGACTCCTGGTCATCGCGCTGTATGGGATATGCCAGCCACTCCTCGCGGCCGGTGGCGAGCTCGCGCCTTACCAGCCCGGTTTGGTCCTCAAAGCGGGTACCGTAGACAAGCCATTTTCCATTGGGGGACAGCACAGGGGTGAAAGCACTGCCGTAGCGGGCAGTAACATCTGTAGTCTCCCCCGTCTCCATATCATAGCTGCCAATTTGGTACTGCGGGAGCTGCGCGTTGTAATTCCACGCACCGCTGCGTTTTGAATAGTAAATGCTCTTCCCGTCGTGGCTAAAGGCGGGGTCTATGGCCTTGAGATTATCTGGCTTATCAAGCAGCTGCGCGCCCTTGCCGCCCTCGCGGTGGTAGAGGTGCAGTTTGATATTGCGGCGGCCCTTGGCTCCTACGATATATTCCCCATCTGGCGACCAGCTGGCAGAAAAGTAGTTCTGGTTATCATCTTCTGTGATCTGGGTGGTCTCTTTGGTCTCGAGGTCCATAAGCCAGATATTGTCTGCCCCGCTCCTGTCTGAAATAAAAACGATCTCCTTCCCGTTGGGGCTGTAGCGCGGGTGCACGTCATAGGCCATCCCGCTGGTAATATTCTCGGCCTTCCCGCCGGTGAGGGGCATACGGTAAAGGTTCCCCATCATATCAAAGATGATGTTCTTCCCATCTGGGCTCACGTCTACAGAGATCCAGGTGCCCTCGTTGGTGGTGAGGGATATCTTTCTTTCAGGTTCCAGGGGTAATTCCTTGGTGGCCAGGCTGTCTTTTTTGGCAATAGTATCCTGGCCGAAGCTAATGCCGGTTCCCAGCAGTAAAAATGCCAGGAGCAGCTGTAGGGGCTTTGTCATAAATTAAAATTTTGAATTTGATAATGAGGCGGTAAGATAGGGATTTTCTGAAATTTTTTTAAGCTGAAGAATAGAGAGAAGAGAGAAGAGAACAGAGAAAAAAGATTAAGTGGAGAACTCGTTCAGGAATTCTTCTATGGATCGTTTAGCTGAAGGTGCTTCTTTTGTGAAGGAAAATTGCCGGAATTCATACCAATCTGTAAAATCCTGAACTATGCTTTTATGCTCCGGAAATAATGGGACTTTAGCTGAAAGTGGGTAGAAATATTCCTGATCGATGAGGTTGCTTTGTAACTTCCTGGTTACCTCCTCGATTGTATGGTTTTGTTCATTTCTGAAAATTAGTTCTCCGAAGATCTTATAGTTCCCTTCATCCCGATGTAGGTATTCAAATTTGATGTTGTTTGCTGAAGTTTTCATGGTTGCTTTTTAAGGAAAGTTACCAGGAAAATTTGAGATGTGGTTAATGGAAATTTAAAAAGATGAATATTGGTATAGAAGAAATTTGTCCAATTCTTCCTCAGAATCAAAAGTTATTTTTGGCTCGCTTCCTTGTTTAAGAAATAAGTTTAAAGCCATTTCATTGTCAAATAACCTGAAGTGATTACCCTCGTGATTGTAAACAAAACATATAGATCTTTTTAGATCCTTAGATATTTCAAGTTTTTCAATTGTTCTGGAAGGCCTTAGATATTTGACTTCAATTTGGTTTATTGTATTCATATTTTTTTGCCTTAAAGTAAGAAGACTTCTTTATTATGCCATTGCAAGGACTCTTGAGAAGGAAAATAATATTGCCATATGAGTTACCTTCAAGGAATTTGTTGGTGAGACAATAAAACTATGTGTAGGACAATCAAGTAAAGAAGATAATATTTTTGAGTAAAAAGAGAAATTTGAAATAAATAAAACTATATTTGACCATATTAAGACAAGTCTATTTTTAGTAAAATGACACTTGGGCAAAAAATTAAAATATTAAGAGAATCGTCAGGGATGCTACAAAGACAACTTGCGGCTATTCTTGAAATTGGAGATGGATATTTAAGTAAGGTTGAGAGTGATCAAAAAGTTCTCAGACGCGCTCATTTGAAAACGATAAGTAAAACTTTTAATTATTCCTATGAGGAATTAGAAGCGCTTTGGATTGCGACTAAAATTTATGATATTATCAAAAATGAGAAAGAAGGTCTAAATGCTTTAAAAGTAGCTGAAGAGCAAATTAAATATCAAACTGGTAAAAATGTTTAATACAATTTCTAAGCCATATATAAATGATGATGTTGTTAAATCCTTTGAGGAACAACTTGAGCTGTTTTTTTCGAACGACTTTAAAACAAAATCAGAGACACCAGCGCCAGATGAAAATTTAGGTCAAGTATTCACTTCTCCTATCTTGGCTAAGTTTATGGTAAGTTTGTTCAAGAAAAATAAAGAGATAAACTGTTCCATCCTTGATCCTTGCATTGGTCCAAATACTTTTTTCAAGGCTTTACCGCTAGATTTAGCCAATTGTAATCTTAAAGGAATTGAAATTGATAAAAATTTAATTAATGATGAAATTGAAAGTTTTTTTAGTGGTTCAAAAAGAACATTAATTCAAGGTAGTTTTTTTGATTTACCAATTTCCGAAAAATTCGATTTAATCATACAGAACCCACCATATGTAAGACAGGAGTTATTGCGGAATGGAGTTAACTCAAAGAGAAATATTAAAAACAACTTTTTAGCAGGTTTGACAGCAGTACCCTCTCAGTCTAACTTATATATCTATTTTCTGTTGAAATCAATTGTCCACTTGAAAGATAATGGGGAAATGGTTGCTGTAATTTATGATAGTTGGCTTTATAGTAGTTTTGGGAATTTTTTAAAAGACTCGTTTTTAAAATTAGGATCTTTGCAAAGCATTTACCATTTTAAAAAAAGTGCTTTTGAAAATGTTGATGTTGGAGCTACCGTAATTAAATTCGTAAAGGATAAAAATAAGAGTAAATCTTTCTCTTATCACTCTCTAAAAGATTTAAATGATTTGAGGAGCTATAATGACTTAAATTTTCATTGCCAAAGATTTAAACAACATGAATTATTGACACATTCTTTTAATAATGAAAGTGCAATAGATTTTAAATTGCCTCTATTTAAAACACTTAAATCCATCGTTTCTCAACCAATCCAACGAGGAACATCTGCTATAATCAACCAGCATTTTATATTTACCAATAATATTTTACCTGAATTAAAGCCAATTATTAAAGATATTTCTCAAATAAAAACCTATTCTGTTTATCAAGGAAATGCGTATGTTCTAGCAGTTAGTGATACAACTTCCTGCAATACTAAAGAGTATTTAGATGTAATAAGAAATAAGATACTTAATTCGCCGCCAGATAAATACAAAGCAGTAAAAAATAAAATATTATCTGGAAAAAATTGGTTTAAAATAAAAACAAAATCCAGTGGGAATTTTATTTTTAATTATTATCTCAGAAACAATGTAGACTTTATTCTAAATCCTAATAAATGTTTGTCTTCTGATAATTTTTATAATCTTAGTATTCCAAGTTCCGAATTGGTATATTTAGCAATATTAAACTCAACCTTTACAAGACTAAATGTTTTAAGTAACTCAAGAAGTCAAGGCAATGGTTTAAGGAAAATTCAGCTTTATGAATTCAAAGAAGTTAAAGTTGTAGATGTCAAAAATTTGTCTAATCAAACCTCTGCTAAATTAAATGAACTAGGAGAAAAATTGTTATCAGTAAATAGATATCAAAATGAACAACAACAAATAATTGAGCAAATTGATAATTTATTGCTCAATGAATATAACGAACAATATAATTCCTCATTTTCGCTAAATGACTTGAAAAAGGAATTAAAAGAATATTATAATTAATATGGTAAATCTCTGGTACAACTCAGATGAAGTTACAGGTTTTCATCCAGTTGTCAAGAAAGCAATAAATGATGCTATTTCAAACTGTGGTTACAATTCTCTGTTAGAAGTAATTCATCACCCAGCAATTCCTAATAGCACTATAGTTCCTGACTTTGCAATCAAATTAAAAGCTTCCAACAGATATATCTTTGTTATGGAAGTAAAAAAAACTGCTCGTGATATTACTTCACAAAGATTTCAAAATCAAGCAAGGTCATATGTTTCAGATTTTTCTCCTTTTTGGGAACCAAATTATCCGAAATATTTTTGCCTGACTAATATTGAAGAATTGATTTTATTTGCAGATAGGCAAGGACCAATCTCAAATTGCATCTTAAAGGATAATCCAAAATCACATTTACCTTTCAACCCCCAAACTCGTGACGCTACTCACACAATAAGAGAGTTTCAGGCCACTTTAGAACAAATTTTACCAATAATTTATAACAGAGTTCAACCTGAATGGGAAAATAATTGGGGGCCCATCATAGATTCATTTTTTCAAAATTACAAGAGTGTTAGCGCCGGGTTAATGCATAATAAGGAATTGTCTGCAGAACTTACCTTATACGAACTATTCCGTTTACTAGCTTTTACTTATTTAAAAGATTATTATAACCAAACAAATAACACCAATCAAAGTTATTTCAGAAGTCTTCCTGTTGCGGACGAAAGCTTACAAGCTTTTAAAAATAGGCTATCAAATAATTACAATAGAGTTTTACAATTAGATTTTAAACAAATTTTTTCCAACCATCCAAATTCAACTGACAGAATATTTCCTGAAAACTTTACTGAACCTATTAAACGATACTTCATAAACACAATCCAAACACTGAATAATTTTGGCACCCAAGCAGTCTCAGACAATCCATTACCGGAATATATTTTTAATCTTTTAACTTCAAAAGTTTATGATAAAGAAACTCTGCACAAGAAGGGTAAAATAATGTCAGATACAGAATTGTCAATATTACTTGCAACTTTGACAATTGAAAATGAAAATTCTTTGGTAATTGATCCTTGCTCGGGGGATGGTGCTTTATTAGATGCAGCATATGATTATATTAATATACTTAATCTTTCTAGTGGAATAACGAAAAGTCATAATGAACTATTAAGTCAAATTAGAGGTACGGAAGTCGATCCATTTTTGGCTCAATTGGCAACATTTAGATTAGTTTCTAAAAATTTATCTGGGGTTAATAACAGTACCAATGCTAACATCCTTACGGGTAATACTTTTGATAATCCTGAAAAATCAGGATTTGATGTTTTATTAATGAATCCTCCTTTTTTGAGAAATGATAATCCGGAAGCCCCTATTACAATTGCGGACAAAACCTTAATGAATAGCGCAATAAGGAATAATGGGCAGCCAAACTTTGTTACTCTCGCTTCGCAACCGAATTTATATTTTTACTTCGTAAATTATGCGTTGCATTTTTTGAATGATAAGGGAAGGGCAGGATTAATATTAATGGCGAAATTTTTAAATAACGAGGAGGGAGAGCACTTAAAAGAATTTATATCAGATAAGGTTGAGGCCATTATATTATATCCTAGAAATTATTTTGAAGAGTTTAAAGTCACCACTGTAATTACAATTCTTAATAAACAGCCACCTAGTAAAATAAAGTTTTTGCGAATATTAGACTCTGATTTGTTATCTCGTCCAAATGACATTAAATCAATTCTTTCTTCGAATTCTGGCACGGTGATAACTTCAGATTACACAATTAAAGAGACGAATAGAGACATAGATTCTTCAGAAAATTGGAAGTTGTATTTAATTGATCCTGAGGATAAATTTCACAATCTAGATTCTCTTTCCTTTTTAGAGCCTTTGGATACTTTTTTTAAAATTAAGAAACGAGGGGGTGCCGAAAATTATGGAGGCTCTAAAATAATTTTTCCCGATTTTAAAAAAATACCATTTTCCGAAATAAACTCTTCGAATAAAGGTTTTGGTATTAAAAATAGTAGAAGTGCCAGAAAATTAATTTTAGACCAAGAAGATTTAGAGTCAGAGCCTGCTATACATTTTCCAAGTCGATATGATGATAATACAAATAACGGATTAGATGCTATTAATCAAAGTGACACTTCTCTAAATGCTGTTTTCAACATCCAAAATGCAATAGACGCAGGTAAATGGAAAAGAATAGTAAATACAGCTTATAGGAATAAAGTTTCATTTGACATTTTGATTCCTAGAGCAGAGAGAACTAAACATACATGTTATTATAATCCTTTTAACAATCCAGTGGTTTTAACTACTAATTTCTTTTATTTAAGAGGTTTTGAAAATGGAAATGCTGACTCTTCACTTTCTTCAAGCAGTCAAATGAAATTTATAGTTGCATTCTTAAATTCTTGTTTTGGCCAAATACAATTTGAAATTCACTCTAATAATCAAGAAGGATTAAGAAAGCTGGAGGGTTTTCATATTGACCAATTCAAAGTGCCAGATTTAAAACAATTAAGCAGAACTGAAATAATTTCGGCAGTAACTGCCTTTGAAAATCTTAATGAACAAAATATTTCTACAAGTGGAGATGAAGGATTAGCAACGCCTAGAAGAATTTTAGATGAAGAAATTGCGAAAATAATTTTCTTGAGGGATAATTTAGGTTTTAGCTCAAGTGGTGAATTAGCTGATTTTTTCGAACTCTTTTTAGCAGAGTTAGTAGAAGATAGAAAATTATGAAAAAAAATAAAATAAAAATTGTAGGTTTATTTTCAGGTTGCGGTGGTTTAGATTTAGGATTTAAGCAAGCAGGTTATAATATTATTTGGGCGAATGACATTTTAAAAGATGCTTGTGATACATATAAATTAAATGTCGGGAACCATATTGTAAATGAAGATATAACTAAAATTGATTTGAAATCAATTCCGCCTGCTGATCTGATAATTGGTGGTCCTCCCTGTCAAGGATTTTCAGGGATAGGTAAAAGGGATCCAAATGATAATAGATCTGCATTAGTCTATTCGTATTTAGATGTAGTGAATAAGATTCAACCAAAGATTTTTTTATTTGAGAATGTGACAGGTATAAAATCTTCAAAGACTCCTGATGGTACTAAAGTTATAGATAATCTAAAAAATGCATTTGAACATATTGGCTATCATATTAATATTCACACATTAAACGCTGCAGATTATGGTGTGCCACAAAAAAGGAAAAGAGTATTTATAATTGGAAACAGAATTGGTGTCGACATAACGGCACCTCCACAAACTCATTTCGATAGTGTAAAGGATAAAAAACCTTGGATTACCTCCTTTGAAGCTATTTCTGATTTAGAATCTCCCTCTGAAAATGGAAATGTAAAATATAGAAATAGTCCATTATGTGAATATCAATCACTTATGCGAGAAAATACAAATAGAACTACCTTGCATAAGATACCCTACTCTAGTCCTACTGATAAAGAAATAATGAAGCATGTCAAACCTGGTGGTAATTATATGGATGTGCCTGATAAGGTTTCTACTAAAAGAATAATGTATTTCAAGAGTACTGGAGGTAGGACTACTACGTATGGTAGACTTGATCCTAATAAACCTAGTTATACATTAAACACACATTTTAATAGACCAAATATTGGCTGTAATATACATTATGAAGATAATAGAATGATTACGATTAGAGAGGGTTTAAGGTTTCAGTCCTTTCCTGATGATTTTCACCTAGTATCTAAAACACAAAGAAATTTTTACGTTCAAGTTGGAAATGCAGTTCCACCTTTATTATCCAAAGCTTGGGCTGAGCACCTTAAATTTTATTTAATTGAAAAGCGATCGGATCTGGCAATTTCAAATGCTAAATCGGGGGTGGAACCTTTCATAAAATAGTTAAACCAGGATAAGATATTTTCCAATAAAATTTTTAAGAAAATTTCACTTGTTATTTATATAATACTCTACAATTGTAACATCCGCTTCAGCCCAATCCAACTTGCGTAATTCATTTACCGGCATCCATTTTATTTTCAAATGTTCTTTAAGATGCATTTCAAATGTTTGCAGGGAACAGCGAAATGGGATCGATTCTATTTTTCTGTTTGGCCATTATAGCTACGCCTGTTTGAGGGAAGTCTTTCCAGGATCCGAATAAGTTGGCTATTTCGGAGTGACCGTGCCACTGATTTCGGTTCAAACAGTGCCACTTTGAAAGATACTGCAATTATATAAAAAATTAATGTTACTCGTTTTTTAAAACTCCTTTTCTTAATGATTCTCCTTTGAGATCTATCCTGTGAGAGGAATTTACAATTCTGTCCAGGATCGCATCGGCAATAGTTCCTTCCCCGATAATATCATACCATGCAGATACCGGTATTTGAGAGGATAGTATAGTAGATGTTTTATTGTAGCGTATCCACCCCACAAAGTGCATATTGCTAAAAACCTAGCCTGAATATAGCTTTGCTCAAAAACAAATAAAATGAGTAAAGAACAAGAAATGTTTGCCTTGATCGATGAATTTGAAAGTGGTTCTCTAAACGGGAGAGAATTTTGTGAAACTAAAGGGTTGGTACTCTCCACATTTTATTACTGGAAAAAAAAGAAAGCCCGCAATGAATCACCCGGGAGTGGAGGATTTATAGTTATCAGTCCTAACACTGTTAAGGATGGAAACCTGGAACTTATTTATCCTAATGGGATCCGGCTAATACTTGAGGTCTCACAACTTCCACTGATCAGTAAACTTCTCAGGCTTTATTAATGTTTGCCCTAAGCTCGTTCCATAAATATCACTTTTATCCCAAAGCCTGTGATATGCGAAAATCTTTTAATGGCCTGAGCGGACTGGTAAAAAATGAACTTGGCAGGGAACCAACCAGTGGCGATGTGTTTATTTTTTTGAACCGTAACCGCACGCACCTTAAACTCCTGCACTGGGAAGCCGGGGGTTTTGTATTGTACTACAAACGCTTGGAACAGGGCAGTTTTACCCCGCCGGTTTTTAAAGGAAATAACCATGGTATGACCTGGTCAGAACTGGTGCTTATGGTGGAAGGCCTGCAGGTAAAAAAAGCCCATCAGAAACTGAGGTATCCCAGATAAAAAAGTAACAAAAACCCAGTAAAAACAAGGGTTGACAATAGGTTTAAAAGTGTGGTTTTCGTATCTTTAACCCATGCAAAAACCCATAGAAAATCTTACTAAAGATGAGCTTTTGGCACTCCTTGATAAGGAGACTGAGAGAAGGGCGAAAGCAGAAAAAGAAAATATCGATCTTAAATTCCAATTAGCTTATTATAAGCGCCTGGCTTTTGGTCAAAAAAGGGAACGCTTCGAAGGGGATAAAAACCAGATGAGTCTTCCCTTTGAGATGGAGCCGGAAAAAGCGGAAAAACAAGAAGCCGAGTTAAAAGAGAAGCTCAGCTATGAGCGTCGCAAAAGAACTTCCGTCCATAAAGGGCGAATGGCCCTGCCTGAGCATCTTCCGGTAGAAGAAATTGAAATCTATCCCCAGGAAGATATCACCGATATGATCTGTATCGGCAAGGAAGTGACCAATGAGCTGGAATACGAGCCAGCTAAATACTACATCAAACGTTACATCCGCTATAAGTATGCTCCTAAAAATAAAGAAGGAGTAATCATTGGAGAATTGCCCGAGCGGGTGATTGAAAAAGGCATTCCGGGAGCCGGACTCCTGGCTTCCATTCTGGTCGATAAGTATGAGGATCATCTCCCGCTTTACCGGCAACTGCAACGCTTTAAAAGAGCAGATATCCCCATTGCCTCTTCCACTTTAGAAGGCTGGACCAGGCAAAGTCTTAAAATATTAGATATCCTTTATCAACATCTATTGGAGGACACCAGGTCAATGGGGTACCTCCAGGCGGATGAGTCCCCGATAAAAGTAATCGACAAGAATAAAAAAGGCACCACCCACCAGGGCTACTATTGGGTGTACCATAACCCTATGGATGGAAGCGTACTCTTTGATTATCACCGGGGACGAAGCCGAGAGGCTGCCGACCATGTACTGGCTGATTTTAAAGGCTACCTCCAAAGTGATGGCTATGCTGCCTATGACAAGATTGGCAAGCGGGAGGGGGTTACCCACCTGAACTGCTGGGCCCATGCCAGAAGAGAATTTGATAAAGCAAAGGATAATGACAGGGAACGTGCCGAAATAGCCCTGAGCTTCATCCAAAAACTCTACGCGGTGGAAGCTCAAGCGCGAGAACACAACTTAAGCCCGGAACAGCGTAAATCCCTGCGCCTGGAAAATGCATTACCCATTATTAATGAATTTGCCAAATGGATGTTCCAACAGATGAAGCATCAGTTGATTCTTCCCAAGAGTCCTATCGGAAAAGCCTTCCGATATTCCATGGATCGCTGGGATCAGCTCAGCGCTTACCTCTATGATGGAATCCTGGAAATAGATAACAACCTTATTGAAAATGCCATTAGAAAACTGGCACTAGGCCGAAAAAACTACCTGTTTGCAGGTTCTGATGATGCAGCTCAACGTGGTGCAATAATGTACTCCTTCTTTGCGATCTGCAAAAAACACGAGGTAAACCCATATGAATGGCTCAAGTACACCCTGGAGAATATTATGTCCATCAACCATAAAGACATCCGGAATCTGTACCCGCAGAATTACAAGAAATTACAGCAAGGATAAATCAAATTTACCAAAAAGAGCATCCTGTAAATAAAATCATGCTAAGTTAAAAGATGCAGTTGGTGGGCCGGATACATTGTAGCGGTCATCTATAATATCCATTAAGGTCTCTCTTGCGTGATTATCGAAGGCCTGAAGTCCAAAGTCATCAAGGATGAGTAGATCTGCTTTAAGTAGTTTGTTGAGTTCTTTAAGATAGGTTCCATCAACTTTACTAAGTTTAAATTTCTTAAAGAGGCGAGCTGTATTGGAGTATACAGTTTTATATCCCATAAGGCAAGCCTGATGCCCTAATGCCTGGGCTAAATAGCTTTTACCAACACCGGAGGCACCGGTGAGAATAACATTTTCTCTTCTGCTTATAAAGTCCAAGGATCCCAGGCGTACAAACATATTCTTATCCAGATTACGACTGGAGGTGTAGTTCACTTCAGCAAGACTTGCTTTCTGCCTAAAGTTTGCTTGTTTAAAAAGACGGTCAATCTTTCGGTTCTCGCGATCCTCCCATTCGTGGTCTGCCAGTAGTGCCAGGTATTCATCGGCAGTAATATCGTTTAGTTGATTGTTGTTCACGTACTGATGATGTAGCTGGGCCATAGCACCCAATCGCATTTGTTTTAATTTTTCAATAGTTTGATTGTTATTCATATTTCTGATTTAAATGAGTTTTACTTGTAAGCAGCAGCACCCCTAATGTTTTGATGGGATGGAATATGGGTCTTATCTTCTTCAAGGTCCTGGTAAAAGAGGGAGCTTTGGTCGAGGTTGTTTTCTAATATCTTTTTGATCCGCTTGTATGAAGCCGCATCTGCCTGCAAAGCTCTTTTACACGCATTGTCAAGCCTCTGGGAACTGTAGGACTTGTGAAGCATGATAAGCCCCATCACCCGTTTGTAACCTGTTTCAGGATAGTCACTGTCAGCAAGGATCTTTTCTACACAGCTCACTACGTTAGCCCCATGCGCAGCGGCTTTGTTTTTAAAGTATTCAGGACTCCAGGAGGTATATCCTTTATGGGTGCTACTTAAGTGTTCTGTATTTGTGGTGTAGGTTCCCTTAACAGGATTTCGCTGATGCAGGGCAATTCGAACGTGGTTATAATAAACCTCTACCACACTTTTTGTATAATGGATCAGAGTCTTTTTGCCGATGTATCGGTAAGGAACGCTATAATAACTTTTATCTGGAGAGAAGTATACATATCCCATCTTCTGAACCTTTGCACGTTTATAATCCTTGATCTCATAGGCAGATGTAGGCAAGGGTTTTAGGTATTCCCGCTCTATGGATTGAAAGAGTTCCCTGCGGCTGGCTTCCTTTCGCTGGAACAGTAAATTATTATAGGTAACAAGCAGGCGTTTTATCTCCCGGTTTAGATCTTTTAAGGAGAAGAAGGTCATCTCCCGCAAGGGATAATAAATCCGTTGATAGACCAGGTGGACTGCATTCTCCACCAGAGCTTTATCCTGTGGAGCATAGCTGCGGGTGGGATTGATCACACAGTTATAATGGCGGGCAAAGTCTTTAAAGCTTCGGTTGATCTCCGGCTCATATTTACTTGCCCTGGTCACTGCAGATTTTAAGTTATCTGATACAATGGCTTTAGGCACACCTCCATAAAAATGTAATGCATTACCGCAAGAAGTGATAAGATCCTCCCGTTTCTGGCTTTGACTAGCCTCTACGTAAGTATACTGGCTGTTAGGAAGGATAGCAATAAATACTTCTACGGGAATAAGTTCTCCAGTGTCTTTATCAACGATATGCAGTTTTTTGCCCGTATAATCAATGTACATCTCATTACCTGCTTCGTGCTCAAGTTTCATAGAACCTTTGACCTTAGCATATTTACGCCGGTAATGCTCCATAAACTGCGTGTAGCTATAAGGCTGGGAAGCATGTTGTGCATATTCCTGATAATGGTATAAAAACGTAAAACCAGGATGATTCCGGGCCTTATTGACCCCTTCAAAGTAGAGCATCAGTTCATCATGCCGCTCATTATCAATAGTGGTAAGTGAAGGAAAAAGCGCATCCAGGCGTACATTATCAAAGGATAGTAGTTCTTTAAAAGAATAGTCACTGGCCTTAAAAAGCTTCATGTAGCTGTTGACAGTGTTTCGGGAGATGCCCAGAGTAGCACCGATTTTACGGTTACTAAAACCATCCAGTTTTAAGGTAATAATTTGTTTTAAGTCCATCGGATCAAGGGTGTTGGCCATATCTTATTACATTTTTTGCAACAAGATATTACTTGATCTTCCAAAGTGGCACAAATTGAACCGATACGACTGGCACAAAACGAACCGTTATGGTTCCTTGAATTCCGGAAGTGGCACAAATCAAACCGAAATGACTGGCACAATTTGAACCGTTATGATTTTCATTGCTGCCAAAAAGTGGCACAAATCAAACCGAAATGCCTGGCACTAACCGACCGAAATCACTGGCACAATTCGAACCGAAATAGCCATAAGTCGTTAGTGGGAGTGTTTTCCGTTTGCGGGTTACCGTTTGAGGACGGTTAATGGGTTAATTGGGGATTGGTTAATTTGTTCACATCGAGGATTGTAATTTCGTTACTCTTATTTGATTTTTTAAAATTTAAAATTCGGTGTCTGGAATTTTTTGTCTTGCCGACTTTACAGAAAAAATCATATATTCAATCAATAACTTATGGAAGTTCACCTAATTTCTAAGGCAGAGTATTAGTAAATAGCTTCAGCAGAAGGGTTTCATTAGCGGCTGGGGGCGAGAGTGCTTTTCATTTTCTCGAGTCTAATTTATTGTTAAACTCCGTGTTTAAAAAAGAAATAAGAGCGGCATTTTTCAAATTAGTAATACACAAGTCCAGTCTCTAGACTCTAGATTCCAGACTCTTTTACTCAATTCTCAATACTACCTACTCAATACTAATCAACCACATCTGAGGACCTCACATTCACCACAAATCCCATAGACTTCAGAATAAGTCTCATTCGTTTTTTACCTATTTTCTGAATGATCGCTTCCTGTCCTTTGAAGTCGCCTTCAGCAATGGTGATCACTTGTCTCCGGGAGAGAGATGATCTGTGGAGAAGATCTCAATTTCGTCGTTATTGAGCCAGCTTTTGATTGTTTCAATTTCTTTATCCTTAACGATCGCCGGTTTACCCAGCCAATAAAGGAATTGTATTACTCCGGGAGCCTTGAAGACATCCTGTCTGGATTTTTCTGTAAGTCTTACGAATACATAGGATTTAAAGAGTGGTGTCACCACTTTTTTCTTGCGGTCGCTCCATTGCCGCACCTCGGTGATCACTGGGCAATAGGACTCTATATTCGTTTCCTCCAATTCGGTAGCCACCCTCTTTTCCCACCGGGGTTTGGTGTATATCACGTACCAATTCATATATCCGAAAGATTTTTCCGTTACCGCCACACCGGGTTAGTAGGGTGTTCCGGGAAATGGTGGCGTTAAAGGATCGAAATTCAAATTTAATATAAATTTTTTGGATTGCGCGGATTAAAGCGGATTTCGCGGAATGGTAATCGTTTGGGCCTTCGGCGTTTGTTGTTTGGTGTTTGTTGAGTGGATTTAGGTGGCGAGATTAATTCTTGTTTTTTCCGAAAATAAACGTATTTAACCACGGAGTTCAAGGAGTTAATAATTTGACGTGCGGTATCTCACATCTCTAATCTTACCCCGGGTTATTTCCTTAGGTCGCGGCGTGAAAAGTTTGTTTTCCGTATCCCTTTTCTCTTTTTTCTATTCTCAATTTCTATTTAATATCCTCATGTTTTTACAATTAACAAAAAAATGAATGATTTGTTATATATTTAAAAAATCATTGAAAATTTCTCTCATAAAAGATCATTTAATATGAAAAAACCTCTTTTACTTCTGTTACTGCTTTTTTTGATGCTACTTCAATCCTGTTGGAGGAATCTTCAGGATGATGTGGGTTTTGTTGAGGAGAGCAGGTATCAACCTATTACACAGCAGCGTTCTTCTTTTGAAGCGACTATGACTATTATGGGGGACCGGCCGGTATTAAACTCCGGAAAGATCTATGTAAAAGACGATCTTATCTATTTAAATGAAAAAAGTGAAGGATTCCATATCATCGATAATTCTGATCCCGAAAATCCTGTGCCGCGGGCTTTTCTAAACATTCCCCTTGCTACAGATCTTGCAATTCGCAACAACATCGTATATGTGCACCATGCGGTAGACCTGGTGGCTTTCACTTATAATGCCAATTCCCTTAAGATCGTACACCGGGAACGGAATGTTTTTCCCGAACTGCGCTCGCCAGATGGGTATGATGCTTCTTTTTTTGATGTGCCTGAAGATGAGGTGGTAATCGGCTATGAATTAGTAAACTAAGACAACATGAGAAAGATTGGTAATTTTTATTTTTCTGTAGCACTGATGCTTGCAGGATGCAGTGGAGACAATATTTCCCCCGGTTACAATTCTGGAGATGGCAGCGGCGGCTCCCTTGCCCGGTTCTCTCTTGTTGGGGACTATTTGTACACGGTGGATGATCAATCCCTCCGAATCTTTAATATCATCGATCCCGAACAGCCTGCTTTTGTGGGAGAAAAATATATTGGTTTTGATATAGAAACGCTCTATTCCCTGGATGATTACCTATTTGTGGGAAGCCGGCTGGGAATGTTCATCTTTGATATCTCCGATCCTAAATTTCCCCTTCAGCTATCTGAAGTGCAGCATGCGCGAAGTTGCGACCCCGTAGTTTCTTCGGGAGATTATACCTATGTCACCCTGCACACGAATGCCTCTTGCGAAGGAAATATAAATCAGCTGGAAGTATATGATACCCGGGATCTCATGAGGCCGGAATTACTGGCCACCATCACCATGGACCGGCCAATTGGTCTTGGATTATACCAAAATCACCTTTTAGTAACAGACCTTGGGGTGGTGCGTATCTTTGATGTCACCAACCCTGCAAAGCCAGATCTTATTGGAGGAATAGAACAGGATGCTTTTGACCTTATAATTCGCAATGATGACCTGTTCATAATAGGGGAGGAGTCTTTGAGTCAGTACCGGTTAAATCCGGATGATATGGGGGAGGTTGTTTTTAGGAGTAGTATTCAATTTTAGTCGTTAGTCGTTAGTCTTTAGTCGTTAGTGGCCTGCGGGGTTTTCCGTTTACCGTTTTCCGTTTTCCGTTTTCTGTTTTCCGTTTGAGGGTGGTTAATTCGTTAATCCGAATTATGGAATTTGGTTTTTGGAATTTCTTGATTCTTGTTTTCTCTGGCTGCGTCTGCCTGGCTGTTTTGCTAGACTTTTTATCCCAAATCTTTCTCTGTAGTTTTTTGGGTTCCCTTTAGGGTCAGGGAAAAACCAAAAAACTACAGGACCGCGATTGGAATTAGAACTTTGATCTGATTATATTTTTCTCCGTTCTTAAATCCCCGGTTGACTGTCATCAATTACTTGTTAATATGAACCCGCCACGGGACCACCCCGGCAGCCCCCTAGCCCCCAAAGGGGGAACAAAAAAAGGAATCGCTGTACCTTAAGGTTTCCGCGTAATCCGCTAAAATCCGCGTAATTTTTTACCTCCGTGAAACTCCTTTTTCAACTCATTTTAAACTCCGTGGTTAAACAAAAAAATAGTCTCGAAGCAATGATAATTACTCTTCCACGGTATTATTCAACAGAAAACGGTTAGCGGTAAACAGGAACAGTTAGACGTCCAGTGATAATTTTAAACTTCCCCCAAGTCCATCGCGAATTATTCTCATAAGTGTGGAAAGTCTTATATCGCTGGCGTTATTTTCAATTCGGGAAATGTAGGTTTTGGTTGTTCCAACTTTATCTGCAAGCTCTTGTTGTGTCATCTGCTGTTTCTTTCTGGCCTCCTGTATCAATACCCCTATCTTAAAAGTTTCAAATTCTTCCTGGAATTTCTCGCGTGATGCTGTTCCACTTTTGCCATACTGCTCGTCCAAATGATCATCAAATGATGTGATTCGCTTATCTGTTTTCATAGTACTCTTTTTTTAACCGTTCTGCTTTTTTAATTTCCTTTAATGGGGTTTTCTGTGTCTTTTTTTGAAATCCGCTCAACAGGATTATTAAATTTCCTTCATCAAAGAAACAGAAGATTCGAAAAATCCCATTTCCGGCGGATATCCGTACTTCCCAAATTCCGTCGGTATTAGACAGGTGTTTAAGAAATTTTTCAGGGACTATTCTTGTAGTTTTAATTAGCAAAAGAGTCCAGTCAATTTTCTTTTGAACTGCAAGAGACTGTTTTTTGTAAAAATCCCTGAAATGATTTTCGTAAAACCCTATCTGCCTATTAAATTCTTCCAATCCTTATTACCATTTAACGCATACCAAAGTTACCTAAAAAGGTAACAAATCCCAAATTTGATTCGGACTAATAACAGAGTTTGTTTTTTCCAGCTTTCAAAATAATTTAAACATAAACAAATTTGTTTATGTTTGTGTTATGGATAACTTTTTAAATTACAAAGGCATACACCCTGGGAAAGTTTTAAAACGTGAACTGGATAAGCGTTCATTAAAGCAACGCCCTTTTGCTTTGTCTATTAATGAACATCCGCAAACCTTAAATGCAATTACTAAAGGAAAAAGAAATCTTAATACTGCCCTTGCCCTGAAAATCGAGGAAAAACTGGGTTTGGAAGAGGGTGCAATGGCAATTTTACAGACCTATTATGATATACAGAAAGAGAAAGAAAAGCAGGTTCAGGAAACGCCTGATCTTTCAAAACTAAGAAAGGCCTTATTCTGGGATACCGATTTTAATAAGATCAACTGGCAGGAAAAAAGTAAGGCAGTTATTAGTAGAGTGTATGAACGGGGAAACGGAATTGAGAAGGAAGAAATCACTCGTTTTTATGGGAAGGAGAAAGTAGATGCGGCGCTTGGAGAAGATACCCGAAAACCTTTTTCAGTTTCATTTAAAAAATAGGGATGCGCCTATTACAATAGTCAATGAATATAAATAATATAACTTCATTATTTAAAGGGAGAACCGATGTGTTTGCTGTTCATTGGCAGAAAGGAAAGAAAAGTGGTTATATGCCGGCATATCGCTATGACCCTTATATGTATCGGTTACATAAAATGAAGGGAGGATCTTTTAAGGATTATAAAGATAAAGCACACCTCCCCTTAAATGATCTCCAAATTCAAAAGCATTTAAGTGGCCAACAATTGGTAGGAATCTATCCATTGTTGAAGGACAATACCTCCTGGTTTATAGCTGCCGATTTTGATAAGCAGAATTGGATTGAGGAATGTCAGAAATTAATTGAAGTTTGTAATGAATATGGAATTTCTGCATATTTAGAAAGGTCACGATCTGGTAACGGGGGACATGTATGGATATTTTTCGACCAACCATATCAGGCATTTAAAAGTAGGAGGATTCTGCTTAAATTAATGGAGTTGGCCGGCTTGTTTTCTGTGTTGGATAAGAACTCCAGCTTTGACCGATTATTTCCAAATCAAGATTATCTTTCCGGTAAAGGTTTTGGCAATCTTATCGCATTACCTTTTTATAAACCTGCAGTTGAAAATGGTCATAGTTGTTTTGTTGATCCTTCAACTGAAGACCTAAAACCTTATCCAGATCAGAATAAATTTTTATCCGCAATTCAAAAGACACCGGTTGACCACCTGGATACCTTATATGACTCTTTAGGTCTTAGCACCTCTACAGATAGTACAATTAAAAAAAATAGTTCAGGAAAACTTCAAATAAGCCTGAGCAATGCTCTTCATTTAAACAGAGCTGGAATAAATTCCAGTTTAATTAATTTTTTAAAGGAAGAACTCAATTTTTCAAATTCTGAATTTTTCATTAAAAAGGAAGCGGGTAAAAATACCTGGGGAACACAAGCCTACATCAGTTGTATCGATGTTACAGAAGAGGAAATAGTCATACCGAGAGGGTTTGCCGGAAAATTGATCAGGTTTTGTAAGGAACAGGAGATAAATTATGATTTTCACGATTACCGGAAAAAATTAGCGCCGGTTGATTTCATTTGGGAAGTGCCTCTTCGATCACACCAAAACCTCGCGATTGAAGTTTCTTCCAGAAAGGATTTTGGAATAATCTCAGCTCCTCCGGGTTCAGGAAAAACTGTTATGGCTCTTAAGATAATTGCTTCTAAACAACAACCGGCCCTTATCATTGTGCACAGGAAACAATTAATGGAGCAGTGGATTGAAAGTATTCAGGCTTTTCTTGGTATTCCTAAAAATGAAATTGGGAAGATAGGCCAGGGCAAGGCAAAAGCTGGCAAAAAGATTAGCGTTGCTATGATACAGAGTTTGGGGAAATACATTGACAAACAACAAACCGCAACTTTTACCCAATCTTTTGGCACCATAATTATTGATGAGTGTCATCACATTCCTGCCCAAACTTATAGAAAGACAATATCAAAATTCTGTTCATATTATCAATATGGGCTGACTGCTACTCCCTTTCGTAAAGGAAATGATGAAAAGTTACTGTTCGCTTATTTAGGTGAGAAAATTGCAGAAATTAAACCTCAGGATATAGAGGAATACAAACGACCCCGAATTGTGATTAGGAAAACTTCCCTTGATATTCCTTTCAATTCTAAAACTGATTCCTTCGAGACTCTATCAAAAATTCTTATACATGATTCTTCTAGAAATAGTTTAATCCTAAAGGACGTAGAAGCAGAACTTAGACTTGGTAAAAAAGTAGTAATTATAACAGAACGCAAGGAACATATAGATTCTTTAAATCAATATCTTAAACAATCTTTTGAATCTATAACACTGAGTGGAGAGGATACGGAGGCAAACCGAAATTTAAAATGGAAATTATTACAAGAAGGGAATTATCAGGTTTTAATTACCACCGGACAGTTTTTTGGTGAGGGTAGCGATTTGCAAAATGCTTCCTGTCTTTTCCTTGCATATCCTTTTTCCTTTAAGGGTAAACTGGTCCAGTATATTGGGAGGGTACAACGTTCAGAGAAGACTCCTGTCATATATGATTATCATGATTATAAAATTGATTATCTCAATCGGCTTTTTCTAAAAAGGAATAGGCATTACAGACACTTCGATAAGCAAGCTACCTTGTTTGATGAAGAAATGAAGACATCAACTTCTCAAATTTTAACCATCGACAAAAAAATAAAAGTGCCAATTTCGGATCTTGATTTTCGATATGGAGCGGCTGCTTTTAAGTACGGGACTTCAGACATTGAGACACTTGAATTTGAAATAGAAAATGAGGATTTAAGACCGGAGTTCGAAGTCTTAAAAACCTATTTTTCCAAGGCGCTCAAATCAAAATATATCGAGGTCGAAATATATGCAGAATTTGAAAATAAGGTGTTGGTGGCACAATCTGCATACTCCCATGACCTAGAAAAAATTAATCAGGAGCTAATTGAAAGTGTCAGGTTTCGGTTTGTGCAAAAAGATATTTTAGGAAAAGCACATTCCTCTGAAACGGATAATAACTTATTGGATTTAGAGAGTTTACAGGAACAGAATTTTCCGTTATATAAATCCGAAGAAGAGCTTCTGAATGAGCTTTTGAAGAATAAACACCTAAAACACTTCCGCCAAATCCAATATCTGGCTTCTAAACACGAGAGTGACATTCTTAGGATTCGTTTTGTATTGCAACCTTTCTCTTTTGTTTTCCTGCTTTCAGGTAGAGACGCATATCATTTAGTTTTAGAAACCCTGGATACTGAAGAAGCTACCTACCTTTGGCATCTGGACAAAAAAACGGGAGATTTAAAAGATAACTTAATTCTCGTTGATGAAGATTTAAATATTATACGAAACAAAGGGAGACAATATTTCCTGCAAACTTCTAAAAATAATTTTAGCCGGATAGTACATGATTATTCTGATGAACGAAAAGGGTTTGTAGTATGGAAAAGTGCTTTGGAAGAGAGGCTTTATTAAATTTAAAAACTCACTACGTTATTCCTGGTTTTAAATTACCGGTTGGCTGTTAGAACTGCGAGTCAACTCGAACCCGCCACGGGACCACCCCGTCCAGCGAAGCTGTCCACCCTCCCGATCCATATCGGGATTGAAAAAAGGAGGGGAGCCGTTTAAAAAGACGCTTGTTACTAGAATCAAGAATCAAGACCGCTTCGCTCCAAGACTTTTACTCCGCGTAATCCGCTAAAATCCGCGTAATCCCTTTTCCTCCGCGTAATCCTTTTTCCTCCGTGAAACTCCTTTTTTCAACTCCATTTAAACTCTGTGTTTAAGCAAAAAAATACCCTCGAAAAAATGAAAATCATCCTCCGCAGAAAAACCCAACAACAAACACCAAACAACAAACACCAAACGTCAAACGACGCAGGCACTTTCTAACGACTAACGACTAAAGACTAACAACTAAATAACTATATTTACAATTACAGAACAAAAACCAAAAACATGGCAATATACATCATCATTGGAATCCTCGTCATCCTCGTGATTTGGGGTGTGTCTATTTACAACAACCTGGTAAGCCTGAAGAACAACCGGGAAAATGCGTTTGCAGATATCGATGTGCAGCTTAAGCAACGTCACGATTTAATTCCGCAGCTGCTTGGAGCGGTGAAGGGATATATGGAACACGAGCGTGGAACGCTGGAGTCTGTTACCCAGGCACGTCAAAAGGCTATCAACGCTACCGGGATCAATGAGAAGATCGAGGCGGAGAGAGAGCTTACTTCAGCGCTGCAGGGACTTAATGTGCAGGTGGAAGCTTATCCGGACCTGAAGGCGAGTCAGAATTTTATGCACCTTCAGAAGGAAATAGCCGATATTGAAAATAAACTGGCTGCTGTGAGACGCTACTTCAACAGTGCTACCAAAGAGCTTAATATCGCTATTCAAAAATTTCCGAATAATATATTCGCAGGGATGTTCGGCTTTACTACCCAGCCTATGTTTGACCTTGGTGCTGCAGGAAGGGAGCGTATGGATGTTGCGCCAGAGATCAAATTCTAAACAGTGGCTTTTGTAGGGATCCACACCCAGATCAAAAGGAATAACAGGAAATCTATCCTGCTCCTTATCGCATTTCCGTTGCTTATCCTGGCGGCGGTCTATGCCGTGGTGTTTTTTACCAGTGTGGATGAATACGGGAATTTTTCACCGGAATACGCTTTTGATGTTTTCCTGCAGGCAATCCCTTTCGTACTTACAGTAGTCCTCATTTGGTTCCTCATCGCCTATTTTGCCCATGGGAAAATGATCTCCATGGCCACCAAATCCAAACCCCTGGAGCGGAAGGAGAATATGCGGGTCTATAACCTGGTGGAGAACCTTTGTATGAGCGTGGGGATGAAGATGCCCGCGGTGCGCATCATTGAAAGCGATGCCCTCAACGCGTTTGCCAGCGGACTCAAGGAAAAGGACTACACCGTGACCCTCACCCGTGGTCTCATTGAAAAGCTGGATGACGATGAGCTGGAAGGGGTGATCGCCCACGAGCTGATGCATATACGCAACAAGGATGTGCGCCTGCTGGTAGTCACCATAGTATTCGTGGGGATCTTCGCCTTTGTGGTGCAGGTGGCTTTTCGAAGTTTTCTCTACGGAAATATTGGCGGTAGCCGAAGAAGAGGAAAGGATAGCGGCGGCGGACAGCTTATGATCGTGATCCTGATAGTTTCCTTTATCGCCTATTTTATCTCGATGCTCTTCAAATTTGCCCTAAGCCGAAAACGGGAATATATGGCCGATAGCGGTGCTGCTGAAATGACCCGGAAACCCTGGGCGCTTGCCTCTGCTTTAAAAAAGATCGCACCCAACCACCACGTAAAAGTGAGGAGCGAGGAGGTACAACAAATGTTCATAGAAAACACCCCCAAAGACACATCAGCCGGCCTCTTCGGCGGACTGGGAGGACTTTTTTCCACGCATCCCCCAATTGAGAAGAGAATTGAGTTTTTGGAACAATTCTAGGGAGTAGTGAGTAGTTAGTATTGAGAATTGAGTAGTGAGATGTTGTCTGTTGTCAGTTATCGGTTGTCGGTTAAAAAAAGTGGAGAGAGGAGAGAGGAAAGTCTGGACGGAGCCCCCTAAAACCCAAAGGGGAAACAAAAAATAATTCTATGTGTCCTTCTTTCCATTCCCGGTTGACTGTTTAAAACTAGCCATATATTCTGAACTAGCGACGGCCCACCCCGCCCCTCGGGCACCCCTCCGGAGGAGGGGAAAACTCACTGCGGCTTACATTTTTCGCGTATTCCGCTAAAATCCGCATAATCCTTTTTCCTCCGTGAAACTCCTTTTTTAACTCATTTTAAACTCCGTGGTTAAGCAAAAAATTACTCTCGAAAAAAGGAGAATCGAACTTCCCAAGATGAGCCAACAGAAAACAGAAAACGGTAAACAGAACACAACGAAGAGCCTCTAAAGACTAACGACTAACGGCTAAAGACTACACAAGATTATAGATCGACACCAGCGCAATAGTATCCAACAACCCATGAACGAAAATCAACGGCCAGACCCTTCTTTTGTTAAGCAGGTACGCGGTGCCGAAGACGAGTCCTACCAGCCCTGTGAGGATGATTCCTCCCAGTCCCTGCCAGGCGTGCATGAGTCCGAAGATGAGGGAGCTTATAACCACGGCAGCCCAGGGGGACCAGCGGTTACGGCCCAGGAGGATATCCAGGGTATTGATAAGGAATGCCCTAAAGATCACTTCCCGAAGGAAAGCGGCGGTGATCCAAACAAGAATAAGGGCACTGATCAACAACGGTAAATTCTGCTGAATAACCATTAGGTGATCGACATTTTGGGGAGAGGTGATCTCCTCCACGTATGGTTTGACATATAGGGATAGCAGTACAACGGCAATGAAAACAGCCGCGGTTACCAGGATGGGTCGCCACCAGTTATCTGGCCTGCCAAGGCCCAACTCGCTCCAGCTCCAGCGTGCGGCCTGTTTGTTGAGCAACACGATCACGCTAATAAATACAGCATTAGTAATAAGAAGCCAGAATCCGGGACTGCTTAGTTCAAGAATTGAATAGGCAAAATAGGTTTGTGCGAGGTATTGCAGGCAAAAATCTCCCGCCAGCAGGATCATTAAAGAAACCCCGAGTACCATTTTATGACCCTCATCATCGATCGCCGGTCGAACGGGAGTGTTGTGTATTCCAGGTATTCTAATTGCCCTCATTTTATCTTATCTCCATCCGGCATTTGATTTTCTGCCGAAATGTTAACAAAAATATAAAATTTTTTGCAAAATACTGGTTTGACAAAATAAAGTTGCTGAATTTGAAGCAATTAAACATTTGAGTAGTGCTATTTCACCTTCTCACTAAGCAGAACACCAACTTCGGCGATGTCTATTTTCTTGCCCAGTTTGACCCCAAACACACCCACGCCAGAGACCCAGATCTTAAGGTCGCTGTCCCAGTCAAAAGTTCCTGCGGTCTCTACAGAAAAAGAGGTGATCTTCGAATAAGGGAACATCCTGAATTCCTTTTTCTTACCCGTTATTCCCTGAATATCGATCGCGATGATCTTCCTGTCTGTAAAAATAACCTTATCCCTTGCGTGCCGGTAATATAAAAGTATATTCTCCCCCGGCGCCAGGAACATATCAAAAAGCTCACGGCCTTCCTCATTAATAACTTTCTCAGTAACGCTGAATTTTGCTAAAAGATCTATAGGCATAGTTTGATGTATTATTAATTGTCCTCTAAATTAAAATTTGTTTTTAAATAATGGAAGGGCTTGGGAAGAGTTTGGCAATCGGTTGTCGGTTATCAGTTGTCGGTTATCAGTTGTCGGTTGTCGGTTGTCGGTTGTCGGTTGAAAAAAAGTTGTAGGTTGTAGGTTGTAGGTTGTAGGTTGAACAATTGTAGGTTATAGGTTGGGAAAAGTGGAGAGTGGAAAGAGGAGAGAGGAAAGTCTGGACGAGAATAAAAGAGGTCAGAGGAAAGAGGACAGGGTTCTTGTGACGTCTTGTTTCTTGTCTCTTGATTCTTGTTTCTTTTTAATCCTCCGTGAAACTCCTTTTTTTTACTCATTTTAAACTCTGTGGTTAAGAAAAAGAATAGTCTCGCAAAAAGTAGGATTATCTCGTAAAGAAATTTTCAACAGAAAACGGAAAACAGCAAACGGAAAACAGCAAACCATCTAACGACTAAAGACTAACGACTACAAAAAAATCTCCTCCCCATCCTTTGGAATAATCAACTTTTCAACTTCCCCGTTAACCGAATTCGCAATTTGCTGCAAAGAGGCCCGGGTGGTGGTGCAATGATCAAGAGCTTCCATGTGAACTGCAATAACTCTGGCATTGCCGCTGGCTTTTAAGAGGGAGATGGTTTGCTCCTCATCCATCAGGATCGGGTTTTCTTCATACCCCGGGAATCTTGCTCCGCCGGTATTGGCTACAATGATATCTGGTTTAAATTCCTCGATGGCCTGTGCGACTTCCTCTGTCCATATACTATCACCGATAATATAGATCGTTGGCTGATCTTTGGCTTGTAAAACAAATCCGGAGACGGTTCCCATCCTTTTGCCGATCTCCCCGCTTCCATGTTTCCCACCTGTGCGGTGAATATTTATATCATTCCACAGA
The DNA here is from genome assembly GCF_006159205.1 of Antarcticibacterium flavum. Taxonomy (NCBI): domain Bacteria; kingdom Pseudomonadati; phylum Bacteroidota; class Flavobacteriia; order Flavobacteriales; family Flavobacteriaceae; genus Antarcticibacterium; species Antarcticibacterium flavum. The sequence goes on along the minus strand of NZ_CP040812.1, from coordinate 1,982,255 downwards.
AGATGTTCCTGCAGGGTGTGGGTATTGGAGAAATCCAGTTTTTGAAAATAATCCTCATCTGCCGGCTGATTCACAATTTTTACATCGCGGGGCAGGACTTCCCTGGCAACCGAATCAAAATGATCTGAATGTGTATGCGATACCAGCACGAGATCTGTGTTTTCAATAATGTCCTCCACACTTAACGGCAGTTCCACCGTAGGGTTCCTTTCTCCTCCTGCAAAAGGATTATAAGCCCCTTTTTCAGCAAGTAATGGATCCACCAGGATCTTTTTCCCCGCGTAATGGATTACCAGAGTCGCGTTTCTAATTAACTGAATGCTGTTTTTCATAAAAGAATAAGTTTCGGAAAAAGCTGTCTGAGAATAGAGCAATCCGCCAGGTGTCACTACAGAAAGTGCTCCCAGGCAGGAAAGGTTGGAGATGAATTTACTTCTTTTCATAGGTTGTACAAGGTAAGGAAAGTTGGAGTTAGTTGTCAGTTCTCTGTTGTCTGTTGTCGGTTGAAAAAGTTGTAGGTTGTAGGTTGTAGGTTGCAAAAAGTGGAAAAGCCCCCTGGCCCCCAAAGGGGGAATAAAAAACTCGCAAAAAGTAGGATTATCTCGTAAAGAAAATTGCAACAGAAAACGGCAAACGGCAAACGACAAACGGCAAACGGCAAACAGAAAACAGCAAACGGCAAACAGAAAACAGCAAACAGCAAACAGCCACCCCTATACCCTAAACACGAATTAACAAATCCCCAATTAACTTATCCACAGCAAACTAATTGAAACTGAATCCTTAATTTTAAAGAAAACTGAATGCAGCTATGAAATTTTTAATTCTAACTACAATGATTATGAGCAGTTTACTTCTATTCGATTTTAGCGCCTCAAAAGATTGGTCTGCCTGGGAGATTGAGAATGACGTGGTGATGGGTGGAAATTCCACCAGCGACCTCTCCCGCAGTGAGGAGGGACACGCAGTCTTCACAGGATTCGTTTCCCTGGAGAACGATGGCGGCTTCGCTTCTATACAGTACCACTTTGAACCTAAGGATATCAAAGGCTATGAGAAAGCAGTAATACGGGTAAAAGGCGATGGGAAGGAATATCAATTTCGTATAAAAGCAAATCTTAATGAAAGGGCAGCTTATGTATATACCTTTAAAACCAGTGGTGACTGGGAAACGATCGAGATCCCTCTTAATCAAATGGAGCCAACATACCGCGGGAACAAGCTGGACCGGCCCAACTTCAACGCCAATGAGCTACAGGAAGTCAGGTTTATGATAGGCAACGGGAAAGCTGAGAATTTCCGGCTGGAGATTGATAGGATTGAGTTGAGGTAAGTTGTTGGTTGTCGGTTGAAAAGGTTGTAAGTTGTAGGTTGTAGGTTGAAAAAAGTGGAAAAGCCCCCTAACCCCCAAAGGGGGAATAAAAAAAGTCTGGACCTGGAAAAAAAGTCAGAGGACAGAATTTTTGCGACGTCTTGTTTCTTGTCTCTTGATTCTTGCATCTTTTAAAGGCTCCGTGAAACTCCTTTTTTCACTCATTTTAAACTCTGTGGTTAAGCAACAAATTAACCTAAGAAAAAGGAGAATTAAGCTATCAACCAGAAGCCAACAACAAACAACAAACCCCAAACACCAAACAAATTTCAAACGCCAAATCCCAAATTCCAACCAGAAAACGAAAAACAGTAAAAAACAGATAACAGTAAACGGAAAACAGTAAACGGAAAACCCTCAGCGTAATCCGCTAAAATCCGCGAAATCCAGCCAGGTCATCCAAAAATGCCTGCAATCCAAGCCTATACAAGAACCTCTGCAACCAAACTATACTTCCAAAACAGGATTCTCTGCTCCCGCGTGGTCGTTCCAGCGATGGGAATCGGCTTCAGGTTCGTTGGTGTAATTGCCGTCGATTAAATATTTGAATTCGTAGCTTTTATCTTTTTGCAGATCAAAGGTGCCTTTGAAATTTCCGTTCCTTTGCTTCTTAAGAGGATGTGCCGCAGGGTCCCATTCATTGAAGTCACCTACTACACTCACTTCCTTTGCCTCTTCAGCCGGAACTACGAAGGTTACTTTACAAACAGGTTTACTTTTGAGATATTTTTTTTGGATAGCCATGATTTTCAGTTTTAAATTGGGCCTCAAGAACACGATTAAAATCCTGATTTGCAATAGGTGAAACCCGTATTAACACCAGCATTTTAAATTTTAACTTGCTGCAAACGATGTAGTTGAAAAGTTTTTTTCGGTTGTCGGTTTTCGGTTGTCAGTTCTCAGTTGTCGGTTGAAAAAAGTTGTGAGGTGGTAAATGTTGTAGGTTATAGGTTGTAAGTTGTAGGTTGTTGGGTTGAGGTGGCGAGAGTGATTCTCCATTTTTCGAAATTAATTTTATTTTACCGGGATATTTGAAGGTAGCCACGAATGCACGAATGTTTTTGTTTTCTGCTCTTCCGGCCGTCGTCATCCTGAACTTGTTTCAGGATCTAATGGGCTGAGGGTGTTACTCATCTCTCGAACCCTCGCATACCTCACCTATTTCTTCCCGGCAGCAGAACTGCTGATCAAAAAAATCTGCGTAATCCGCTAAAATCTGCGTAATCCAGGAAAACAACGCCAAACCCCGAACAAGCCTGCCGCAGGCGGGTTACAAACCTCAACTCCCATACTTAAGACACCCCAACTTTTTCAAATCTCACATCCAAAATCTCACATCTCAATTCTCAATACTATTTCCCCTATCTTTATATAGCTATACCTCCCCTTAAATGGAAAACACAGGTTTTGATTTCTGGATGTTTATCGCCGGTCTGGGGATCTTCCTTTTTGGGATGCGGCATCTTGAGGACAGCATAAAAGCGCTGGCAGGAAAGTCCTTTAAAAATCTGCTGCAACGGTTCACGAAGCGAAGCTGGAAAGGCATCCTCACCGGCACCGCCGTAACAGCTATTCTCCAAAGCAGCACCATGGTCACCCTGCTTGCCCTGGCCTTTTTGGGCGGGGGGATGATCGGTTTGAAAAACGCGGTGAGTATTGTCCTGGGGGCAAACCTAGGTACTACTTTCACCGCCTGGATTGTGGCGACTTTCGGATTCAAACTCGATATAGCCGACTTCTCCTTCCCCTTCCTTGCCGTTGGGATCCTGAGTTACCTTTTCCTGGACACCCGACCCATTTTGCGGAATCTGGGAGGCCTGCTGGTGGGATTTGGATTGCTGTTCCTGGGGCTGGATTATATGAAAGTGGCTATTGAGACCGTGGCCGGCCAAATTGACCTGGCAACTTTTTCCGGCTACGGCTTGTGGGCTTTCGTACTAATTGGGGTGATCATCACGGCGCTCATTCAGTCCAGTTCTGCCATGATAGTGATCATCCTTAGCGCGCTTAACGCAGACCTTATCGATATTTACCAGAGTGTGGCAATGGTCATAGGAGCCAATATAGGGACCACCACCACCCTTATCTTCATCTCCATTGGCGGTACGGCCGATACCAAACGGCTTATGATGGCGCACGTGATCTTTAATGTGGTAACGGGAACGTTGATGTTCTTTTTTATTAAGCCGCTTGTATATGTAACCTACTATATTTTTGGGGTAGAAGATCCGCTTATGGAGCTGGTGTTGCTAAATACAGTTTTAAATGCAACGGGAATTCTCCTGTTCTATCCTTTTCTTGGTTTCTTCGGAAGGTTTCTCAAAAGGAGGTTCGTTAGTGCAACCCCGGAAGGGGAGACGCTGTACGTCAAAAATATCTCCCCGAAGGTGGCAGATGTTGCCCTGCAGGCATTGGATAAGGAAATAGCTGAAGTTTACCGCATCACAGCCGAATACATAAAGCAGAATTTTGGGATAAATGAGCGCGACAGGAACAAGGAGTCCAGGTGGAAGAAAATATTTGCAAGCGCCAGCGGACTCTCAAAAAAATACGAAAAGATAAAACGCATTGAAGATGAACTCACTACTTATTATGCCGAGCTTCATAAAGAAAATCTCACCCCGCACGAGGCCGGGCAGCTTACAGCTATTATGATGGGATTGAGGTCTCTTATTTATAGTGCCAAAGATATCAAGGATGTTACCCATAATATTCTTTATATGTTGGAAGCAGAGGATCCTTTGGCAACAAAGATCCTTGATAATCTAAGGGAGGTGGTTTATCACAGGCTGGAGGAAATTCAGCAGGTATTGGAATTAGAAGAAGTAGGGGAGCATCCACCATCCTGGGTACAGGAGAATGAGCAGGTGTATAACGAACTCATTTCAGAATTATATAATAATATCAAAGGACACAGCAGGAAAGGAGTGCCAATAAGTACGATCACCAACGTCATTAAACAGGGGATCTCGTCGCTTGATAATCTTTGCAGCGCAATCATTTACTGGAAGTTCCGAAAAGTCACGACGCTGGATGAGGAAACACTACCGGGGGTGGAGGAGAAGGTTGAATAAATATAAGTTGCCTGCTGAAGGTTCTTTCTAATTAAGGTTAATCCCAAAAGCGAGCCCGATCCATGGCTTTCCCTGGTAGATCCAGTGCTGCCTGTTGGTGTCCAATAGGTGGTCAAAACCAAGGGCAAGACCGGCCGTGAGTCCGTTAAAACCTATGATCCCGGCCACTCCTGTAGAGAATACCATCCCGTCATATTCCAGGTCGATCATTTCGCGGGTTACCCACGGATTTACAGGTTCAGAACTTAAACCCGCAAAACCACCCAAGCTAAATCCAACGTGACGTATCTTTCTTTCGGTTTCTCCCAAAGGTGATTTGTCATACCTGATGCTGTACATATCATTACGAAAACCCAGGTAAACATTTCCATTGAAATTAGTGGTGAGCTGCTGTGGTACTCCGGCTGTTTTGAATCTGTACTTTAAAGGCATGGTGAGAATGTCCAGATCAAAGGAAGGGTTGTGGAAGGTATAGTTCCTATCATAACTACCAGTGGTTGGAGTAAAAATACCGGCAGGTACCGCAGCAATTTGCTCTGTTCCCCCGGTAACAGTAATTGGAAAAACTTTTATGCTGTCCTCCTCTACATCTATATAAACCTTATTCCCGGCCTGCGGGATCACGGTGTTGTAATACTTTGAGGATTCGAAATCGTATTTGGAAGATTCCTGCAGGGAAGTGCAGGAGGTGGAAATGGTTAAAATAAGAATGCCGATAATATAGAAGTACTTCTTCATTTCAGATTTTTACAAAAGCCGGAAAACGGATGGCTGTCCCACACAGGTTAATAAGGGTAATATAAGGAAAACCCTACTTCAGCAAAAATTATTCTTAGAGATAGAAGTAAAGAAAGACCACACCCAAGACAATCCTGTAATAGCCGAAGTGCTTAAAACCATAATTTTCCACGATCTTTAAAAAAATCTTGACGGCAAACCAGGCCGATACGAATGCAACCAGCAAACCCAGTCCCAGGAGCATAAATTCCCTGCTGCTAAAAGTGAGGTCGGTTTTTAGAAGATCGTATCCTGCAGCTGCGGCAACTGTGGGTAAAGCCAGGAGGAAAGAAAATTCAGTCGCCTGTTTTTTATCGAAGCCGTTGAAAACCCCTCCCACAATGCTGGCTGCTGCCCTGGAAACTCCTGGAATAAGGGCGAAACATTGCCAGAAGCCGATAAAGAGTGAGTCTTTATAGGAAATGTTGGTGATATCTTCATACCGGCTTTTTTGAGAAACCACCTTCTTGTCTACCAGGATAAGTACAAGCCCACCTATAATCAACGAAACAGCGACCACCACCGGACTAAAAAGTACATTCTTGATAAAATCATATCCCAGGAACCCAAAAACGGCAATGGGTAAAAACGCCACTCCCAGTTTGAGGTAGACATCTATTCCCTGCAGGAACTTTTTAATATACATAATGGCAATAGCCAGGATGGCCCCGGTTTGAATGAAGACCTCAAAGGTTTTTACAAATTCGTCGTCGTGGATCTCAAAGAACCGGGATAGCAGGATCATATGCCCGGTACTGGAAACCGGAAGAAATTCGGTTATTCCTTCAATGAGTGCTATTAAAAATCCTTCGAAAATGGTCATTAAAAAAGATTAGAAGTGAACGCGGCATTTCGAAACAGTTGGGAAATTAAATTTTTCAGGAATCAGGTAACCACTTTAAAATTTCATCCCTTCCGTCCTGCATCGCGCTTTGGAATTTGAAAGTGCAAAAATATTGGAATGGGTTCAATCCTGAAAATATAAATTAGGAAGACGGGTTAATTTAATTGAAAATTAATCCCCCTTGCAAAGTAAAATTACCCGCAATAAAAAATGCAGGATTATAAAAATTTTGCTAATTTTGCCACCTCCTTAAGCTCGAGTGGCGGAATTGGTAGACGCGCTGGATTCAAAATCCAGTTCTTTCGGGAGTGCGGGTTCGATTCCCGCCTCGAGTACTTTTAACATGTCAAATCAAATCAAAACCCCGTAAACTTCAATGTTTACGGGGTTTTTCATTTTTACTGATATCATAAAATATCAAATTTTGCTATATAAAAGGTGTCCCATTCGGTGACCTTGAGTTAACACCAAAGGTGCGCCCGAATGGTCTGCAAAGCCTTGTTAAATAAGGGCTTACGAGTTTAATGCTAAATTGAGGAAAAAGATGCAAGATTTACTTCCAGTTCTATTCTATGTAAGGAAAAGTAAGAACAAAAACGCTACTCACGCTGCGGTATCCTTGCGATTAACCCATTAAGTGTTATCCCTCAATATGAAGTTTTAAAAAATTATTCGACCTCCCCTATTTTTATTGAAAATTTAACAAATTAAGGTTCTACATTTGATACTCATTTCAAAAGAGAGATGAATATATTAAGGTTTATACTAATTCTTCTGCTGCTGGTTCCCACCAGCGGTCAAACCTTTGCTTTTTCAATTGAAATAAATGACGAACCGCTACTAATCGAAGCAGGTTCCCAGGTATCTGAGGATTTTCAGGATCTTATGCCTAGCCGTTTATCCACTTCTTTTGATATCTTAAAAGAAAGAATTTTCCCGACATATCACGCCGTTCAGGTCAAAGAGGATAACCGGGAATTTTCCAGGAGTAAAGCGTATTCTGCTCAAAATCGGTTTATAACTCCGGGGCTAAGTATACCAGATATAATCTTTCCCTTTCACACCTTTCTCTAGATCCTATTTTTGGTTTCCATAACCCAAAAATTAATTGTGAATTCCCACAGGGAAATTCGCAATGCATATTAATAGGATTCATCTAAATATCAAAGAAAATGAAAATCGATTTTATAGTTATATCGGGTATCCTGGTAATCTTCAGTTTTTTACCATTTATCCTTTTCCCTTTACTAAGAAGTAAAGATGAAAAAAATCTTAGGAATAAATTTAAAAATGAAACATCCTCCCGTGGATTGAACATAAGTTATATGCTTGCCTGGAACAGCAACCTTGCAGGTATAGATATATTAAGACGGGAGTTTGTTCTTACTCAATGGCTCAATGAGAAATTCGTGGTGAAACATGTTGATCTAAATAAAATTCATACATTAAAAATAATGGTCGAAAACAGGCTGGTGGAAAGACATAATAAAAATACAGAAGAACTTTCCCGTATTTCCCTTGCGTTTTTCCAAAGTAATTCTGTCGAACCGGTAATGGTTAACTTATTTGACTATGACCTCAATTTCACACAGGATTATGAATATAAAAATGCTCAAAAACTGCTTGCCGAATTACAGAAGTACGCCTGTGCACAACCTGTGTTAAAACATACCGCTTAATGTTATTAAATATAATTCTACTGGCTGCAGGTCTGCTCCTTCTAATAAAGGGAGCAGACTGGCTGGTATTTGGAGCTTCAAGTATAGCAAAGAAACAGCAAATCTCAGATCTGGCTATTGGACTTACAATAGTAGCTTTTGGGACTTCAGCCCCGGAACTGGTGGTAAATATAGCCGCCTCTTTAGATGGGCATCAGGAGATTGTTTTCGCCAATATCATTGGGAGTAACAACTTTAACCTCTTTTTTATTTTGGGGGTAGCCGGACTTATTACCCCTTTGGTAGTGCAGTCTAGTACCCTCTTTAAAGAGATCCCTGTTTCATTTGTAGCTGTAATTATGGTCCTGTTCCTTGCTAATAGCTTTATTTTTCAGGATAGCATCCTTAGCCGTTTTGACGGGGTAATTCTTTTGATTCTTTTCCTGTTATTCCTGGGATATGTTTATACCCAGTTAAAAAAAGAACCGGGAAAAGAGGAGATTAAAGTGATCAATTTAGCAGTCTGGAAGATATGGGGTCTTATAATCATTGGTTTAGTTGCCCTTGTAGCAGGAGGTAAACTGGTGGTTAATAGTGCCATATTTATGGCCACTTCTATGGGGGTAAGCGAAAAACTAATAGGACTAACCATAATAGCTGCAGGAACCTCTTTACCGGAACTTGCTACCTCGGTCGTTGCAGCTCTAAAGAAGAAAAGTGATATTGCAATTGGGAATGTGATAGGCTCTAACATATTCAACATCTTTTTTATCCTGGGTATGAGTGCCACAGTAAGACCAATTATTTATGATATGGCCTTCAACCGTGATATTTACCTGCTGTTGGTAGGTACTGCTGTCCTTTTCATATTTCTTTTTTTTGGTAAGAAAAAGTTAGGCAGAATTCCTGCAGGAATGTTGGTAGCAACTTTTATTCTCTATACTCTCTATCTAATAAGTTTTGAAATATAGCGATGGTCTACGATATTTTAAGTGCGATGTTATGGAGTATCTCTCCTTTCGGGGAAGCAAAGGTGGGAATACCTTACGCTATATACAATGATGTAAACTACTACCTGGCATTTACACTATGTTTTGCAGCTAATGTGATGGTGTTTCCGGTTATGCAGTTTTTTCTAAATTATATCAATAGATATTTATTGAGATGGAGATTCTATAAACGATCGGCCATTTTTGTGGCCAGAAGAGCCAAGATTGGAGCCGGTGGCAATGTGAAGAAATATGGGTTTTGGGGTTTGCTTGTTTTTGTGATGATGCCAATCCCCGGTACAGGGGTGTACGCAGGAACCATCGCGGCCTGGTTATTTGGTTTGGAGAGAAAGAGAGCTTTTATAGCTAACACTGTTGGAATTTACTTCTCATGTGTCATCGTATGGACTATTACAGTACTTTCTGTAGAAGGAATCAATTAATTATATGCTTAAATTACAATACTTAGGAGTTGAAAAAAATTAAATTGGCCCTGCACTGGCAGATCCTGTTAGGGATGGCGGTAGGGATAATATTCGCATTAATTTTATCAGCTTTCTCCTGGGGTGCAGAATTTATTAGAGACTGGATCAAACCCTTTGGCACCATCTTCATAAATTCCCTTAAGCTTATTGCTGTCCCCCTTATTCTGGCCTCCCTAATCAAAGGAGTTTCTGACCTGGGAGACCTTTCTAAATTATCCAAAATGGGGTCCCGAACCATTTTTACCTTTATCCTCACCACTTTCGTGGCGGTGTCGATAGGACTCATATGTGTTAATCTTATTAAGCCGGGAGCTACAATTTCAGAAGAAACCAGAAATAATTTGTTAGCCGGTTATGCCAAAGAAGTGACCGGCAGGATTGAACTGGCACAGGAACAAAAAGAAGCCGGACCGCTGCAGGCAATGGAGGATATTGTTCCTTCTAACATTTTCTTTGCGGCGAGTGATAACACAAAAATGTTGCAGGTAATATTCTTTGCTATATTTTTTGGAATAAGTCTCATTCTAATACCTTCAGCAAATGCTAAACCTGTAAAAGATTTTTTTGACGGGTTTAATGATGTTATCCTGAAAATGATAGACCTTATAATGCGAGCAGCACCATTGGGTGTGTTTGCACTTATGGCTGCTCTGGTGGTAGAATCCCCAGATTCTAATTTGTTCTCAGCGCTGGCAATGTATGCCTTGACTGTTTTGGTGGGCCTCTTTTTGATGCTGGGAGTATATGCTGGTATCGTCTATTTCTCTTCTAGAACAAATGTGCAAACCTACTTCAAGGCTATAGCACCTGCACAGTTACTTGCTTTTTCAACCAGTTCGAGTGCAGCCACGCTTCCTGTAACTATGGAATGTGTGGAAAATAACCTTCGTGTACCAAAAGAAATCGCTGGTTTCGTACTTCCAATAGGTGCAACAATTAATATGGATGGCACCAGTCTCTACCAGGCGGTGGCAGCGGTATTTATAGCACAGGCTTTTGGAATGGATCTAAGCCTTGAAGCTCAACTTATGATCATACTAACCGCTACCCTTGCCTCCATAGGATCTGCAGCTGTGCCTGGTGCGGGAATGGTGATGTTGGTGATCGTGTTGGCTCAGGCAGGTATTCCTGAAGCTGGTTTAGCCTTGATCTTTGCAATTGACCGCCCCCTAGACATGTGCAGAACGGTTGTGAATGTTTCCGGGGACGCAGCTGTTTCGGTAATGATGGATAAAATATCAAAATGATGTATTTCTAGTTTATTTTTCTACAATTCGTTTTACTCTAATTTAAATAAGAATTATCATAACAAGCCTGCCCGGGAACACTGCAAATTGGGATAATGGGATACCGCTGTAATGGTGTGATAAGCGAAATTATATGCACTCACGCATTGAGTACTTTTAAAACCTGTATTGGTTTGGGATATCAAAACTTTGCAGGTTTTTTGTTTCTGCTTGACAAAAAGCAGATAACCATTTTTAATTTGACCTTAAAACCTGAGATACATTGGAGGCTAGATGTTGATCGCAACAAACAGCCGCTGGGAATAATCCTGCATTTTCAGCCTACATAACAATTTTTTACAATTCTTAATTGATCTGCTTTTATCACTGCCTACATGATTAAGCCGGTAAGTATTCTCTCCGCGATTAATTCTGCTGTTTTATTACACCCTGTTTTTTTTAAGATATTTTTGCGGTGAGTTTTAACTGTATGTTCAGAAATATTAAGGTTTCCGGCAATTTGTTTTGCACTTAAACCTTTGGCCAAAAGGTCAAGGATCTCCTGCTCCCTATCTGTCAATTTTTCCAGGACCTTGTGGCATTTGGAATTTGCAAATTCAGGATCAAATACCCCTTTTTCAGGATCTATATTGTAGAATGATTGCCTGCCTTCGAGGTCTATGAATGAAACGTTATGGCTGCTTTTTGAAGTGAGATGGGAAATATCTGTATGTATACTCAGCACGTGCTGCATTCCCCCCGATTCACTAATTGATAAAGGCGTTGCCTGGTGAAGCATAATCCTCTTTTTCCTATCACGGTCCTTCATTTCATAAGAATAAACCAGCTTGTAATCGGTAATTTTTTCTCTGGGTAAAAATCTTCCGTAAAAATCCCTTACCACTACCTCCTTTTTTTGTACCCATTCCAGTTCTCTGGGGGTAGCTGTTTTTAATAATTTTTCTATTGTTACATTTTTCGGATGTATTCCGGTGAGTAATTCAACATCTGGAGAAATATAATCCAGTTCCAGATCGTGTACATTGAGGATGTAAAAATATGACGTGCCCGGAGTAAACAGACCGGCCATTTTTTTGAACTGCTGCGTTACCTTAAAAGGATCGTATTTCTTCACCTCCCTGGAATATTCTTCTCTCCAAAAGTTAGTGATTTGCTTCGATTTAGACATTTTTATAGGTCTGGTTGCATTAAAAGATATAAAAACCTTGAAAAGTAATCAAGTTATGGAGGTTGGAATAGCTTATTAATGTCCTAATATTTTCCAGAGGTAGACAATTAGTTTATAGGACAGGCCGTAGTATTTGCCTAAAAATACCTTTAAAGAGGTATTTTATTAAATCAAAGTATGGTTTACATTAGTATAAACGCCAGAAGGCCAATAGTGTAAAGATTAAAAAACTATAACCATAATAATCCTCCGGGAACAGTTCCAATTAAACCCAGGAATCTCAACCGGATATTTGGTAGGGCACTTATCCAACCGGAGGATATTTTTAAATAATTATTCCGTAGATTAATTTTCCATTCTATTAATCTGTATTAACGATCAACCGGGTACTTTAAAATTCTCATTTTATGCCCTGTGATTAATTTCTGAAGAACATTTTCCCCTTCTTCTTTCTCTTTATTTAGTCAGGGTTATTTTAAATACTGATCCTTCATTTAGTTTGGATTCCACCTCCAGATCTCCACCATGTGCTTTTATAATATCATAACTAAGGCTTAAACCAAGGCCTGTTCCCTCTCCGGTGGGTTTGGTGGTGAAAAAGGGCTGAAAGATCTTATCTTTTATTTCTTCCGGAATGCCGGGACCATTGTCCTCTATTATGATCTCGATCTTATCTCCAAGGTCCCTGGTAGCAACCTTCACTATGGGTTTGAAATCTGGATTCTTTTTTCCGGTATCTGTATTATCTATGGCCTGAAAAGCATTGTTGATGATATTTAGCAATACCCTTCCAATGTTCTGGGGAATCACATTGACTTTGGGAAGATTGGGGTCAAAGTGGGTTTCAAAATGAGCCTGAAAATCACTGTTTTTAGCTCTCATTCCATGAAAGGACAGGCGCAGGTATTCATCTGCCAGAGAATTTATGTTTGTTAAAACCCTTTCTCCCCCGTTGGTGCGGCTATGATCCAGCATTCCCTTTACAATAGAATCTGCCCGCTTGCCGTGATGGTTGATCTTTTGGAAATTTTCTTTGATGTCCTGAAGGATCTCAGCCATTAAGAGCTCGTTTCTCTCCTCTTTCTTTTTCTTAATTTCTTCTTCGATTTCTCCTATCATTTCAGCACTTACATCTGAAAAATTATTTACAAAATTCAGCGGATTCTGTATCTCATGGGCAATGCCCGCGGTAAGTTCTCCAAGGGAAGCCATTTTTTCAGAGTGGATTAGTTGAGCCTGGGTGGCCTTAAGTTTGCTCAGGGTGTTTTCCAGTTCCCGGTTGGCATTTTCCAGCTCTTTCGTTCTTCTTTTAACAGCATTTCTTAGCTGAATATTTTCAGCCTTTATCTTCTCCAGGCCAACGGTTTGTCCCTCTTCTGTCCTGGAATCTGGAAAGGAGATATGTTGCTGGACAAACTTCCATCCGTCTTTCTTTTTTTGTAGTAAGGAAGATACCCTTGCATTATCATAAAAAGTCCAGGCTCCATCTATATTTATATAACAATCTGCCTTCTCAATAATGCCAATGAGGCCATCAACAACTTTCATCCTGATATCCCTGTTCCTGAATTCGATCTTGCCTGCCACGGGTCCTACAGCTCTTTCCAGGTAATTTCCAGATTCATTTTTATTGTAATATACTTCCTCCAGGGTTGTGCCAATTTGGTGGATTTCCTCTGCCATGAAAGATTTATATGTTTCCACATCGGCATTGAACATGCTATTAAAGAAATGGATATACAGCTCTTTTACATCGGCCTCCAGATTTTTTGTTAGTGTCTTGCTCATTGATTATTAAATCGGATATGTTTATAGATATTGACCTTGCTTGTTCCCACTGTATTCTTTAACCATTCTCTTTACCACCTAATTCTTCTATTTCATCCAGGTACCTTAGTGACTGTGAAATTTTTAAGTGAGCTCTTTATAGGAAAGAGGGAGCTTTACTTTTGGGGCTCTTTAGGGGACGGAAAATCAACCCTGATAGGTCTTCCCGACTAAAGATTTGTATACTGATCTTTTTATAGCTGAAAATAGTTAAGGAGGGAAACCAAGTTAGAATTTCGTGAAGGAGCATTTTAAAAAAGCTTCTTACGTGAAATAATTTCTATAAACTTTTACAAAAAAAAGTATGAGTTTAAGGGAAATATTCAAGAGAACCTTAAGCTCCCGGCACTTATTTACCACTTTTAAAAACCGGTAAAATCGTAATATATAAAGCTACTATTTAATTGTAAAATATGAATAGAAAATAAGAAGGTTTTTATATAGAGTTTCATCTAAATAATTGAATATCAGCATATTTTAAGGGAAATTACCCATATTCATCGTGGGTAAAATTAGATAGCTTTAGTGTGAAACATATTCATCCTTCCAAAAATTTGGACCCTACCTCCAGCTCCCCTCATATTAGTGTTTTGCGCCTCTTCATTCCACAACAGCTGGAATTTGTGAAATTCTTATTAGCTATTCAATTAATTCTTTTTAATTATGAAAAAACTACAAATTTGGCTATTTGCACTAGGGGTGTGCGTAGCCATGACTTCCTGTAGCAAGGAAGAGGTATCGAATCGAGCCGATTCTACCGAAAAAGCCAGCCTTTCCTTTGGTGCTATCCTCCATGATATGGAGGCCAACAGGCTTGCTTCCAAACAATCTTTGGAGGAGTTACCGCAGTGTACAGATGACGCAGTCTCTTATGTTATGATCATTCTTTCCAGAAATGGCACAAATGTGGTGGGTACCCAGCAGCAGCCATTCAGGATAGACCTGGTTCCAGATCAATTGTTTACTGAAGAAGCACCAGAGCTGGAATTAGATCCTGGAATCTATTCCCTGGATTATTTTGGAGTTTACAATGCGGCAGGGGACCTTATTTGGGTTGCACCTGGCTCCGGAATTTTTAGTGAATTTCTGAATTTTCCCTTGCCACTTGAAATTGATCTCAGAGCAGGGGTTAAAAAATATGTGGAAGTATCTGTTCTTTGCTTTGATGACCGGTTTGTAAATGAATACGGATACCTGTTCTTTGATCTTGATACCAACCGGGCTATTGAATTTTGTGTTTTTGGTAATTACTGTGATGAAACAGGCAGGCATTATCCTGCTGCATTTAGCGTGGATATTTGGTCCTATAGCAATGGAGAGACCGGCGCACAGTTATACGCCAATGTTGCGAATACCGTAGCTATGAATGATGCCGGGGATTATGCAGGCGCACCTGTTTGTTTTGCCCTGCCCGATACTGATGGTCCAGATGAATATTATGTTGAAATTACCTTATTGAATTCTGATGCCTATGGAAATGTTACTGAAGAAGTCATACGCAGCGGAGTGATAACAGATGAGGATGTAAGAAATCTTTTTGACGGGGATGATGCTGTAGATTATTTCCACTTTAGAGAAGGGGCCTGTAATCTTGATGATTCCCCCGATATTTTTGGGGATGATGGAACGGCAGATGCTTACAGCAATGAGACTGTACTGGAATGGAACGAGCTGGTAGCCGCATCTATAAATCAACAAATGCCCCAACCGCTGGAGGTGAAAGCTTATGCGATGATCACCCTGGCGATGCACGACGCTCTAAATAATGTAGTGCCAAAATATGAAACCTACGCCCTGGATAATTCCCAGGTTGATACCGAAGGTTTATCTACAGAAGAACTACATTTAATGGCAGATGCTGCCGTTTCTCAGGCTGCAAGGGATGTGCTTGTGCAGCTTCGTCCTGCCGCAACAACAGCGGCAGATGAACTTCTGGCCTTAATACTTTCCCAAATCCCAGATTCAGATCAAAAGGAGCAGGGTATCCAAGTTGGTATGGATGCTGCCGCTGCTGTATTGGCAAAAAGAGCAAGTGATCCAGCCTTAGGATTTGAAACCTACCCGGGAGGTACAGAGCCGGGTGAATATCGGGTTGATTATTTACCTTACGTGAATGCCAATCCGCCCGTATGGCCTGCAAACACAGTCTATGGTGCCAATTTGGGGGAACTTCCACCATTTGGGATTCTATCCAGCGACCAATTTATGGATGAAGGTCCCTATCCTTTAAATTCTGCAGAATATATAGCAGATTATAACGAGGTGAAAACCCTGGGATGTGCCAACTGTCCGGCAAGGACTGCAGAACAACTGGAAATTGGATTATTTTGGATAGAAGGCCCTTCAAGTTCAATGAACCGTATTGCCAGGGACATTATTGTACAAAGAGATCTTGATGGTTGGGAAGCTGCCAGGCTTATTGCTCTTATTCAAATGGCGATAATGGATTCTTATATAGCCTCTTTTGAGGAAAAGTTCCACTTTACATTCTGGAGGCCCATTTCAGCTATAAGGAATGGGGATACAGATGGGGTTGAAGCAACCATAGGAGATGAGACCTGGATGTCCCATTCAATAACCCCGCCAAATCCTGAATTTCCTTCTTCTCACTCCTACGCTGCAGGCGCTGTTGCAGAGATTTTTAAAGCTTATTTCAATAGCGACCAGCTTAACCTTACCGTTATAAGCCCTTATACCTTACCGGGAGTTGAACGTCAAATGACCAGTTTCTCACAAATATCCAATGAGAAAACGATTTTTGGTCTATACATAGGTCACGACTTTAGGCACGGTTTGGAAGTTGGTCAAAGGAATGGTGAGGAACTTGGAGCATATATCTACGAGAATAATTTAAGAGAAAAATAGAAAAATTCTTGCGGGTATTTTAAACTCATATTTTTGAAATAGTCCGGTTCCATACGAGCCGGACTATTATTTTTAATTTCCCCGGAAAGAATGAAAGGGATTTGTGAAAAACCAACAACCTCCACATTCCAAGAACTAAGAACTTTGTTTTTTCAGTATTTAAGTAGTCCTGCTATTTCACTGTTCTAATTTCATCAACAAATGAACAGTAAAGGAAGAACCTTCTCCTTATTTGAAATCTACTGCAAACTTAACTTCATTAACTTCGATCATTCTTTTCAAAATGTAAAAGATAATTTAAGGTAGAAAATTAGATTCTGTCTTGTTTGCGCAGTAATTCCAGATCTTTTGGGGTGTCTACGTCAAAATTTGCTTTCGGGATCCTGAGGGTTTGGAATTGGAAATCCTTATTTCCTATTAATTTCTTTGCTCCCCTGTCCCCCTGTAACTTCATTAACTGCGGAAAGACCTTCCCGGAGAAAAGGGCCGGCACTCCTACATCACCTGCATATTCAGAGAATGTTGCATCGCTATTTTCTTTCAGCTGAAGGTCTATCAAAGCTTCCAGATCTTTCCTGGTAACAAAAGGTTGATCGGCCAGAAGGATGAGAGTATGTTCGGGTGTATGTTTTTGATCAAGGAGTGCTGTCAATCCTTTCTTTATACTCCCCGAAATTCCTTCTTCCCAGTCTTCATTGATTACAATTTGAAAACTATTGGTATTGGTCATGGAGCTTATCTCCATTGCCTTTGCTCCCAGAACTAAAACCCGGGAAGTAAAATCGATGCTGCCGGCAATATCAATGACGTGCTGCAGCAATGTTTTGTCATTATATTCTACTAGCTGTTTAGGCTGTCCCAATCTTTTTGACGCCCCGGCTGCCAGGATCATCACCCCAATATTCCTGTTCCCTGTCAAAGCCTGATCTTTGTGAAATTATCCTCCTTAGTATTATGGATGGGGCCGCTCTTTTTTCTTAAGTGCCCTGCAGTATTACCAGTAAGCACCGCCTGGATCTCTGCCAGGATGGAAAGTCCAATTTCTGCAGGTGTTTCAGCTCCAATTTCAAGCCCAATCGGGGCGTAGATCCTGTCAAGGTTCTCGGGTTTTAATTCAAATCCTTCAACCTTTAATTCATCCAGCATTCTTTGGTATTTCTTTTTAGGACCCAGGATTCCTATGTAGGGAATATCATCATAGGCCAGGAGCAGTTTAAGGACTGCGAGATCATAATTATAATTATGGCTCATCAAGACAAAACAGCTCCTTTTATTTGGCTCAATATTCTTTAAGGTCTCCTCGGGTTTGGAAATTATCACCTGGCAGGTTCCTGTAAAACGCTCATTATTAGCGTGCGTTGGCCGGCCGTCAATAATCGTTAAATCCCATCCAAGTAATTGGGCCTGCCGCGACAGGATTTGTGCATCATTTCCCGCTCCAATAATTACAAGGTTTACCGGGGGCTCAAAATTTTGAATGAACACGTGCTGGTTCACTCCCTCTAAAGAAACTTCTATAAACCTGTTGGTTTTATCTTCCAGACTTATTTGTGCCTCTTTAAGAATAATATCGGCTATATCCTTATTAGGCATCTCGCCTTCCAATTTCAGGTTCTTGTAAATCATAAATAAAGTTCCGGGCTGTTCTTTTGAGCGGTCCAGATTGAACTGCACCGCGATGGCAGCAGGATCCTTCTGCTTAATGAGAGCCTTCAGCAACTCACAGGGATTGTGTTTCTTTTGGTAATCCAGCGGCTCAAAAAGTACCTGGATGATGCCGTTGCAACCCAGCTGGGCACCTATCACCGCGTCATCCTCATCGCTTGTATCATAAGTAACCAGGTTATTTTTTTGGCGGTGCATTGCAAGCAGTGCCTTTCGCAGCGCATCCCCTTCCAGGCAACCCCCGCTTATTGCACCCGTAATGTTGCCAAATTCATCTATTAACATCCTGGCGCCCGCCCTTCTATAAGAAGAACCTTCCACGTGTACGACTGTTGCCAGAACACTGGAAGTACCTGCCTTTTTCAGCAACTCATATGCAGCGATTATGGCGTCCATTTCCCTCATGCTCTTACAATCCTTAATTCATCTACCACCTTTTTAATTTCAGCAGCGGCTTTATCTATATCGGCCTCAGTTGTTTGTCTGCCAGGGCTTATTCTTAAAGAAGACAGTGCCAGTTCATCACTTATACCCATAGCTTTTAACACGTGGGAAGGTTTCAGTAAATTTGAGTTACAGGCAGAGCCCCGGGAAACCGCGAGGCTATTTAATTTTCGCAGTAGGTGACTGCCATCTGTATTCTTAAAGGTCACATTTGTAGTATTTGGCAGCCGGGCAGCAGATTTGGAATTTATAGTTACTTCTTCGATCTCCTCCAGGAGAGCCTCCAATCTATTTCTAAGGTTTTCAATTCTAGTTACCTCTTCTTTCATCTCTTTTAAAGCAATCTCTGCCGCTTTTCCAAAACCTACAATCGCTGGTACATTTTGGGTTCCTGCGCGCATTCCCTTTTCCTGCTTACCTCCATAGATCTGCGGCTCTATATCCAACTTATTCTTTTTATTGATATATAAAGCTCCTGCACCTTTGGGGCCGTATATTTTATGTGCTGAAAGAACGGCCAGGTCAACATCCAATTCCTTAAGGTCGACCGGGATTTTACCAACACCCTGGGTAATATCGCTCATAAATTTCACCCCTTTTCGCTCTGTTATTTTGCTAATGTCTTTTACAGGATGGATAAGGCCGGTCTCATTATTTGCGAGCATAAGACAAACCAGGATAGTTTTAAAGGTAATAGCCTCCTCGAGTTGGTCCAGATCTATATTTCCCTGTGGGTTTACCTCCAGATAGGTGATATCAAACCCCTGTCGTTCCAGGAACCCGAGGGTATCCAGGATGGCTTTATGTTCTGTCCTGGCGGTAATAATGTGGTTTCCCTTATGCTTATTTGCCCCGGCAAAGCCCAAAAGGGCCAGGTTTGCAGCCTCTGTAGCACCAGAGGTGAAAATGATCTCCCCGGGCCGGCAATTAAGGAGGGCAGCGAGTTGTTCCCTGGCCTGTTCCACAGCATCATTGGCATCCCAGCCAAAAATATGATCACTACCGGCATTCGCGAATTTATGCGTAAAATACGGCAGCATGGATTCAAGTACCCGGGGATCAACCGGGGTGGTAGCATTATGGTCCAGATATATTTTATTGTCCAGCTTCATTGAATAATCTTATGCTGCGAAGTGATTCTATTAAAGTAAACATCCTTAAAATTTGGTTGAAGATTGAAAACCATCTTAAGATAATTTGGGTATCTCATGATTTATAAATCCAGGTTTGCCTGCCAGTAAAAACAGGAAACCGGGCAGGTATTTATATAAAACACCTTGCAGGAATTTAACCTTCTTTAAAACTGTGTAGGATCTATATGGATTTCCAAAAATTGATTAAGTTTTAAATTCTCCCTGCAGTTCAGAAATAAACGGTTGTTTATACATCCTTTTTCCACTGGCCTTATAGAGCGCATTTGCCAAAGCCCCTATTACAGGTGGATAGGGAGGTTCTCCCAGCCCGGTGGGATCTATCCCGTTATCTACAAAATGAACATCGATTTTTTTAGGTGCTTCCCTGTGCCGTATAAGCCGGTAGGAATCAAAATTGCTTTGTTGTGTTATACCGTTTTCAAATGTAAGCTGGCTGTACAAGCCGTGGCCAATTCCATCAATAGTTCCTCCTTCTACCATATTTATTGCAGCATCGGGGTTTACCACAATCCCACAATCTACTGCACAAACCACTCTGTCAATGACCGGTTCATTATTGCGCAGTGTCAAGTCCAATACCTGGGCCACATAGGAATTATGGCAGTAATAGGCAGAAACCCCTCTGCTTTGTGAGGTGTTACTGTTATTCCAGGATGATTTCTCCCGAACCAGTTCGAGAACCCCTGCAAATCTTGCAGGATCGTAATCATTGTTTTCTCCCACAGGATCATTTTGTGCCCGCTTCAGCATTTCCAATCTAAATTCTATAGGATCCTTGCCCATTTCTTCTGCAAGTTCATCCAGGAACGACTGCTCTGCCCCGGCGATGAAGTTTGAACGTGGTGCCCTGAAGGCTCCAATGGAAATATTGGAATCTACGGTCCAGCTTTCAGCAAGATAATTATCTATTGCTCCTGCAGGAAAGCGGTTGGCGAACAGCGGACTCTCAGACATACCACCTGCATTTACGTGGAATGCGGTTAGGTTGTTGTTAGCATCCAGGGCGGCCCTGTAGGTCACATAATAAGCAGGGCGGTACACTCCATTGGTCATGTCATCCTCACGGGTGTAAACCAGTTTAATTGGAGCTCCCATTTTTTGCGAGATAAGGGCAGCTTCCACCACAAAATGTCCGTAGAGCCTGCGGCCAAATCCCCCGCCCATACGGCTCATTTGAATATCTATGTTTTCCAGGTCCATACCCAGCCGCTTGCTTATACTTTTCTCAGCAAATTCGGGGGTTTGTATAGGTCCTATTAATTCTGCCTTATCGTTTGTCACATTGGCAAAAAAGTTCATTGGTTCCATACAATTGTGTGCCAGGTAAGGGCAGCTGTAAGAACGCTCAATAACCTTTGCTGCATTTTTAAATGCAGCTTCTGGATCTCCATCCTTTCTAATCATTTCAGCTTTTTTGGACGCGACTTCTGCCATTAAAGTTGAATGTATATTAGAGTTCTCCAGCCCGCCCGAGTCCCTTAGCGCCGGGGATTTTTCCAGGATCTCAATTTCCTTTACCAGCTCCGGCCTTAGGTCCCATTCTACCTTGATCTCTTTTCTTGCCTGCATTACCTGCCAGGTAGAATCTCCTACCACCACTACAACCTGTGGAAAAGCACCAACGTCGCTCCATTCCTTTTCCATATCATCCGGGTAGGTGTTTATTGAAAAAACATCCCTTATGCCGGGCATTCCTTTTGCCTTTTCAGCATCCATATTTTTAAATTCCATACCAAAAGCAGGGGGCTGGATGATCATGGCGATAAGCATATCCTCCCGCTGTATGTCCAGTCCATATAATGGCTGGCCGGTGACTATCTTCTTTGCATCCACATTTTTCCTGGAGGTACCTATGATCTTAAAATTATTATTATCCTTAAGTTGTACTTCTTCTGGTACTTCAACATCTACAGCTGCCCTTGCGATCTCACCGTATCCTATACTGCGGTCACTGCCGCTATGCCTTATCACTCCGTTTTCAACGCTAAGTTCTGATACCGGAACTTCCCATTGAGCTGCGGCGGCGGTTAGCAACATTTGCCTGGCTGTGGCCCCGGCCATTCGCAGGGACTCCCAGCCCTGTCGAATGCTCTGGCTGCCTCCTGCCAGCTGTCGGGTGAACACTTCTGTATTTAAAGGTGCCTGCTCCACCAGGACGTTGTTCCAGTCTACGTCCAGTTCCTCTGCCACGAGCATGGGCATAGAGGTTTTTACATTTTGCCCAATCTCGGGATTGGGAGAATAAATCGTGACGATCCCGTTATCGCCTATTTTGAGATAACCATTGAGTTCAAACCACTCGTCTGGCATTTGCATGGCCAATTCGGCCTCAGCCTCTTCTTTACCACGGGCACATCCTAACCAGCTAAATCCAATTACTAACCCACCTCCCGCAAGGGAAACACTTTTTATAAAGGATCTTCTTCCTATACCTGTTTTTACTTTACTCATTTTTGTGGGTTTTTTAAACTGTTCTTGATTTTGATGCTGTTTTGATCGCTGCCTTTATGCGCACATAGGTGCCGCAACGGCAAATATTACCGTTCATGGCCGTATCTATTTCCTCATCGCTTGGATTAGGATTACTTTTAAGCAGTGCTGAAGCGCTCATAATTTGTCCCGCCTGGCAATAGCCACATTGAGGGACATCATGTTCCAGCCACGCCATTTGTACGGGGTGGTCCCCATTTTCTGAAAGGCCTTCAATAGTGGTGACCTCATTCTCCTGAACTGCCGATATCGGTATTTGGCAGGATCTTACGGCATTACCGTTGAGGTGTACAGTACATGCGCCACATTGAGCGATCCCGCAGCCAAATTTGGTGCCTGCCAGCTTAAGATGATCCCTTAAAACCCACAATAAAGGAGTGGTTTGGTCTACATCTACGGTGAGGTTCTTTCCATTGACGGTAATATCGAATTCTGCCATAATAAAACTAGATTTAATTGAAGTCTATTAAAGTATGAAAAAAAAATTTTACGGCCGTTGCAGTCAAAGAGTAATTGAGTACCTGCCATAAAATTTAACAGAGCCAGCGGGATATTTGAACCAGCACCTGTGCATCTACGCAAAAATGATCCTTTTAATTTAGAGTTGATTTACCTGGATAATTTTATTTTCTACCATTTATACAAATAAACCGGGCTAAGGAAAAACCGGGATGGCAAATAATTTTCTTAAATTGTTTTGGTGTTTAAATGATTGCAATACAGGCAGATCTATCTAATTTTAGATGCTATTCTTAAGAAATTTTTGATCTAAAATAAAACCGATAATGAAAAAAAGAACGTTGATCCTGTTATATATACTTCCTTTTATTTCCTGTGGAGGGGGAGGGGGACTTTTTAAAGGTGGTATTGGGAGTAGTGCTGAAGGTATTAATTATGCCAGTGCAAACATGAGGGTGGAAGAGGCCTATGAAAATCTCAAAGCTGCTCTGGGTGAAAATGATGATATTTCTGTTATTGCAGAAGTGGACCATGGGAATAATGCCGCCGGGACGGGACTGGAACTTCCTGCTTCAAGAATAATATTCTTTGGTAATCCAAAAGCCGGAACCCAATTAATGCAGAAAGATCAAATTGCCGGGCTGGACCTGCCCTTACGGGTCCTTTTCTACGAGAATAATGAGGAGGTAGTGGCACTTTTTAATAGTGCTTCTTATATGGAAAAGCGATACAACCTTCGAAACAGCAATACGTTACAGCAAATTTCCTCCAATCTGGATAGATTGATGGGGGACGCGATGGGGACAGAGGTGGTATGGGGGAAAAGTGCCAATGTGAGAAATTCCCAGGGTATTAAAACGGTACAAAGCACCCGTAGTTTTGATGAGACCTATTCTTCCATCCTTAAAATCCTGGGTAATAATAATGATATAAAGATAATAGCCCAGCTGGACCACAGTGCCAATGCCGCCAGCGTGGGGATGGAGTTGCGCCCTACAAAACTCATAATTTTCGGGAATCCCTCTTTGGGCACTCCTTTGATGCAATCGGCTATTAGCACCGGGCTGGATCTTCCGCAAAAAATGCTGGTTTGGGAAGATGAGGAGGGAACGGTGAATATCTCATTTAATACGCCGCAATTTTTAAAAACGCGTCACAACTTCAAAGGCCTTAAAACAGAGGTGGAAACTATGGCAACGGGCCTTAACGATCTGGCCCGGGCTGCAGCGGGAATTTAATTTTTTCTTTTTTCTTCGGAAATAATCGTCGCAGGATGTATTTTCAGCAACTTTCAGGTACTTCAGCAATAAGAATCCTGTTGTATATTTTTTTCAGAAACAGATCATTGGGATGAAGAGGGTTTTCAGAAGTAATATGCATTTTAATGAATATATTTATAATTCATCCAAAGAATTAAAATGTCCAGAATTAAAACCATTCAACCCGGGGAAGCAACCGGCCGGCTAAAAGAGATATATAACGACCTGGAAAAACAAAGGGGCCAAATTGCTGAAGTTCATAAAATGCAAAGCCTGAGGCCAGAGAGTATTGTGAAGCATATGGAATTGTACATTGAGATCATGTTCAGCAAATCTCAGCTTTCCAGGGCTCAGCGTGAAATGATGGCAGTTGTGGTCTCTGTGGCGAACAATTGCAACTACTGCGCTGCACATCACGGGAGTGCCTTGTTGCACTATTGGAAAAATGAAGAAATGCTCGCTGCCTTAAAGAATGACTACAAAGAGATGGAACTCACCAATGTGGAAATGGCCCTCTGTAAATATGCAGAGGAGGTGACCCTGCGGCCACAGAACCTGGAGGAAGTAGATCCCACCGCATATTTAATAGAAGTAGGATTTAAAGATCCTGCCATCCTCGATGCCAGCCTGGTCGTGGCTTATTTTAATTTCGTAAACCGGATGGTCTTAAGCCTGGGGGTTGAAATTGAACAGGACGGGGGAGCAAATTATAAATATTAAGCCATAAAAAATGGAAGAATTTGACGCGATAATAATTGGCACAGGACAGGCAGGGCCGCCACTGGCTGCCAATCTTGCGAAGAACGGATTTAGGACCGCGATCATCGAAAAATCCCACCTGGGAGGCACCTGTGTTAATGATGGATGTACGCCCACCAAAGCCTATGTAGCATCTGCCCGCAGGATTTTTGCGGCCGGTAACAGCGAGGAGCATGGGGTAGTATTGGAAGGGGAATTGAGGGTTGATCTCAAAAAGATCAAAACCCGAAAAGATGAACTTGTACAGGAATCCCGAAGCGGACTTGAGAAAATGTTTGCTGACACCGAAAATATAACTTTAATAAGGGGGAAGCTACTTTCATTGATGAGCATACGCTGCAGGTGGGTGAAAAAGAATACAGGGCCGGGAAGATCTACATCAATGTAGGCGGGAGACCGCGAATTCCAGATGATTTTAAAGAAGTAGAACATCTTACCAATGACAGTATCCTGGAGTTGGAGGAGATCCCGGAGCACCTTATAATTGTAGGAGGGGATATGTTGGTCTTGAATTTGGCCAGATGTTTCGCAGGTTTGGCAGTAGAGTTACTATCCTGGAAAGAGGAGAGCAGCTGCTCGAAAAAGAGGATGAAGATATAGCTGAAGAAATTGCAGCGATATTTAAAGATAGCGGGATTGAGGTGAAGCTGAAATCCAATTGTATTAGTGCAGTAAGATCTGGCAATGCAATAACTGTGAAATATGATTGTGAAGAGAATAGGGAAGATATTACAGGTTCACACCTGCTACTTGCTACCGGCAGGATCTCGAATACCGAGGATCTTGGCCTGGAAAGGGCGGGAGTGAAGCTGGATGATAAAGGCTATATAGTGGTAAATGAAAAGTTGCAAACCAGTGTACCCCATATCTGGGCAATGGGAGATTGCAATGGGGAGGGGGCTTTCACCCACACTGCTTACAATGATTTTCAGATCGTGAATTCTCATCTTTTCGAAAAACGAAAAAGATTTTTGTCAGATAGATTTACCTGTTACGCCGCTTTTATTGATCCGCCCCTGGCAAGGGTGGGGTTGAACGGAAATGATATTAAGGAACAGGGGATTAAAGCAAAAGTGGCAATTATGCCTATGAACAAAATTGCAAGGGCGAAGGAAAAAGGGGAAACAGCCCGGAAATTAAAGATATTTATTGAAAACAATACCAATAAGATCCTGGGTGCTACTTTCCTTGGTACGGGGGCAGATGAGTATATTCATACTATTATTGACCAAATGTATGCAGGAGCTTCGTATGAGATCATAAGAGATGCCGTACACATTCATCCAACTGTGAGCGAATTGCTGCCCACTATGTTGGGTGATCTTAAAGAGTTTTGAAATTTCCATAGAAAAACCCTTGCGTGAAACAAGGGTTTTTGTTAAAAGGACTCTATGCTACTTATTTGCTGTCAATTCCCATTCCTCGTGAAAAGGATAGTCTGTATATCCTTTTTCGCCCGGGGTATAGAAGGTGTCATAATCTGGTTCGTTAAGCTCTAGATTATTCTCGAACCTGTAGACCAGGTCTGGATTGGCCAAAAATGTACGGCCAAATGATACCAGGTCGGTTTTGTTTTCTGTAATGCTTTTTTCAGCCTCCTCTTTGGTAAATCCGCCATTCATTATAAGGGTGTTTTCAAATATTTCCCTCATTTGGCTGAATATATTTTTAGCAACATCTGGCGATCCCAGGGCTGAGTTGTCTACCAGATGCAGGTATGCCAGATCATATTTGTTAAGCTTTTTTGTAAGATGTAGGAACTGTTCCTCCAGGCCTTCAAAAATTTCTGTTCCGTTAAATGCACTGTAAGGAGATAATCTAATGCCCACTTTTTCGCTGCCAATTGCCCCGGTGACCTTTTCAATTACCTCAAGGGTGAATTTGCACCTGTTTTCCTTAGTTCCGCCATATTCGTCGGTTCGCTTATTGGTCGCAGTGTTTAGGAATTGGTCTGCCAGGTATCCGTTGGCAGAATGTACTTCCACTCCGTCAAAACCTGCTTCGATTGCATTCAAACTGGCCTGGACGAATTCTTCCTGAGCTTCCTTAATTTCCTCTTTTGTCATTGCCCTTGGTACGGGATATGGTTGCGGGCCATGCTGGTCTGTGTACATTTCTCCTTCCAGGGCTATTGCTGAAGGGGCGAGGATATCAGCTTTTTCTTCCATATTATATTGATGGGAGACCCTTCCTGTATGCATAATTTGAAGAAAAATCTTTCCGCCCTCCTTATGAACTGCCGTGGTGATCTTTTTCCAGCCTGCAATTTGCTTAGCTGTGTAAATTCCGGGAATACGTGCATATCCAAGTCCGTTTGGTGAAGGTGCTGTTCCTTCTGAAATAATAAGCCCGGCTTGTGCTCTTTGGGTATAATATTCCAGCATTAGGTCATTAGGAACATTATTGGTAGCCCTGGCCCGGGTTAGGGGTGCCATTATTACACGGTTGTTAAGTTTTAATTCCTTCAGATTATAGGTGGTCAATAAATTCATAGTTGTTTCTTTAATTTTTTAGTAAATCTTTTAAGGTTAATGGTGTTGCCTTATAATTTATTTTCTGCAAAAGCCTCGTCGATTTCTGTATGAAAAATATGGTTTGAATAATTGCTGATAGTTTTTACAGCCTATGCCAGGATAATTGCAAGGATCTGTTTTTCGGTATACCCTGCATCCAGAAATTTTTGAGCTTGTTGAGGTGTTGGATTTCCCCGGCTTTCATTCATTGCTTTTGTAAATTCATGCAGTGATCTTAATTTCTTATCCTCAATTTGTTTTCCTCCTCTAATTGCTTCAATGACATCTTCAGGGGTTTTTGAAACATTTTCAGCTATATAGCTATGGGCTGCGGTGCAATATCCACAGGAATTGGCTATGCTAATAGTTAAAAGCACCACTTCCTGCTCTGCAGGCGTGAATTCGCTTTCTTCCCTGAATTTGTGATAACCTGTATCATAGGTTTCCTGAAGCCCAGGAAGGTTTACCATATTTTTATACATATTCGGGATCATCCCGTTGGCTTTTTTTGCTCTTTGCAGGATCTCCTGTTGTGTGGGACCTGCATTTTCCATTTCTACTGGTTTTAAACCTATTTGATATGTGTTATTCGACATAATTTAATTTTTAAAATATTCTATGTGTTTGGACGGGTAAGGGTATTTCAAATTACCTGTGTTAACAAAGGTTTGTGAGTGGTTCATCTTTATTTATTCCAATGCATAGGAAAGGGTTTCCCTAAGGGAGGATTTTTAAATTAACTAATCGGGTAATATAGGAGTTGATTAGAATAAATTTCTAAATTTGGGGCACACAACAAAAAGCCACATAAACAACCCTCAAAACAACACAACATGCCAAATGTAATTACAGATGCCAAGATCTTTACCTGTAACCAAAGCAGGGAACTATCAGAAAAGATAGCGCAGGCCTACGGTGCCCCTCTTGGAAACGTGATCACCAGCACATATAGTGATGGAGAATTCCAGCCCTCATTTGAAGAATCTGTACGGGGGTCCCGTGTATTCATTATAGGCTCAACCCATCCTGGAAGTGACCATTTAATGGAGCTACTTCTTATGCTGGATGCTGCAAAGCGTGCATCGGCAAGGCACATTACTGCTGTAATTCCTTATTTTGGCTGGGCGAGACAGGACCGTAAGGATAAGCCCAGGGTTCCAATTGCCGCAAAAATGATCGCAAGTATCCTTGAAACTGCAGGAGCCACAAGGATCATAACTATGGATTTGCATGCCGACCAGATACAGGGCTTTTTTGAAAAACCGGTAGATCATCTCTATGCCTCCACGGTTTTCCTGCCATACCTAAAAAGCCTGAATCTTGATAATCTTACCATCGCATCGCCAGATATGGGAGGTTCCAAGAGAGCCTATGCATATTCCAAAGCCCTGGAAAGCGATGTGGTAATTTGTTACAAGCAACGTGCTAAAGCAAATGTCATCTCTCACATGGAGCTTATTGGTGATGTAACAGGGAAAAATGTAGTGCTTGTGGATGATATGGTTGATACGGCCGGTACCCTTACTGCTGCTGCAGATCTTATGATGGACCGTGGTGCTATAAGTGTACGCGCCATTTGTACCCATCCAATTCTCTCCGGAAAGGCTTATGAGAAAATTGAAAACTCAAAACTTCAGGAGCTTATCGTAACAGATTCAATCCCATTAAAACAGGAAAGCCGAAAAATAAGAGTAGTAAGCTGCGCCGATCTTTTTGCTGAGGTTATGCAAAGAGTACATCAAAACAGGTCTATTAGTTCGAAGTTTATTATGTAGGGTTATCGGTTGTCGGTTACCGGTTGTCGGTTGAGAAAAAGTGGAGAGTGGAGAGAGGAGAGTGGAAAGTCTGGACGTGAAAAAAGTAGACGGTGGGCAGAGGACAGAATTTTTTGCGACGTCTTGTTTCTTGTTTCTTGTCTCTTGATTCTTTTAAAGACTCCGTGCAACTCCTTTATCAACTCATTTTAAACTCTGTGGTTAAGGAAAAAATTAAACTCGAATAACGAGAAATTATCCTGCACAGAAAATTTAACCATAACACAAAACACCAAAAAAACGAATGAGCGTCTCTCGAATCAACGAATTAACCATCCATTACTCATAAATAAAAACGGTAAACAGAAAACGGAAAACGCGAGAGCAGCGAGCTGTAATTATTTCTCCCCCAGGGTTTCATAAAACAAAAATATATCGCACCTTTGCAGCCTAAAATTTTTAACAATGAAATCACTAACGATCAAAGGATCTAAAAGAGAAAGCGTAGGGAAACGTTCCACGAAAGACCTACGTAATGCTGGAAAGGTTCCTTGCGTACTATACGGAGGGGGCGAGCCATTACACTTTGCAGCAGATGAGATTGCCTTCAAAGACCTCGTGTATACTCCTGATGTACATACAGTGGTTCTGGAATTGGGTAACGGAGACAAATTTGATGCTGTACTACAGGACATCCAATTTCACCCGGTAACCGATAATATCCTACACATGGATTTCTACCAGATCTTTGAAGACAAAGAAATTACTATGGAAATCCCTGTACACACTAAAGGTGTTGCGCGTGGGGTTAAAAATGGTGGGGTTTTACGTTACAACCTGCGTAGGGTAAGAGTTAAAGGTCTTCCACAAAATCTTCCAGATTTTATCGAAGCCGATGTTACCAACCTAAGAATTGGAAACAAACTTTATGTTACAGCGGTACAAAGCGATGACTATACCATCCAGCATCCTGATAACACGGTTATTTGCCAGGTGAAAACTTCACGTAACATCATAGCAGATACTGAAGATGAGGAAGAAGAAGTAGCAGCAGATGAAGTTCCTGCAACTGAAGCTTCAGCTGAAGGGAATCCTCAGGAAGGTGCAACAGACGCTAAAGAATAGAACTTTATTTTTTATAATCTCAAACATCCCGGTCCAAAAGGCCGGGATGTTTTTGTTTGTGGCTTTTTTTTCACAATTGTCAAAAGAATCAAGAGACAAGAACCAAGAGGCAAGACTTGACTGTAGTTCCATTAGCTAACTTGCGCGACAAATTCCCACACCATCCTAATTAGACAGGTTGTGAACGCAGAAGTGATATAATGCGTCCCTACATTTTCTCTTCTCTTTACTCTCTGCTCTTTTTTCTATGTCTTGTTTCTTCATTCCTGGTCCTGTTTTTTGGTTAACTCATCCAGATCCGGGTAAAAAGGTAGACCTGACATGTCACATCTCTACAATTTTCTTCGTCCTGGTTCTTGTCTCTTGATTCTTGGTTCTTGTCCAAAAAGAATGTGGGAAAAACCATTTTAATTTTATCTTTACCAAAACTTAATTCATGCTGGCATTCTTCGGAAGAATATTAGGCAAAAAACAAGCAGAGGAACAGGTAGATCCAATGAAAAAATTTTTGATAGTGGGACTGGGGAATATTGGGCCCAAATACCATCACACAAGGCATAATATAGGTTTTAAGGTTGTTGACCATATAGCAGAAAAGGAAGAAGTCAGCTTCAGCACAGAAAAACTGGGAGATGTGGCTAGTTTCAGGTTTAAAGGTCGCACATTTATACTTCTTAAACCTTCCACTTATATGAACCTAAGCGGGAAGGCTGTGAACTACTGGCTTACAAAAGAAAAAGTACCCATAGAAAATTTGCTGGTGATCACCGATGATCTAAATCTTCCATTTGGAACTATAAGGGTGAAGACAAAAGGAAGTGACGGGGGACATAATGGTTTGAAGGACATTCAAACCCAATTAAACACCACAAATTACAACAGGTTTCGTTTTGGAATAAGCGATGAATTTTCAAAAGGAAGACAGGTAGACTATGTGTTGGGCGAATGGGAAGAAGAAGAATTAAAGCAAATGCCGGAGCGATTGGATAAGGCAGTGGAAGTTGTGAAATCCTTTGGTACATCCGGGATCAACAACACAATGAATACTTTTAACGGTAAATAGAATCTCTTGAAAGAACATAAAGGAGCTAATGCTTTTCAAAGCGATCATGGTACAGTGATCACTATAGGGACATTTGATGGGGTACATGCAGGCCACCAGAAGATCATAGAACGGCTTGTGGCTACTGCAAGGATGAGCGAAATGGAATCGGCGATCCTCACTTTCTTTCCACATCCTCGCATGGTGCTGCAAAAAGAAAGCGGTATAAAACTTATAAATACAATTGAGGAACGCAAACAGATCCTCGAAAAGAGTGGGATAGACCACCTGGTCATACATCCTTTTACGCATCAATTCTCCCGCCTTACGGCCCTGGAATTTGTGCGCGATATCCTGGTAAATAAATTGAAAGCAAAAAAGGTGATCATAGGATATGATCACAGGTTTGGCCGCAATCGTACAGCCGATATCAATACGCTGCGGGAATATGGAGAAAGATTCGGCTTTGATGTGGAAGAGATAAGCCAGCAGGACGTGGAGGATGTGGCGGTGAGCTCTACCAAAATTCGGAAAGCATTGATGGAAGGACGAGTAGAACGGGCCAATAATTACCTGCAACACCCATTTTCTCTTACCGGTATTGTGGTAAAGGGTAAGGGACTTGGCCGGGATTTTGGTTATCCCACAGCCAATCTGCATATTGAAGAAGATTACAAGCTCATTCCAAAAAATGGTGTGTACGTGGTACGTGCGGTGATAGATGCGGTTCCTTACTATGGTATGATGAATATTGGCACAAATCCAACAGTTGGCGGGAAAGAGGTTACCATTGAAACTTATTTCTTTTTACTGGATAAGGATCTCTACGGAAAAAAATTGCAAATTGAAATGCTCACCAGGATAAGGGATGAGAAGAAGTTTGATACTGTAGAAGCCTTAAAACGAGCCATGAAACAGGATGAAGCCTTTTCTGAACAATATATAAGAGATAATTATGCTGAATAAGTGGCTATTCACCCGAATTGATAACAGCGCCCTGGTGGTGTTCAGGATCATGTTCGGGTTTCTTATAGCTATTGAGGCATTTGGGGCCATTGCCACCGGCTGGATTCGCCGCACCCTAATGGAGCCGCAGGAAACCTTCAATTTTATCGGGTTCGATTTCCTGCAGCCTTTGCCGGGTGAGGGCATGTTATATTATTACGGCCTTATGGGGCTTTTTGGGGTGCTGGTGATGGTAGGTTATAAGTACCGGCTAAGTATAATCGCTTACGGTCTCATGTGGGCCGGCGTTTACCTTATGCAGAAGTCTTCCTATAACAATCACTACTATCTATTGATGCTCCTGTGTATTATCATGGCGCTTCTACCCGCAAATCGGCATATTTCTCTTGATGCAAAGCTCAAATCCTCAATTCGTGACATTTCAATGCCGCGTTGGGTGTGGGTGGCTATAGTGTTGCAAATGTGGATCGTCTATACTTACGCGGCTATAGCAAAGTTGTACCCAGACTGGTTTAATGCTACGTTCCCGGAGCTGCTTATGTATTCCAAAAGGAATTACTGGCTGGTGGGGGATTTCCTGCAACAAAGCTGGGTGCATTATACCATCGCCTGGTTTGGATTCCTTTTTGATCTCCTCATCATTCCGGCACTGTTGTGGAGAAAGACCCGCGTCCCGGCATTTCTGGCAGCGATCTTTTTTCACCTTTTCAATAGTTTCATATTCCATATCGGGATCTTTCCTTACCTGGCTTTAGCCCTTGCGGTTTTCTTTTTTCCTTCGCGCAGGATCAACCAGATCTTTTTGAGGGGCAGAAAACCGTATTATGAAGCAGGGGAAGTGGTGGTGCCTTCATATAGAAAACCTTTGCTTGTATTTTTTTCTGTTTGGTTTATCGTCCAGATAGCCCTGCCCTTAAGGCATCACTTCTTCCAGGATAATGTTTTATGGACAGAAGAAGGCCATCGTTTAAGCTGGAGGATGATGCTGCGTAGTAAAGGTGGGGACAGTACTTTTAAAGTGGTAGAAAAAGGAACTACAGATACCATCTATGTGGATAAAAATAACTACTTAAGCAATAAACAATTAAGGGCTATTAACTCCAAGCCAGATATGTTATGGCAGTTTGCCCAGCGCCTTAAAAGGGAATATGCTGCACAGGGCAGGGATGTGCAGGTTTTTGTAGATGCACGGGTAAGGGTAAATGGAAGGCCGTCCCAACAGTTTATAGATCCAAAAGTAGATCTGGCAGCCGAGAAATGGCAGCATTTTAAGCATCATGACTGGATTTTACCCTCCAATTTAGACTGATATTTTTACCGGCTTTTGCTACATTTGTGGCACATTTAAAACCACACCGTACTTATGTTACAGGTTAGCAATATTCGAGCAAATAAAGAAGCGTATATAAACGCCCTTAAAAAAAGAAATTTTGAAGCTGAAGGGATTCTTGAGGAAGTCCTGCAGCTGGACGAAACCCGCCGCTCTACCCAAACTCAACTGGATGAAACTTTAGCTGAAGCTAACCAGCTTTCCAAAGAAATTGGCCTCCTGTTTAAGACCGGGGAGCATATGAAAGCAGGGGTGCTTAAGGAGAAGTCGGCTAAGCTGAAGGAGTCTTCAAAAACTCTTTCAGAAACCCTCAATGATACAATCCTAAAACTGGATCAACTACTTTATACAATCCCGAATGTGCCGCATGACTCTGTTCCTGCAGGTGTTTCAGAAGAAGATAATGAGGAAGTGTTCCAAGCGGGAGAAATCCCAACTTTAGCTGAAGGTTCCCTGCCGCATTGGGAGCTGGCAAAGAAATATGACATTATAGATTTTGAACTTGGCAACAAGATAACAGGCGCAGGTTTTCCTGTTTATAAAGGAAAAGGTTCCAGGCTGCAGCGTGCCCTGATAACCTATTTCCTTGATAAGGCAGCAGAAGCCGGTTATAAGGAATACCAGTTGCCATTACTGGTAAATGAAGCCTCAGGTTTTGGAACAGGACAACTTCCAGATAAGGAAGGGCAAATGTACCACGTTACAGAGGATGATCTTTATCTTATCCCTACTGCCGAGGTGCCAATGACAAATATGTTCAGGGATATGATGCTTACAGATGTGGATCTTCCCATTACCTGTACAGGCTATACTCCCTGTTTTAGAAGAGAGGCCGGGTCTTATGGTGCTCACGTTCGCGGGCTCAATAGATTGCACCAGTTTGACAAAGTAGAGCTGGTAAGACTGGAAAAGCCAGAGGAATCCTATGCTGCCCTTGAAGGTATGGTGGAGCATGTGAAGGATTTGCTTGAGGAACTGAAATTGCCATACAGGATACTTAGGTTATGTGGTGGTGACCTTGGGTTTACATCGGCATTGACCTATGATTTTGAAGTGTTCTCTACAGCACAGGACCGCTGGCTGGAAATAAGTTCAGTTTCCAATTTTGAGACCTTCCAGGCCAACAGGTTGAAATTAAGATATAAGGACAGCGAGGGTAAGAAGCAGCTTCTTCATACGCTTAATGGAAGTGCATTGGCTTTGCCACGTGTTTTGGCAGGTATTCTTGAGAATTATCAAACCCCACAAGGGATTAAAGTGCCTGAGGTCCTGGTGAAATACACCGGCTTTGATGTTATAGATTAACAGGATTTAAATATTAACCACAGCGCATTTTGTTATCTTTACATCATGCGCTGTTTTGTTTATATAAGCCTATGGTTACTCACATCTTCCGGAATTCTTGCCCAGAATGAACAATTGGGACAAAATTACCTGGACCAGGGGGAGTATGAAAAAGCGCTAAAGACCTATCAACAACTCTACCGGGAGAACCCGGGGAATTCCACTTATTTTTACGGGCTTGTTACCTCCCACCAGGAACTGGAGGATTTTTCTTCAGCTGAAGCACTGCTGAAAGATCGCCTTCAAAAGACTCTTCAAAATCCAAATGTTTATGTAGAACTGGGGCATAACGCCAACCTTCAGCAGAAAAAAGAGGAAGCCGCTTCCTGGTTCGATCAGGCTATTGATTTGCTGAAGGAGAAACCAAATTACACGTATTCCGTAGCCCGTACTTTTGAAAAATACAGTCTGCTGGATTATGCCATTCTTGCCTACCGCACCGGGATGGATGAAAATCCCAAACAAAAATTTCACCTGCAGCTGGCAAGATTATATGGGGAGCAGGGAAAACTGGAACAAATGTTCACCTCCTACCTTGATCTTATGGAAAGGGAGCCGGAGATAAGTTACAATCTTGTACGGGAATTTGACAGATATATTACAGATGATGCTGCCAGCCCTGCCAATAATGCGCTTAGAAAATTACTGCTGCA
Organism: Antarcticibacterium flavum; assembly: GCF_006159205.1. Lineage (NCBI taxonomy): Bacteria > Pseudomonadati > Bacteroidota > Flavobacteriia > Flavobacteriales > Flavobacteriaceae > Antarcticibacterium > Antarcticibacterium flavum. The sequence continues at coordinate 1,946,992 of NZ_CP040812.1, read as the reverse complement.
GCGCCTGCAAAAGAATCCAGACCTTGTTTACAATGAGATGCTGGCCTGGCTTTTCTCGCAACAAAAGGAATTCAACAGGGCCTTTGCCCAGGAAAAGGCGATCTATCGCCGTAACAATAATGACCTGCAAAGGATCATACAACTTACAGTAATGGCCAGGGCAGAAGGTGACCTGGAAACCGCCAAGGATATTGTTTCCTTCATAATTGAGGAATCACCATCTCCAAACATTCTTTTGCAGGCAAATCAACTGCTGCTGGATATGAAGATCGCCACGGCCGCTAAAAACGAATTTTCTGCAATTAAAAAAGATTTTGAAAAACTTTTTGAACAATATGGTTATGGTCGTGAAACCCTCTCGCTACAGGTGGATTTTGCCAATTTTCTTTCATTTCAACTAAATGAAACAGGGCAGGCCGTGGCAATTCTTGATAAACTTTCGGGACAAAACCTTTCAGACTTTGAGCAGGCAAGGGTAAAAATGACCTTAGGGGATGTACTGGTGATGGAAGAGAAGTTTAATAGGGCTCTCATATTTTATTCCCAGGTGCAAAACCTGGTGAAGAATGATGAGATCGCACAGGAGGCTCGCTTTAAGGTGGCAAGAACTAGTTACTTTAAAGGGGATTTTGAATGGGCCAAGACGCAGCTGGATGTACTAAAGGCATCCTCTACCCAGCTTATAGCCAATGATGCGCTGGAATTAAGTCTTTTGATCCAGGATAACAGTGTAGAGGACAGCCTGCAAACAGCACTTAAAAAATTTGCAAGGGCAGACCTGCTGGCGTTTCAGAATAAGAACAAAGAAGCCATCGCCTTGCTTGATGAGATCCTGCAGGAGCATCCCGCTGAAAAAATTGAGGATGAAGCCCTGTTAAAACAAGCCGAACTTTTTGAGGCCGAGGAAAACTGGACCAATGCCGAAGCCAATTATTTAAAGATCCTGCAATACCATTACGAGGATATCCTGGCAGATAATGCCACCTGGCGCCTGGCAGAGCTATATAATAACCACCTGAACAATCCCGAAAAAGCAAAGGACTATTACGAGGAGATCATTTTTAATTTTCCCGCCAGTATTTATTTTGTAGATGCGAGGAGAAATTTCAGGCAGTTGAGGGGAGATGCTATTGAGTAGTGAGAAATGAGTATTGAGTATTGAGAAAATAGAGAATAGAGGTAAGAGAAGAGACAGGATGGGGGAAAAGAGTTATGAGTTATGAGTTATGAAAAATATCCAGGAAATTATGATTTGATAAAAAACTCAAGATAAAAAACAGACCGAAAAAGTGCTTACAAGCCTTTTATTATAAAAAGAAAGTCTAACAGCGTAGCGGTCTAGTTTCTATATTCCACCAGCGCAGCGGTCTTTTTTTTAACCTACAACTGACAACCGAAAACTGTCAAACCGAAAACCGACAACCGATAACTGACAACCGACAACCGATAACCGAAAGAAAATGTACATCTACAACGTAACAACAAATATCCAGGAAGATATCCACGAGGAGTGGCTGGAATGGATGCAGAATGAGCATATTCCAGAAATGCTGCTAACCAAAAAATTCACCAAAGCCTTAATGAGCAGGGTGGTGGTAAAGGAGCCTATGGGAGGTATCACATACTCAGTTCAATATACCTGCATCAACAAGGAAATGTTGGAAAAATATTATGAGGAGGATGCGGCACAACTGCGTTCGAGAAGTAAAGCCTTTGAGGGTAAAATGGTAGCTTTTCGCACCGAACTGGAGGTGGTAAACGAGCAAAAGGAATAACCTGTTTGCTTTAGATTTACCTATTCCTACTAAGCCGGAAAATTCCCGGGTCAAAAAACATTAAATGAAAAAGAACAAAGGAAAATATTCCCCCCAGCATACCCCTGCTAATGATGGTGAGGTGCGTGCGAAAAAACACCTCGGCCAGCATTTTCTTACCGATGAATCTGTTGCCGAAAAAATAGCCGACTCCCTTACCTGGGAAGGTTATGAGAATGTGCTGGAAATTGGCCCTGGTATGGGTGTACTCACAAAATACCTTCTCAAAAAAGGAGTGAATTTGCACGTGATCGAGATTGACCGGGATAGTGTTGCATATCTTGATGAAAATTACCCAACATTGGAAGGGAAGGTCCACCAGGAGGATTTCTTAAAGTATGATTTGAGGAAAATTTTTCCTGAAGGTCCCTACGCGATCATCGGAAATTTTCCATATAATATTTCTACACAAATAGTTTTCAAAACACTTGAGAATAGAGAAGAAATTCCCGAATTTGCAGGCATGTTCCAAAAGGAGGTTGCACAGAGGATCGCCGCCCCTCATGGGAACAAAACCTATGGCATCCTGAGTGTGCTTACTCAGGCATTTTATGAAGTAACCTACTTACTCACCGTTCCCCCTGCGGTGTTTAATCCGCCGCCAAAAGTTGAGAGCGGAGTAATACGTTTGACCAGAAAAGAAGATTATAGTCTTCCCTGTGATGAGGCGCTTTTCTTCAGGGTGGTTAAAACTGCCTTTCAGCAAAGACGCAAGACTCTTAGAAATAGCTTAAAGATCTTCCAGTTACCAGATAATTTGCGTGAAGATGCTATCTTTGGACAGCGACCTGAACAGCTTAGCACAGAACAATTTATTGAACTTACACTAAAAATTGAGCCATATGCAATTTCAACTTAGTGATGAATTAATCGAGAAGATAGAATACCTCATTGAACAAAAGAACGATGAGGAACTGCTATTGCATCTTGAGGATATTCACCATGCCGATATTGCAGAGATCCTTACCGAACTGGAACTGGATGAGGCTACCTATATCATAAAGTTACTCGACAGCGACAAAACCTCTGAGGCTCTTATGGAGCTGGAGGAGGGTGTAAGGGAACGAATTCTCGATAATCTTTCTCCTAAAGAAATAGCCGAGGAGCTTGAGAATATGGATACCGATGATGCGGCCGATATCATCGCAGAACTTTCTGAAGAAAGACAACAGGAAGTAATTTCCCAGATCATTGATGAGGAGCATGCAGATAATATTGTGGAGCTGCTGCGCTACGATGAAAATTCTGCCGGTGGTCTTATGGCGAAGGAGCTTGTAAAGGTGAACGAGAACTGGAGTGTTACCAATTGTATGAGTGAGATGCGGGCCCAGGCAGAAAATGTTACCCGGGTGCACTCGATCTATGTGGTAGATGACAGGAATAAGCTTAAAGGAAGATTATCATTAAAAGACCTTCTTACCGCAAGGAGTAATGCACATATACGGGATGTTTACATCCCGCAGGTAGATTATGTGAATGTACACACCCCCGGGGATGAAGTAGCAAGGGTGATGCAAAAATATGACCTGGAGGCGATCCCGGTGGTTGATGAAATGGGCCGGCTGGTAGGCCGGGTTACCATTGATGATATCGTAGATTTTATAAGGGAAGAAGCGGAGAAGGATTACCAAATGGCTGCAGGTATTTCTGAAGGTGTGGAGGCAGATGACAGTATTATGAAACACACCCGCGCCCGCCTGCCCTGGCTGGTGCTTGCACTCCTTGGCGGATTTATAAGTGTTACTGTCCTTGGAACCTTTGAGGATGCAATGGAGAAATATGGTGCTCTGTTCTTCTTTGTCCCCTTGATCGCGGCAATGGCAGGAAATGTAGGAGTCCAATCATCTGCCATCGTATTGCAGGGTCTTGCCAATAATACCCTTCGGGGTTCTCTAATGAAACGCCTTATTAAGGAGGTGGGGCTAAGCCTGCTCAACGGGGTGGTACTTGCTATAATGCTAGCTTTGGGAGGTACATTTTTATTAGGCTTTGATTATATCTATGGTGTGACTGTGGGGATCTCTCTTGTTTCAGTTATTGTGATAGCTTCATTAATAGGAACCTTTGTGCCCATTATACTTGATAGGCAGGGTATAGATCCCGCAATGGCCACCGGCCCCTTTATAACCACAAGTAATGATATCTTCGGGATACTTATCTATTTCTCAATAGCAAAAGCCATTCTCGGTTTCTAGTAGAGTTAACCTAAATGTTTTAAACCTTAGTTGTGAACGCTATCAACCTTCAGCAAAAACTTAAAAAATTTAGTGATCACTGGCATCCCCGTCAAATAGCTGGAATAGATGACATGCAGGTCTTGCTGGCAAAGGTGAAAGGAGAATTTGTGTGGCATAAACACGAGAAGGAGGATGAACTCTTTCAGGTTGTGAAGGGGACGCTCTTTATTCAGTTCCGGGATCGCACAGAAGAGGTGAAGCAGGGAGAGATCATTGTTGTTCCAAAAGGTGTAGAGCATTGCCCTATGACAAAGGACGGGGAGGAGGTGCATATCATGCTTTTCGAAAAGCTTTCTGTTAAGCATACAGGCGAGGTGACAGACGAAAAAACAAGGACTACTTATCCAAAAATTTAAAGGGAATGATCATACTTCATGCAGACAGTAATCACCCATTATTATTAAAAAAGCTTGCGGAAGCGGGACATCATAATATTGAAGCTTATGACCAGTCTATGGAACAGATCCTGGAGAACCAGCATCTGTATGACGGGATTGTAATAAGAAGCAGATTTGATATTGGGAGAAGTTTTCTGGATGCTGCCCCTAATCTTAAATTCATTGCCCGCGTTGGGGCTGGACTTGAAAGTATAGATGTGGAATATGCTGAAGAAAGAGGGATCGCACTTTTCTCTGCTCCAGAAGGTAACCGCAATGCCGTGGCCGAACATGCGCTGGGAATGCTGCTTTCCCTGTTCAATAAGCTGAATAAAGCTGACAGGGAAGTGCGGAACGGTTACTGGAACCGGGAAGCAAATCGCGGATTGGAGCTCGACGGGAAAACAGTAGGCCTTATAGGCTATGGAAATATGGGAAAAGCCTTCGCCAAAAAACTCCGCGGATTCGAGGTTGAGGTTCTCTGTTATGACATACTAGGGGGAGTTGGAGACGATAACGCCCGGCAGGTATCTTTAGCTGAATTCTGCCAAAAGGTGGATGTGGTAAGTCTACATACCCCGTGGACTGCTGAGACGAACAAGATGATCAATGAAGAATTCATCAATTCTTTTTCCAAACCATTTTGGTTCCTTAATACCGCCCGGGGTAAAAGTGTGGTAACAGAGGATCTTGTTCAGGCCCTAATTCAGGGAAAAATCCTGGGTGCCGGCCTGGATGTGCTGGAATATGAAAAAAGCTCTTTTGAGCAGCTTTTCACAGACAAGAAAGAAATGCCCGAAGCGCTACAAGAGTTAATGCTTCTTGAAAATGTCCTCTTCAGCCCCCACGTGGCGGGGTGGACCGTTGAGTCGCATGGAAAACTCGCTACTACTATTGCAGATAAGATAATAGAGAGGTTTGGGAGGGGGGAGTAGGTTTTTTTCTTATAATCATCGAATCGAATGGCAGTCTAATCCCCTTTCATAGGACCGCTCCTTCTTTTTTGCATCGCCCAAAAAAGAAGTAAAAAAGTCTAGGCTTACGAAAGCTTCTCTAAATTTTTCATTCGGTGGCTAAATTTTAGGAACTCGCGGGATTATAAATTCTAGCGAGATTAAACCGTTTCGCTCAAACAGCCTAAAATTCTTAACGCCCCTCTCATTTCAAATTTTACGATAAGCTTTCGTAGGCCGGAAAACACCTTCTAACAAAAAAAATATTGATTCGCATTGATGATTTTCAGACGTTATCACCTCAGGCTAATAAAAAAATTTTATCAGGGTCTCAGCCTGACGGTAGCAAGAAGAGCAGGAAACAAATAAATATTCGTGCATTCGTGGCTTACAGGAAGGAATCGAGATTTCGCGAAATCCGCTTAAATCCGCGTAATCAAATTAACCTCCAGGCATCAAACCTGACCTAATCTGAATTTTACCGACTAACGACTAACGACTAACGACTAAAAACTAACGACTAGACAACCCCAACAACCTCCTGCACTCTCCCCACTTCCCCAGATTCCAATCGCACTTTTATCCCGTGAGGATGCATCGGCGATTTGGTCAGAATATCGAGGACAGTGCCCTCTGTGAGATTCCCTGTGCCCTGGTCGTGCTTTTGTACAATGAGAACTCTTGTACCGGGATGTATGTCTTTTCTGGTGGGTTTCATGTTACTTGCTGGCTTCTATAAGTGCCGATTTGATTGGTTCCTCTCCTTCCAGCGCCTCAATAACCTTGTTCTTAACAAGAGGATCTGCAAGGCTCATTACGAGAAGGAAGGCCACATCATCTCTGGAGATCTCACCCTGTTCGTCAAGTTTTTCAGCAAGTTTTACCTTGGCAAATCCAAGATCATCTGTTAGCGCCCCGGGCCTTAATATAGTGTAAGGAATTCCGCTGTCCATGAGATGTTCATCTGCCTTCTGCTTTGCTTCAAGATATACCTGTAATTTCTTGTGTTGTGAAGGATCGTCTGCTCCCATGGAGCTTAGCATCACAAATTTTTTGACTTTAGCCTTTTTCGCGGCATCAATTACTCTAATAGCCCCTTTCTGGTCTACTGCTATTGTTTTCTCTTCCCCGGTATCACCACCACTTCCGGCAGCGAAGATCACTTTGTCTATTCCTTTAAGGGCGTGGTCAACATTCTCCTCCAGGTTTGCCAGCACCCACTGCACGTCCATGTCTTCAAAAACCCCTTTCTGCTCCTCTTTGCGAATCATTGCCACAGGCTCAAAACTCTGTGAATTGTTTAAGATCTCCACAATTCTCATTCCTGTATCTCCTGTTGCTCCTACAATTAATATCTTTTCCATGTTCTTTAATTTTGCTGTTTGAATATAAGAAGGTTCTGCCTTAATCCCGAATGGGAGGGAGGGTATAACACGAAATTAACAGCCGTTACTCTATGAATTTGCCGCTTTTTGTTCAAGTTCTTTCTGAAATTCTTCCATCACCGGTTTTACTGTACTTTCCGGAAGGTCGGCAATCTTTATGTACATAAGACCATCTACAGCATTGTTGAACAGAGGATCTACATTGAAAGCAACCACCCGCGCATTCTGTTTTATGTATTTCTTGATGAGCACCGGTAATCGCAAGCTGTTCGGCTCAAGTTCGTCGATGAATTTGTCGAATTTATTTAGATCGGCCTCGCTGGATTCAAAGATCATCTCCTTATCCTCATCCTTCAGCTTAACTTTGAATTCTTTTTTCGGATTTACATATTGCGCTACCTCATTATCGAAAAAATTTGACCGCATAAACTCGATCATAAGGGATTTGGAAAAATTGGAGAACTTATCACTTATGGTTACCCCGCCAATAAGATATTTATGCTCCGGAAATCTTAGGGTGCAGTGCACGATCCCTTTCCATAGTAAAAATAAAGGCATAGGTTTTTGCTGATATTCCTTGATAATAAAAGCCCTGCCCATCTCAATGGACTGGCTCATCATTTTATGCAGTTCGGGTTCGAAGCGAAAAAGGTCCTGCAGGTAAAATCCGTCTATACCGTATTTCCTGTATATCTCTGCGCCCATTCCCATCCTGTAGGCACCCGCCACTTTTTTAGCATCATTGTCCCAAAGGAACATGTGGTAGTAATAATCATCAAATTTATCAAGATCTACCGCCTGATTTGTGCCTTCTCCAATTTCCCGAAAAGTGATCTCCCTTAACCTGCCAATTTCCTTGATGATATTGGGTACAATTTCACGCTTTGCAAGGAACACCTCATAGTTCTTGCTTTCCAGCAATCGTTTATCCAGGTGGAGGCAGGTCTCGATCTCTGCCTCAATTAATTCCTGTTTGGTCTCTCCCGCTATATCCTTTGGTGCTTTGGGAATTTTTAAAGTCTTTGGAATGTTGTCTATCAATCTCTTTCGCTCAAAGGAATTGGCGAGCATATAAGTTTTCCTGCGAAGAAATCCGGTAAAAGCCTCTAGATTAGGATGTGCAGCCTGCTCTTCAGGAGAAATGGCATTTCCTATACGCACTTTTATTTTTCTCTTTTTTTGCGTTAACATCTCACTTGGGAGTTTAGCGGTACGCAAAATATCACTAAGCCCGGCCAGTCTGTAGAAAAAAAGGCTGTTCTTAGCGTGAAAATAAATAGGAATGACAGGAACATTGGCTTTTTGGATAAGTTTCATAGCGCCGGGTTCCCAGGGTTTATCTACAATTCTCCTTTGATCTCTATAGGTTGAAACTTCCCCGGCCGGGAAAATTCCTAACCCGTGACCCGCTTTTAAATGAGAGATTGCCTCCTTTATTCCCGCAATGCTGGATTTGGCTTCCTTGTGATCTTCGAAAGGATTCACCGGCATAATATAAGGTTTAAGCGGCTCCAGCCTTTGAAGCAGGAAATTAGCGATCACTTTATAATCACTGCGTTGCTCCAGGACAGTTTTCATTAAGATCATCCCATCAATCCCACCCAGGGGATGGTTGGAGATCGTAATAAATGCACCTGTTTTTGGAATACGTTTGAGATCTTTTTCCGGGATCTCGAAATCTACCTGAAATCCATCAAGTATGGAGGTAATGAATTCTTCTCCTTTGAGATGCTTCCTTTTCTCATACTCCTTATTGATTCTGGAAAGCCTGGTAGTTCTAAGGATGAGCCAACCTATGGAGGTGCCCAGGAACCCCATTTTATCAAGGTTCATTACTTTGGCTACTTCTTTTGAACTTACGATTCCCATGGGCTGTTGGTTTTGTTTAACAAATATAGTAAATGCAAAAAAATAGATCCTGCTCAGGATCAGGCCCGCGTTACGAGCTGTACCGTGTTTTGCATCACCTGCTTAAGCAGTACTTCCTTATCTTTTTCCAGTGCTTCCAGTGCTGCCTCATCAAAATGCCTGATAGTATAAAGGGAGACTCCCTCAATATAATCTACCTTGAAGCGCGCCTTAAGATGCAGGATAAGCTTTTCCAGATTATTAAATTTATTATCAACACAAACGGCAAAACTAATAGCTGAATTCTGGATGAGGTCCACCTTCATTTGATATAGATGGAACAGCCGGAAGATCTCGCTGATATTCTCCTCTACCATAAAAGAAAAATCCAGGGATGAAAGGGATATAAGCACCTGGTTCTTTTTCACGATAAAACAGGGGATGGCTGGGATAAGGGTTTGTCCTTTGCTTACTGCGGTACCATTACCCTTTGGATCTATAAAGGATTTCACAAAGAGCGGGATCTCCTTGCGCTGCAATGGCTGTAGAGTCTTAGGATGTATCACAGAGGCCCCGTAAAATGCCAGCTCAATGGCCTCTTCGTAAGAGATTTGGTTAAGCAGCGTGGTGTTTCTAAAAACCCGTGGGTCTGCATTTAGCACGCCCGGGACATCTTTCCAGATGGTCACCTTTTCGGCATTAAGGCAGTATGCAAAAATAGCGGCTGTATAATCACTTCCTTCCCTGCCAAGGGTGGTGGTGAAATTATTGGCATCGGCCCCAATGAAACCCTGGGTGAGATATACTTTCCCGGGTCTAACTTTTGCCAGGATCTTTTCCTGGGTTTCGGGCCAGTTTATGGTGGCATCGCGATAAGTACTGTCTGTTCTTAACAGCTTTCTTGCATCAAGCCAGGTGTGATCCAGGGCACTAAGGCTAAAATATTCGCTAAGAATAACAGAAGATAATAGTTCCCCATAACAAACGATTTGATCATATACAAAATCGTATTGGGTGGATTTATTATGCTCCAGGAAATTAATAAGCTCAGCAATTAGATCATCTATTTTTTGATATATCACATTTGCTGAATCCTCAAATAGTTGTGATGCGATCTCGAGATGGAAATTCTTTATTGCTGAAAGTTGTTCCTTCGGAATTCTATTTTTTTCCAGATAGGAAGCTACCACTACCTCAAAAGCGTTGGTCATTTTTCCCATAGCCGAAACCACCACCACCTTATCTTCAGCTCCCGTGTGATTCAAAACTGCCACGACGTTCTTTACTGAAGGTGCATCCTTTACCGATGCTCCCCCAAACTTGAATACCTCCATGCCTACTCCTGGATATTTTTTCTTATTCCGGTTTCATCCATATGCACTGTGTACCAGTTCTTTTTGATATCGGCTCCTGTATTCTCGTAAAATTCGATGGCATTTTTATTCCCTTCAGAAACTACCCATTCCACTCTTCTTACACCATTTTCGTGGCCATATTGCACGACTCTTCTATAAAGTGCTCCGCCTAGTCCCGTTCCCCGCATTTTCTCCCTTACAATAAGGTCTTCCAGATGTACGGTGCGGCCTTTCCAGGTAGAAAAACGAAAGTACACCAGGGCCATTCCTTCAATCTTCCCTTCTACATCTGCCACGAAGCATTTAAAATTCCCTTCGTCAAAACCTTCATGCTCCAGGTCTTCCTCCTTGATCTCCACTTCACTGGATGCATTCTCATAGGCTGCAAGTTCCTTGATAAGATCAAGAACCTGTGGCATATCCTCCCTTTTTGCCTCACGTATTGTATATTCCATAATTTCTAATGCTTTATGCAAATTTAGCAATAGATTCCCGGAAGTGTGCAGCAGATGGTTTTTGAATTAAAATTTTAACCTTGGCTTATGAATTCCTTCATCGCCTGTTCATCCATTTGCACGGTATTCCAATTTTCAAATACAGTTGCCCCGCTTCTTTTATAAAAATCTATCGCAGGTTGGTTCCAGTCCAGGACCACCCATTCGGTTCTTTTACAACCCTGTTCCAGCGAATATTCTATTACTTTTCTATACAACGCGCTGCCAATGCCGGTACCCCTCATCTTCTCCCTCACAATAAGGTCTTCCAGGTGAACGGTGCGGCCCTTCCAGGTGGAGAACCTAAAATATACCAGGGCAATTCCCTCGATGTTTCCGTTTACTTCTGCTACAAAACAGGTAAAAAGGGGGTGATCGCCAAAGCCTTCCCTTTCCAACTCCTCTACGTCCACCTCTACGGCTTCAGTTTCTTTTTCGAAATGTGCAAGTTCCTTTATTAGCTCAAGAATAGAGGGTGCATCCTTCTTTTCAGATTTTCTTATGTTGATTTCCATAGATATGTTAATTGTTTCAAAAATAAGGAACCTAAAATTTATATAAACAACGAAATCGTTGTAGTAACTTAAATATTTGAATAATTTTACTGCGGTAAAAAATCAAACAAAACAAAATGCCCAAGAGAAACCAGACTTTAGGTGAATTTATAATTGAAAATCAGGCAGACTTTGCCTACTCTTCCGGGGAGCTTTCCAGGTTGATAAACTCCATAAGACTTGCTGCCAAAGTGGTGAACCACGAGGTGAACAAGGCAGGGCTTGTAGATATTATTGGGGCATACGGCGAGACCAATGTACAGGGTGAGGACCAGCAAAAGCTGGATGTCATGGCCAATGAGACATTTATTCAAACCCTTACCAACCGTGAAATAGTTTGTGGCATAGCTTCTGAGGAAAATGATGACTTTATTACCATTCCTGGGTCAGATGGGAAACATCAGAATAAATATGTGGTTCTTATTGATCCCCTGGACGGTAGTTCCAATATAGACGTAAACGTATCTGTAGGAACAATCTTTTCTATTTACCGCAGGGTGACACCAATAGGAACCCCGGCGACAATAGAAGATTTTCTGCAAGCGGGGAATAATCAGGTTGCAGCAGGTTATATAATTTATGGTACTTCCACAATGCTGGTCTATACTACCGGCCGCGGGGTAAATGGATTTACACTTAACCCTGCCCTGGGATCCTGGTACCTCTCGCACCCCGATATGAAATTTCCTGACACAGGAAAGATCTATTCAATTAATGAGGGGAACTATGTACATTTCCCACAGGGGGTAAAGGATTATATTAAATACTGCCAGGAAGAAAAAGACGACAGGCCTTACACTTCAAGGTATATTGGTTCTATGGTAAGTGATGTTCACCGTAACATGATCAAGGGTGGGATATTTATATATCCTAAGAGTTCCACAGCCACGAACGGGAAGCTGCGGCTTTTGTATGAATGTAATCCCATGGCCTATCTTGTAGAACAGGCCGGGGGGAAAGCAACAGACGGCTTTAGACGAATCCTGGAGATCAAACCCACAGAATTACATCAAAGGACCCCAATTTTTTGCGGTAGCACAAAAATGGTAGAAAAAGCCGAGGAATTTATGGCAAAATATGATGAGTAATTATTTCCTGTCTATTAAAAGCTGGTAGTCATCATAGCTTAATTTTCCGCTAAAGATCTGCACAGACCGTTTGATAAGCCGGTCGGCAACGGTGGAGGAAAATCCTATGGCGATGGCATATTTCTTCAATAATTTCATCTCAAACTCATCTACATTGGCGTCTGAATAGATAATCGTGAACAGGTCATGTAATCTTTCCAGTCTTCCTTCGTAGGTGTTGTTTGGGTGGATGGGATAATCTGTAGGTTTTTCCAGGATCCTGGTATATTCCTCTTCAGATATGTCAAGCTTACGGGCAAAGCGCTCCAGCATTGCCTGCTCGTGTTTATTTAATTCCCCATTAACCGTTGCCAGGCTTACAATAGCCGCAAAATGCCCTAGGTTACGTAAATGCTCTCCTGAGCCGTATAGATCTGAAATTGCCATGATTTTAATTTTTTGTGGGACAAATATAATTAATCGTCCAGGCGAAAAATATGAAAATTATCAGGAAAACCAGCTTTTTCCAATCGCTAATCTTTTCTTAATCCCTTTTTCACCGCTTTCAAAATACCTAACTTCCTTTCAGAAAAAAGCAATGGATGACCCCGCCGTTATTGATATTTAATGATAAAGGAATTTACTGCACCCGGGCAGATGTTTACCTGGATCCCTGGAGGCCGGTGGAGAAAGCTATTATCTCTCACGGGCATGCCGACCATTCCCGCTGGGGCCATAAACACTATATTACCCACCATTCCAATGTGCCTATCATTAAACATCGCCTGGGGGAAATAAATGTAACGGGTAAGGAGTGGAATGAGACCTTTAGCATTAACGGGGTCAAATTCTCACTTCATCCTGCCGGCCATATCATTGGCTCCTCCCAGATAAGGGTTGAATGTAAAGGAGAAATATGGGTTTTCACGGGAGATTATAAACTGGAAGATGATGGGGTGGCCGTTCCCTATGAACCGGTAAAATGTCATTCATTTATTACCGAATGCACCTTTGGCCTTCCTGCCTTTAAATGGACCCCGCAGGCACAGGTGATGGCAGATATCAACGCCTGGTGGCAACAAAATAAACAAGACGGCCGTACTTCTGTTCTTTTCGGATATTCCCTGGGGAAAGCTCAACGGCTGCTGAAGCATCTTGATCCAAACATTGGAAAGATCTACACGCATGGTGCAATTGAAAATATGACAGAAGTTTTGAGGCCAATGATGGAATTTCCTGATACCACCAGGGTTACAAGGGAAACAACCAAAGATGAATTAAAAGGTGGTCTTGTTTTGGCTCCTCCTAGCGCCCATGGAACCCCGTGGCTAAGAAAAATGGTGCCTTACGTTACGGCATCTGCCAGTGGATGGATGGCCTTTCGTGGTGCAAGAAGGAGGCGGGCGATAGATAAGGGATTTGTGCTGAGCGATCATTGCGATTGGCAGGGACTTTTGCAGGCAATAAGGGAAACCGGCTGTGAAAAAGTGATTTGTACCCACGGGTATACAGATATTTTCAGTAAATACCTCTGCGAACAGGGGTATGATGCCCGTACCGAAGAGACCCAATATGAAGGAGAAATGGGAGAGATGGAAAGCAAGGCAGAAAGTACAGATGAGCTGGTGCCCGATGAGGAAAAAGCAGCAGCGGTTGGAAAAAAAGATAAACCGGAAAAATAACCGGGAAAGAAGCAGGCACAAAGATGAAACGATTTGCTGAACTTATAAGGACGCTTGACAGCACTAATAAAACCACACTTAAGGTGGAGGCACTTACCGATTATTTCCTGGAAGCGCCGGAGAGGGATAAGGTATGGGCAATTGCAATCCTTTCGCACCGTAGGCCACCCCGGCCGGTAAACACCACCTTACTGCGCCACTGGGCCTCTGAACTTTCCAATATTCCGCTGTGGTTGTTTGAAGAATCTTACCATATAGTTGGCGACCTGGCAGAAACGATTGCCCTTGTGATACCTGTTTCTGAAGCTGTTTCAGAAAAAAGCCTTACCCAATTCCTGGAGGAGATCATTGTCCTAAAATCCAAACCTGAAGAGGAGAAAAAGGAATATCTTTTTGACAACTGGACCCACCTTAATTATTATGAACGATTTGTCTTCAGCAAGCTTATAACCGGCAGTTTCCGCATCGGGGTGAGTCAGAAGTTGATGACGCGCTCCCTTTCCAAAGCCACGGGAATAGAAGAGGACATCCTGGCATATAAACTAATGGGGAACTGGGATCCGAACACAATTTCCTTCAATCAGCTGGTGCTGGAGGAGAATGAGGAGGATTATCTCTCAAAGCCGTATCCGTTTTATCTGGCCTATGCTTTGGAAGATGAGGTGCAGGATCTGGGGGAGGTGAGTGACTGGGCAGCAGAGCATAAGTGGGATGGCATTCGTAGCCAGGTGATAATTCGCAACGACGACCTTTTCGTGTGGAGCAGGGGAGAGGAGCTGGTGACCGATAAGTATCCGGAATTTGAGGTTTTTAAGTCGGCCATACCCAATGGTACCGTTATAGATGGTGAGATCCTGCCTTTTCCAGATGGTGCTATCGGCACTTTCAATGACCTGCAAACCCGCATTGGCCGTAAAAATGTTTCCAAAGCTTTGCTAAAGAAAACCCCGGTGATCCTCAAGGCTTATGATGTGCTGGAATGGGAGGGCAAGGATATCCGGGAAAGGCCTTATGCTGAAAGACGGGATATTTTACATTCTCTACATGCCGATGTTTCTACGGAAGAATTGCCACTGCATATTTCTGAAACCATTTCGTTCCAAAATTGGGGGGAAGTAGCTGCCGAAAGAGACCGCGCCCGGGAGGAGAATTCTGAAGGCTTAATGCTGAAGAAGCTTGACTCCCCCTACCTGGTTGGCCGTAAAAAAGGCGACTGGTGGAAGTGGAAAGTGGATCCCTTAACCATAGACGCTGTCCTCACCTATGCCATGCGCGGCCATGGAAGGCGCAGTAATTTGTTTACAGATTACACCTTCGCATTGTGGGATGGGGAAAAGAAGGAGTTGGTAACCTTCGCCAAAGCCTACAGCGGACTTACAGATGCAGAATTCAGAAAAGTAGATGCCTGGATAAAAAAGAATACCCTCGAACGCTTTGGTCCCGTGCGCAGTGTAAAACCACATCACGTCTTCGAAATAGCCTTCGAAGGTGTAGCAGAATCCAGCCGACATAAAAGCGGGGTAGCCACCAGGTTTCCAAGGATCTTGAGGTGGAGACAGGATAAAATGATCGAGGAGGCGAATACGTTGGGGGATTTGAAAGGGCTTATAAGCCCCCCGGCCCCCAAAGGGGGAGTTGATGGGGGTGAGAAGTAAGGTTTAGAGTTTTTATTAGTAGTGTATTAACAACAGAGAAATTTTCTTTGCGCTCTCTGCGGGATCTTTGCGCTCTCTGCTTGTGCCGTGAAGTTAAAGACGGCTGAAGTTCTTTAACATGCTGTAATAAAGATGATACAACTCTTAGCAATAAGAACGAAGTATCGGCAACGCTGTGCAGGCGGGGTTGCCAAACCACCCTGTGCTGCAAAAGCCGTAAGGCCGCTGTGGTGAACGTTCAGGGGAAAGGTGGAATAAATCCATCAGGTATGGATATAAGAGATGAATGAAAATAAATCGCTGATGAAGTAACGAAATCGCATAGTTGTGTGGCAAAATCGCATTATGCTGAGGATGCAGAGATAAGCACGGCGGAAACCTGATTTACTGGCCGTGTGCCCACCGTTATACAGGCGACATGACTTATATCCGGGCTTTATTACGGAACTCGGGATCTCCGTTTCAGGGAACTGTGAAGAGCAGGGAAACGGAAGTCGGACCGAACCATAGTAGTGATGATGTCCTGTGAAAGCAGGAAGGAGCGAAGGGTTCGGGTTATTCAGTTGAATGTTCACTACTACAACCGATAAAAAGGGATGATTAACAAATGAATGTACACGTAAAGAAAACAGTACCAATTGAGTTTTCACAGGTGGTGAAAGCTTACCGCAAGGTGAAAAAAGGGGGTAAAGCCGTTGGGATAGACAACCAGAGCTGGGTTGAGTTTGATAAACAAACTGAGCGCAATCTCTACGTTATCTGGAACCGATTAGCCTCTGGCAGTTACCACCCTCAGGCTGTCCGAGAAGTAGAGATACCTAAAAAGGACGGCAAGGTGCGCAAATTAGGAATCCCAACCCTTAAGGATAGAATAGCCCAACAGGTGTTGAAGGATTATATGGAAAAGCGGATAGACCGGCTCTTTCATGACAACTCGTATGGTTACAGGCCACTAAAGAGTGCACACGATGCCGTTGAACAGGTCAGGCAGAACTGCTTCAAGCAGGACTGGGTGATAGATATGGACATCAGTAAGTTCTTTGATGAAATGGATCACGAGTTGGTGCTAAAAGCGACCCAACACGTTATGGACGAAAAATGGGTGAAACTGTATGTAGAGAGATGGTTAAAGATGCCTGTCCAGAAGAAGGATGGCACCCTGCAACAAAAAGAAGGAAAAGGAACACCTCAGGGAGGTGTGATAAGTCCTTTGCTTGCCAATCTGTATCTACACTTCTCCCTTGATATGTGGCTGAGCAAACACTACCCTCAGGTAAACTTTGTTAGGTATGCAGATGACATCGTCATCCATTGCAACAGCAAGGAAGAAGCGGAAATGGTACTTGAGGCAGTCAAACAAAGACTGACTGAAGTAAAGCTACAGGTCAACGAATCCAAAACACGCATCGCTTACTGTAAGGATTACAAGCGGAAGGAAAAACACGAGACGGTCAAATTTGAATTTCTGGGCTTTAGCTATCAGCCAGGAGCGAGAATAGGAAAATTTGATGGTCAAATTTATACTGCCTTCACAGCAGAAATCAGTCAATCCAATCAAAAGCGGATTAGAGAGATTATTAGAGATAATAAGTTATGGAACAACACAACGTTGGATATAATGGACATAGCCAAAAGTCTCAATATGAAACTTATAGGTTGGATAAACTATTACAGTAAATACAGCAAAAATAAACTAAGACGCTCACTAATAAAGGTAGATTCACGACTGATCAAGTGGATGAAAAACAAATACAAGATCAACACCGGAAAATCTATCATTAAGCTCAAACAGATAAAACAGTTAAAACCCAACCTGTTTTATCATTGGCAAACTGGTTACTGTTGATTTATAAAGAATAACACGAGCCGTATGACGGGAGACTGTCACGTACGGTTCTGTGAGAGGCTTAGGGGTGAAACTCCCCTTTGCCTACTCGGCGGGTTCTTAGCGCGCTTTGCGTGGAAAAGGTTTCACGCAAAGATCGCAAAGGTTAGCGCAAAGTTCGCAAAGCAAAAAAAGGATTTTAAACTTAATGAACAAACCAGAACTTTTAAAATTAGCCAATGACTGGTTCTTGAACCAGTCCTGGAAGCCCTTTGCTTTTCAAAAGCAAACCTGGGGATGCTTTTTTGAAGGGGAAGAATGGTTTGTTGAATGCACCCACCGGGAGCGGGAAGACCTATGCCTTATGGATTCCGATCGTGCTGGATTATATAAGACAGAATCCAGATTATAAAACGAAAACAAAAAAGGGACTAAAGGCAATCTGGATCACCCCGCTGCGCGCTCTTTCTGTGGAAATTGAGCAGGCGGCTAGTCGGTTTGCAGAGGAAATGGGAACAAATCTAACTGTGGGGATACGAACCGGGGATACCTCGATGAAGGAACGTGCATCTCAAAGAAAATCAATGCCGGACCTATTGATCACCACGCCTGAAAGTCTGCAACTGCTGCTGGCTTCCAAAGATTATGATAAAAACTTTAAAGACCTCAATGCTATAGTTATTGATGAGTGGCATGAGCTGCTGGGCACAAAACGCGGGGTGCAGGTGGAGCTGGCGCTGTCACGGCTTAAGACCGTTTCACCAAAGATGAAGATCTGGGGAATATCGGCCACCATAGGGAATCTACAGGAGGCACGGGAAGTATTGCTGGGGCCGGGATCTGAGGCTTTTGAGAATTCTGAATTGATACGGGCCAACCTCAATAAGAAGATCACTGTCAAGTCCATCATTCCGGAGAAAATGGAGAAATTTCCCTGGCGGGGGCATTTGGGTATGCACCTGATTGATGAGGTGGTGCCGATTATAAAAGCATCGAGAACAACGCTACTCTTCACCAATACCCGCTCGCAATGCGAGCTCTGGTTTCAAAAGCTTATCCATAAATATCCTGAATTTGCCGGGGAGCTGGCAATGCACCACGGGAGCATAAACAAGGAAACCCGGCTTTGGGTAGAGCAGGCGATTCGGAATGAGAGCCTCAAAGCCGTGGTTTGTACCTCCAGCCTCGATCTGGGGGTAGATTTTGCACCCGTGGAAACCATCATCCAGATTGGAGGACCCAAGGGCGTCGCCAGGTTCATTCAGCGGGCCGGGCGTAGTGGGCACCAGCCCGGGAAGGAAAGTGTGATCTATTTTTTACCCACCCACGCCATTGAACTCATAGAAGCCTCTGCCCTGCAAAAAGCGGTGAAGGAGACCGTGGTGGAAGACCGGATTCCCTATCTGCTCAGCTTTGATGTGCTGGTGCAGTATTTAACCACCCTTGCAGTTTCCAACGGATTCTTTCCGGCAGATATCTATCCGGAAGTGAAATCGACTTTCTGCTTCAGGGATATCAACGAAGACCAGTGGCGCTGGATCCTGAATTTCATTACAAAGGGGAGTCAGAGTCTGCAGGCCTATGACGAGTATAAAAAAGTAGAGATCGAGGAGGATGGAAAATTCAGGGTAAATGACCGCGGAGTGGCGATGCGGCACCGGCTACAAATCGGAACTATAGTAAGTGACGCGATGCTTACGGTGAAATTCATTACCGGTGGCTACCTGGGCAGTATCGAGGAGTGGTTTGTTTCCAAGCTCAATCCCGGGGACAGCTTCACCTTTGCCGGTAGGAACCTGGAGCTGGTGCGCATAAAGAATATGCAGGTGTTGGTGAGAAAGTCCCCGAAGAAGAACTCCAAGGTTCCCAGCTGGCAGGGTGGCAGGATGACCTTTTCTGCCCAAATGAGTGAATTGCTGCGGGAGGAGATGTACGAGGCAAAGGCCAGTGTGAATGCAGGAACTACAACTACAATAAGAAGATCCAGGGAACTTAAGGCGCTAAAGCCAATTTTTGACAGGCAGCAAAAAGAATCCATCATCCCCGGGAAAGGGGAATTTTTGATCGAAACTTTTAAGACCCGGGAAGGTTTTCACGCGATCTTCTATCCTTTTGAAGGCCGATTTGTGCACGAGGCCCTTGCGAGTTTATTTGCCTACAGGATAAGCTTGCTGCAGCCCATCTCCTTTACCCTCGCGTTTAATGACTACGGATTTGAACTCCTGAGCGACCTGGAATTTGATATGCAGCAGGTGCTGGATAATGATCTTTTTACTGCGGAATTCCTGATGGATGACCTTCAGAAAAGTTTGAATTCCACTGAAATGGCCCGCAGGAAATTCCGTGATATTGCCGTGATAGCAGGAATGGTATTTACCGGTTATCCAAATAAAATGATAAAAACAAAACACCTGCAATCCAATTCTCAGCTACTCTTCAGCGTATTTCGGGATTATGAGCCGGATAATCTGCTGTTCCTGCAATCATACCGGGAAACCTTTGAACATCAGCTGGAAGAGGGGAGGCTGCGGTTGGCATTGGAGAGGATCGCCAATCAGCAAACCGTGTGGAAAGCTTGTGAGAAGCCCACTCCGTTTGCATTTCCGATAATTACAGACAGGCTCCGGGAGAAATTATCTTCAGAAAAAATAGAAGACAGGATAAAACGTATGCTGGAACAACTGGAAAAGGATTAAATTTGCAGCGTGGTAAAATCCGTTCAAATTCTTCAGCAAAAATTTTTATTCCATCCCTCCGGTGCGTTGTACTGGCCGGAGCGGGATATGCTGCTTATAAGCGATGTGCACCTTGGGAAGATCTCGCATTTCAGAAAATACGGCAGCGCAGTGCCCGCCGGTGCTATTGCTGAAAATTTTCGCCGACTTTCAGAAGTTATTGATTTTTTCAATCCGGAGAATGTAGTTTTCCTGGGAGATCTTTTTCATAGCTACGCCAATATTGAATGGGACCTTTTTACGAACTGGCTGGTGGAAATCACCGCAAAGGTAAGCCTGGTAGTTGGGAATCACGATGTGATCTCTGCCTTGAAATATGAAGAAGTTGGGGTGGAAGTAAAGCAGGAACTTATCCTGGGAGAATTTTTCCTTTCTCATCATCCCGAAGAAAAGGAGGGTTACCTGAATATTTGCGGACATTTGCACCCGGGCTATAAGCTGCGCGGCAGGGGAAGACAGACGCTCCCATTAAAATGTTTTTACAAAAGTGAAGACCGGTTGATCCTTCCGGCTTTTGGAGAATTTACCGGTAATTACTGGATCTCACCCAATGAGGGAGACCAGGTTTACGCAATTACAAAAAAAGAAGTATTTTTAGTGAACTAACTAAACCTGCTTCAACATGACTCGAAACCTTTCGGTCCTGAATCTTCTTTCAGTTATTCTAATGATCATTGTGAGCTATTATTCCCAGGCCATCCGGTTGAATGATAATACCATTGGCGGGGTAAGTGAGCATTACGAAAATCTTTTTACCCCCGCGGGGTATGCGTTTAGCATCTGGGGTTTGATATATGTTTCCCTGCTGGTCTACTGCTACTTTCAGCTTAACAGGGTCTTTGTGAGTGAGGGAGAGACAAACTTTATTGACCAAACCGGCCCCTGGTTCATCATTGCAAATGTGGCGAATGCCTCCTGGGTGGTAGCCTGGTTGTACGAGAATACCCTGTTCTCTGTCATTCTTATGTTCATAATCCTTTTTAGCCTCATAATGATTATTCGCCGTACCAATATGGAACGCTGGGATGCACCATTTAAGATCATCGCATTTGTATGGTGGCCTATTTGTTTTTATGCCGGCTGGATCACTGTGGCCACTATTGCCAATGTGGCCGCACATCTCACCAGCCTTGGCTGGAGAGGCTACATTCTTAGTGAGACCCAGTGGACGGTGATAATGTTGATCGTTGCTGTGGTTATCAATTTCCTTATTGTATACAGAAGGAATATGAGGGAATTTGCCCTTGTAGGGATATGGGCTCTTATCGCGATCTACGCCAGGCATACAGACGGGAACGTTGCGGTTGCTTATACCGCGTTGGGTGGGGCGATTTTGCTATTTGGATATGTGAGTTATCATGGGCATAAGAACAGGAAAACGAATCCTATGTATAAACTGGTGGCGGGGGAGAGTGAGGGTTGAATATGGGCTGGATTTAACCACTGAGTTTAAATGGAATTAGACACGGAGGTACACGGAGTATACTTCATTCTTGTCATCCTGAACGAAGTGAAGGATCCCTATTCCGGGTGCAGGGAGAAACGACAGTCACTCAAACAAAACATATTTTCCCACTTATCTTTAAAATTGCAAACTCGCTTCTCCTCCCGCAAATATTCCTGGAAAACCACACCAATTATCTCCCGCGAGAGATTCTTTGTCGCGCAAAAAGGCGCTCCTCAGAATGACAAAAAAGTGGAACTATGAATTCTCTCCTATTGTCCCTTTCTCTAAACCAATGTACCCCAGGATCTAATAAGCATTATAAAAAAGTTAAAAGTACGCAATGACTTTGTGAGGCAGGAGGGTAGGGATTATCTTTGCGCCAATGAGTAAAACCATCATTGCCCAAAATTTCGCACAGTCCCCGCAACAGCTGGAACTGCAAAAATCTATTGCCTCTTCTGAAAATAAATCCCAAAATATCCACCTTCGAGGGCTGGTGGGATCCTCTTTATCTTTTGTTGTTTCCAATGCTTTTGCCGAAGCTGATGCTCCATTCCTGCTCATCTTTAACGACAAGGAAGAAGCGGCATATTATCTAAATGACCTGGAACAGCTGCTGGGTGATAAGAATGTTCTTTTCTATCCCGGAAGTTACCGACGGCCTTATCAAATTGAGGAGACAGATAACGCCAATGTGCTTTTACGCGCAGAGGTTTTAAACCGGATCAACTCCCGTAAGAAACCCGCGCTTATAGTTACCTATCCCGATGCGCTATTTGAAAAAGTGGTAACGCGCAAGGAGCTGGAGAAAAGCACCCTTAAAATTGCTCTTAATGACAGCCTCTCCATAGATTTTGTAAACGAAATACTCTTCGAATACAAGTTCAAAAGAGTTGATTTTGTCACAGAGCCGGGCGAATTTTCAGTGAGGGGAGGGATCATAGATGTCTTTTCCTTCAGCAATGATGAGCCTTACAGGATAGAATTCTTTGGAGATGAGGTAGACAGCATCCGCAGCTTTGATGTGGAGACGCAGCTTTCTACAGAGCAGGTGAAGAAGATCTCCATTATGCCCAATGTGGAAAATAAAAAGCTGAATGAAACCCGTGAAAGCTTTTTAAAGTATGTTTCGGCCAACACAGTTGTGTTTGTGAAGAATATGGACCTGCTTTCAGCACAAATGGATAAATTGTTTGAAAAAGCAGTAGAAGCTTTTCAGAAGTTACCGGGAGAAGTGAAACACGGGGAGCCGGAAGAGCTTTTTTGTAATGCAGAGACATTTCAGAAGCAATTAAAAGATTTTGCGCTGGTAGAACTGGGAAATCAGAATATCCTGCAGGGTGGGGGCACCAAACGAAAAACTACCGGAGAGGATTTTGCCGGGGAAGAGATCATTTCCTTTAACACCAAACCCCAGCCATCTTTTAATAAACAATTTGATCTTTTAATTGACAACCTTATTGAAAACCAGGAGGCGGGTTATAAGAACTTCATCTTTTGCGTTAGCGAGCAGCAGGCCAAAAGATTTCACGACATTTTTGACGATCAGGATCGCGAGGTTAAATATCAAACCGTGGTGCTTTCAATATACCAGGGTTTTATCGATGATACGGCCAAAATGGTGTGTTACACAGATCACCAGATCTTTGAGCGCTACCATAAATTCCAGCTCAAGAACGGCTATGCCAAGAAGCAGGCGATCACTCTTAAGGAGCTTACCAATCTTGAGGTAGGGGATTACGTCACTCATATTGACCACGGGATTGGGAAATTTGGCGGACTCCAAAAGATAGAGGTGGAAGGCAAGATGCAGGAGGCGATCAAGCTTATTTACGGGGAGCGTGATATTTTATACCTGAGTATTCACTCCCTGCACAAAATTTCAAAATACAACGGAAAGGACGGGAAACCGCCGAAGATATATAAACTGGGCAGCAACGCATGGAAGAATTTAAAACAGAAGACCAAGGCCCGGGTTAAGCATATTGCTTACAATTTAATCGAATTATACGCCAAGCGAAGGCTGCAAAAAGGATTTGCTTTTGGGCCTGATAGTTATTTGCAACATGAGCTTGAGGCTTCTTTTATCTATGAGGATACACCGGACCAGAGCACAGCTACTGAAGCAGTAAAACTGGACATGGAAAACGAGCGGCCTATGGACAGGCTTGTATGCGGGGATGTTGGCTTCGGAAAGACAGAAGTGGCCATTCGCGCTGCCTTCAAAGCGGTAGATAACGGAAAGCAGGTCGCTGTTTTAGTACCCACTACCATTCTGGCTTTTCAGCATCACAAGACCTTTACAGAACGGCTGAAGGATTTTCCTGTTACCGTGGATTATTTAAACCGATTTAGGACAGCGAAAGAGCGGAAGCAAACCCTGGAAGAACTGGAGAACGGAAAGGTAGACATCATCATTGGTACCCATCAGCTGGTGAACAAGTCGGTTAAATTTAAAGATTTGGGCTTGTTGATCGTGGATGAGGAACAGAAGTTTGGGGTAGCGGTAAAGGATAAGCTTAAGACTATTAAAGAAAACGTGGATACGCTCACCTTAACAGCAACCCCAATACCGCGTACACTGCAATTCAGTTTGATGGCTGCGAGGGATCTTAGTACAATTACGACTCCGCCGCCTAACAGGTATCCCATTGAGAGCCATGTAATACGATTTTCTGAAGAGACCATTCGCGACGCGGTGATGTATGAAATTCAGCGTGGGGGGCAGGTGTTCTTTATACATAACAGGATCGAGAATATTAAAGAAGTCGCCGGGATGGTACAGCGCCTGGTGCCAGATGCCAAAGTGGCCGTAGGCCATGGGCAAATGGAAGGGAAGAAACTGGAGAAACTCATGCTTTCCTTTATGAATGGGGAATTCGATGTGCTGGTTTCTACCACCATTATTGAAAGCGGATTGGATGTTACAAACGCCAACACTATCTTCATCAACAATGCGAATAACTTCGGATTATCAGATCTGCACCAAATGCGGGGCCGGGTAGGCCGGAGCAACAAAAAAGCCTTCTGCTATTTTATCACTCCGCCATATTCTGCAATGACAGATGATGCTCGTAAGCGAATCACTGCTCTGGAACAATTCAGCGAACTAGGAAGCGGATTCAATATCGCGATGAAGGATCTGGAGATACGCGGAGCCGGAGATCTTCTTGGAGGAGAGCAAAGCGGCTTTATCAACGAAATAGGATTTGATACCTACCAAAAGATCCTGAATGAGGCCATTGAGGAGCTAAAGGAAAATGAATTCAAGGAGCTTTACAGCGATAGCACAAATATTGAAGATAAGACCTTCGTTAAAGACACCCAGATCGATACCGATTTTGAACTGCTGTTCCCCGATGATTACATCAACAATATAACCGAGAGGCTAAATCTCTACACCGAATTAAACGGCATCCAAACTGAAGAGGACCTGCAGAAATTTGAGACCAGGCTGGTGGATCGTTTTGGAGAACTGCCCACACAGGCGGTGGACCTATTGAACAGTGTGCGAATCAAATGGATCGCTTCCAAAATAGGTCTCGAAAAAGTCGTGATGAAACAGGGTAAAATGATAGGTTACTTTATTTCAGATCAGCAATCTGATTTTTACAAAACCAAAGCCTTTACGAAAGTGCTGCAATACGTACAAACCCATCCGCATTCCTGCACCATGAAAGAAAAGAAAACCCGCGCCGGGTTGAGGTTGTTGCTCACTTTTGAAAAGATAACTTCTGTGGAAAGGGCGTTGAAAGTTTTGGAGCCTTTAAAAGCCCCCTCACCCCCAAAGGGGGAATTAGCGAAGTAGGGAAAAAAGCCCCCACAATTTTTAAATGTGAGGGCTTTATCGAATACGAGGGAAGGGGCTTCTCTTTACCCGAAAATCTCACCTCAAGTAAATATATCCCCATTCTTTATTCACAGATATACCTACTAGAAATTGTAGTCAAAAAGATTTTAGTTGATTTCCAGAATAGTAGTTTGGGCGTTATAATATTCAAGAAACCTCAATCGTTTTTTCAAACACAATTTGCCATTTTTCATTGATCTTTTTCAGCAAATACAATTTAAGATAGCTTGCCAGAGGATGTGTACTGTGGCCGGCATATACTGCGGCCTTATTGTTCTGTTGATTAAATGCAATTGGTGAAATTCCCAGCATTTGAGAATATTGAGTGTCAGAATCCTCAAGCGACCTTCCAAATATGAGGGTGTGTCCTTTCTCACTTTTTAAATATTCTTTTTTTACCGGTTTGACCGGTAATGAAGATATGCTGTCCACCAGCATTTGAAACTCCGAAAATTCCTCCTGGAGATCCAAAGTGTTTGATGTATTGAACATCATAGTATCAACCACAATTTCCATCTTTACTTTGTTGATGGAATCAAAATTTATCGATTTAGGTTTTGAACCATCTTTGGGCGGTGGTGGAGGTGGCGGTAATGGTTTAGCCATTTTGTCTATCAAAAGAGAATATATTGCCGCTTCCTGCTTTTCTGGATTGTTTGGAGGTTTGTTGCAACTAAGCACTAGCAAAAGCGTGAGTATTAAAATGAATAAATTATTGTTCATCACATTTAATATTAAAATTCGAAGTAATTTCGTTTCTGTACTGGGAATATTCTTCATCAGTAATACCCAAAGAATTATTGGGATCATAATTTCTGAGACCATCCCAGGCAAAAGTTTTATAGTAATTAAGTGGATATTGTAAATTGTCCATTTCCCAGAGAGCTTCAGCGATCGGTTTAATGTAAAATATGGTCATATAAATATGGTCAATATTATCTGCATATGCTGTCCCAGCATAGAGTTGAAAATATTCAAAAAGGAGAGGCATGTCATCAGGATCAACATCGCCAGTATGATGTTCATTAACAAATCTGAAAATTTCCGCATGAATCCCCTCATGTAAAAATCCTGCAGCAAAATTAATAGGATTCTGATTTGTATCTTCTATTTTAATAAAAACCTCACCAGTAGTATCTACATTTTCCCAGTTCGTACACATATTTTCCGTCCTGTCACACTCTCCTACAGTAAAAGTTAAATCATAATTTGGATTTTTTATAAATTTACTAATAGTCTGCAAAAACAATGCGCTCTCAGAATTTATTATTTTTTCTAAGACTTTTGCTAAACAAGGAAATTCATAAATAGAATCATCTATATGTACATTTACAATAACTGGCTCCGGGTCAGTTGGGAATGGGCTGCCACCTCCAGCTCCGGTATCCCAGTCTGGATCGCCTTCTGTTGGAATGGTTGGAATTGATTCGGGATCTGTCGGGCCGCAATCCTCGCTTTTACAACCGCCACCACCACTTGGGTCAAAGGAGGTACAGGTTTCACTGTAATAGTAGACAGAGGTGCAAAGTGTGCCAAAACACCAAATTTCAACCCGCTCAAGTTCATATAAGCATACAGTTTTTCCATGGGTTTCTGGAATATTTTCCTGTGCTCCATTATTTGTGGTAATGATGTTTTGTACCTCTCCCTTTATGTCGAAAACGGTTATTTTTCCTGAGAAGTTTTCGAAATCCCGGTCACTCTTAAGCCATTCCCGGGTGGGTTGATATCGAAAAATTAAAGTTTAATTTCCTTCCCCTCACTTACTACCAAATTGTCAAAATAATAGTCCTGAGATTCTTTTGGAGAAGATTTTTCTTTTAGTTTTTTTTAAGGAGAAGGTATAACTGCTGGCTCCCTTCTTAGTTGTGATCTTTTTGACTTTTATATTTTCATTAATTGCGCCGAAAGGGATTGTGTTTTTTGAAAATGTGGAGGAAGCAGATGGAACTCTATCTAAAAGTTCTGGTGATATTTCTTTAAAGTCCTGCAATTCAAATTTGCAATTATTACAATCTTTAAATTAGGAGTTGCTTGACTTTAGATTAAAAATTAATACCTATTTAATAAATCCATAAACCGTGACTTTTTTTTATATACCAGTCATCCTTTTTTTTCTCAAGAAAATAAATGCTAGTAATTCCAGCACGACTGCTTGTACTACTCGATGCTATAATTGTAGCACGAGAATAATCCTCATTGAATGCAATACGTGAAAAACTTAAAAGTTTATCAAATTTTATATAATCTGAAACTGTATTATCTAATAGTGTATCATGAAATGGTATAATAGAATCCTTAGAGTTTTCAATGAAATAATCAAGAACTAAAGGTGTATTCTTTAATGATTTTAACTTTAATATTAAATGGTTATAATCATTTCCAAAGTCCTTAGAAGGAAAATCATAAATTTCTGTGGAGTATAATTTGGGTTCTATTGCAATTATCTTTACATCTTTTTCGTCTTTCTTTATTTTGTTTAAAACAGTTAATTTATAAAGTGAATCATTTTTATTTAATTCATTTAAAGGAGGTGGTATAGGTATATCTATAGAAAGTGTATCTATCAGAATAGATATAACTTTTTCCGTCTCCACATCTACTTCATTTTTAGTGTAATACATATGATCAGAACATGATAGCATTACAATTACAAGAATAAATGTTGTTATGTTTGATTTTTTATAATTTTCAATCTTCACAATCATTATTGAATTCTGTATTAGTTAGTACTTCAACCTGATTTTTGTAATAATCAGAATCTAAACTTTTATTGAGATTTTTAAATACACCATTATCCCAATAACCATTATATCCATATGCTCTCAATCCATCCCATCCAAAACCCATATATTTTTCTAAGGGGTATTTATAATTATCTAATTCTCTAATAGCTTTTGCAATTGGAACCACATAATTATCAGCCATATATTAATGTTGTGCATGGGTAGTTGCAACATCTAAACCATTTTGCGCTCCATATTGGAAATAGTAATTTAATAGAGTTCTTCTTTCTGAAGGATCGACGCCTGTGTTATGTTCATAAACATATTTGTAAATTTCAGCATGAATTCCTTCATGAAGTATTAGCAATGCTAAATCTAAATTAGCATTACCTATATTCTGTATTTTAATGGTTACATTTCCATTGGCTATATCACTCCCATTTGTGCAACCGTCCGCTGAGGGTGATGAGCAAACTCCTCTTTCTATTTTTAAGATATAATTATCATTATTCTCAAACTTACCAATTGTATTCATAAATAAATTTCCCCCGTTCAATTTATCAAATACACATTTAGCTTTACCGGTGAGGGTACTAATAATTTCCACATTGGTTTCATTAGAAGTATTATCTCCCCCACCTCCAGCTCCGGTATCCCATTCGGGATCTCCTTCTGTTGGAATGGTTGGAATTGATTCGGGATCTGTCGGGCCGCAATCCTCGCTTTTACAACCGCCACCACCACTTGGGTCAAAGGATGTACAGGTTTCACTGTAATAGTAGACAGAGGTGCAAAGCGTGCCAAAACACCAAATTTCAACCCGCTCAAGTTCATATAAGCATACAGTTTTTCCATTGGTTCCTGGAATATTTTCCTGTGCTCCATTATTTGTGGTAATGATGTTTTGTACCTCTCCCTTTATGTCGAAAACGGTTATTTTTCCTGAGAAGTTTTCGAAATCCCGGTCACTCTTAAGCCATTCCCGGGTGGGTTGATATCGAAAAATTAAAGTTTTAATTTCCTTCCCCTCACTTATTACCAAATTGTCAAAATAATAGTCCTGAGATTCTTTTTGAGAAGATTTTTTCTTTAGTTTTTTTAAGGAGAAGGTATAACTGCTGGCTCCCTTCTTAGTTGTGATCTTTTTGACTTTTATATTTTCATTAATTGCGCCGAAAGGGATTGTGTTTTTTGAAAATGTGGAGGAAGCAGATGGAACTCTATCTAAAAGTTCTGGTGATATTTCTTTAAAGTCCAGCAATTCAATTTCCGGTTGTTGGTTGTCCTGTACAGCAGGAAGGGGGGGTAAAGTATCTTTCTCACAGGAAGCCAGGAAAATGGTTGCCGTTAACAGTAGGTAAATTTTTTTCATTTAAAACATTTTTATACGATTAATAAAAAATTCTGCATTAAAGGTGTAGGGACAAAAAGCTTTAAAAAGCAGCATAAAGAAGTTTGAGTTGGCAATATAATGTGATTTTAATAAAGTACATTATGGTTTTCCGTACAAATAGTATGGGTTTTTCGCCAATCAGGTTCTTTTTATTTGGTATAGGAAACTCCAACCGGGTTGAAGTTGTTATTGACTTTTGAAAAGATAACTTCGGTGGAAGGTGCCTGGAAAGTTTTGGAACCTCTGAAGATTTCTTTAATTTGGAAGGAGGTGTTAATCCTTAGCACCCGAAGGGGATAGCTTATCCTCGTTATTAACGAAGAAAGCCCTCACAGTTTTTTTCTGTAAAGGCTTAAATTATTAGGAAATGCAGGATTACTCTTTAACCGGGCGTGTAAATTTCACCTCCCGCAGCACTATACTGTCATTTTTTATCTCATCTACATCTACTATAAAGATCGCTACATCCTGCTCCCAGCTGTCTTCTTTTTCGAAAGTTTTGGCAACCTGGATATAGGGCATTTTTCGAAAAAAGTTAATATCCAGTAACTTTTTGTCTTTTAAATATGATTTTGGCTTATATAAAATTACGGGGGGGTGCCGCCAAAGGTATTATAGGCTCTCTGACTTTGGTTAAAATGGGAAAAACTAAATTCAAAATCGTATCCTTCAGGAGGTTCCATTTGCTCAATATAAAACACTATGGATTTTTTGAGTTTTTCTTCTGGAGAACCTGCTTGTAATGCTTCAGTAAAATTGTCTTTTCGCATTTCTTTGTAGACATCTTCAAATAGGATATAGATAGTATCCTTATTTGTTGAGGTTTGAGCAGAAATATTTAAAGCCAATAAATAAAATCCGGTCAGCATCACAATTTTATTCATCGCAATTAGGATTTTTTGTTGAATTTGCTTCAGTGCCTGTTTTGTATAAACTAACATTATTATCCTCATCACTAAAAAAAGCAGTACCTGCTTGAGTATCTTTTAATCCTCTATAGGAAACATACTTATAAAATTTATCCCAGGCCCATGAGGAATTATCGTCATAGCCATTTAAGAAGTCACTATCATCTCACAAAGGATGCACTTCTTTTATGCCTTTCTGCATAATTTCCGTATAATGATCAACCATCAATTGATGTTCCCAACCTTGTAGCTGCCTGTACTGTTCATATAAACCTTCAAAAGTTGTGTCGGCGGGAGTAACTCCTTGTTCGGGATTTAGGAGTTTTATACCGGGAAAATCTCTTATACTTATAGTATCACTCCGCATTTTGATTTTATTATGTCGAAATAACAGGTCTTCAATAAAAAAATCAATTTTTCCATCTTTAAACTTATTCTCGACATAAGTTTTTTCTTTATAGGATTTATCCATTTCACCCTTTTAAAAATAGTGAAGGTTAGAATTTTCTTCAAAGCCAAAAAATAATGAATTACTAGTATTGATCTGGCTCACAACTGGGTGCGTGACTGTAAAAATTACAGCAAAAATAAATAAACTATTTTTCATCATCATTTTTTTTAATCAACTTATGAAATTGTCAAAATTCTCTATTGCAATCCATTTACCATTTTCATATTTATATATGGATTTCCCACCATGCCCACATAGATAATTTACACAACTTGTCGAAACTTCGAAATAAGCCAATGTATAATCTTCATTAAAAATTGGGCGGCTTATGTTCAGCCATTTTCCTTCACAATTTGCATTATACCATATCCAAAATGGTTCTCCATTATCTCTTTGTTCTTTAAGCTCCCTTTGCTTTTTCAGGGTTATAAGATTTAAATCGCCTATTAAGCTATCAGTCAATGTAAAATGATGTGTTAATTTTAGTTGTTTATAAAGATGTTTTTCCGCCTTAATTTCAAGTTTATGTATAATAGTATTTTTTATTTCACCAGGTAGGCTATCGATTGGCTCATTTTCCATCACACATTTAATTGAAGCATTTTTCGAAAATTCTAATAACCATTGCCCAATTAATTGATCAGAATTATTTTTATAATTTATAATTTCTTGTTCGGTTGAGGTTTTGCCGCAACTTAGAGTTAAGATAGCCGAACCTACTATTAAAAACGTGAGTTTCATTGTTTTTACTTTATGTATAATTATCTTTAATTCTATTTTTTCTTTTATTTTAAAATAAGAATTAATCACAACTATTGTTTGTAACGACTTCGCCCTTGGGGCTTGTTGTTTGTTGGCTGCCATTTGATGAATTATAGGTGTAACTTTGGTTATTTAATTCTGAATTGACTATTGCAGCTATTTCATTTCTTTCATTTAAGGTAAATTGTTCCACATAACTTGCCAGGGTTGAAAAAGTACCTCCCCAAATCATTTTCCTACTATAATCCATATCAATGTTAATGTCTTGGGAATTGGCGAAATTTAAAAGTGTAGATGCCAACCTATCAGTGAACTTCACCATGTACTCATGCTGTAGATCCTGTAATGTTTGGCTGGTACCGTCATTTCTGGAATCTTCCGAGGCTAAAACATTGCTATAGGCTTCGGCCAGTTCCTGGTATGTTGGGTTCAATAAAGAGTAACCCATTTCACCGGATTTCCATAGATAAAAAAGCATTGCGTGAGTATTTTCATGTATAGTATTGGCAGCTATACTTAAGTTGGACATTGTACCAAAATAGTTTTCATTAAAAATTATATTGGTTGTACAAGGCAGGTTACATCCCAAAGCGTTTACGGCTTTTGCCGATTCTATTCCTTCCAACGGTTGGGAGCTATAAACGACATGAAAATCATTGCCTGATTCAAAATATTCGAGGAATTCTAAGTTTAATTCTGAACAAAGCTGGTAAACTTCTTGAATAGTATTTCCTATACAGGGATAAT
The DNA here is from genome assembly GCF_006159205.1 of Antarcticibacterium flavum. Lineage (NCBI taxonomy): Bacteria > Pseudomonadati > Bacteroidota > Flavobacteriia > Flavobacteriales > Flavobacteriaceae > Antarcticibacterium > Antarcticibacterium flavum. The sequence goes on along the minus strand of NZ_CP040812.1, from coordinate 1,914,727 downwards.
TTTGTTGTAATTCCTGATCTATTTCAATTTTTACCGTAATTTCATTCGGCTCTGGCATTGGAGCTGGGCTACCCCCTCCACCTCCGGTATCCCAGTCTGGATCTCCTTCTGTTGGAATGGTTGGAATTGATTCGGGATCTGTCGGGCCGCAATCCTCGCTTTTACAACCGCCACCACCACTTGGGTCAAAGGATGTACAGGTTTCACTGTAATAGTAGACAGAGGTGCAAAGTGTGCCAAAACACCAAATTTCAACCCGCTCAAGTTCATATAAGCATACAGTTTTTCCATGGGTTTCTGGAATATTTTCCTGTGCTCCATTATTTGTGGTAATGATGTTTTGTACCTCTCCCTTTAAGTCGAAAACGGTTATTTTTCCTGAGAAGTTTTCGAAATCCCGGTCACTCTTAAGCCATTCCCGGGTGGGTTGATATCGAAAAATTAAAGTTTTAATTTCCTTCCCCTCACTTATTACCAAATTGTCAAAATAATAGTCCTGAGATTCTTTTTGAGAAGATTTTTTCTTTAGTTTTTTTAAGGAGAAGGTATAACTGCTGGCTCCCTTCTTAGTTGTGATCTTTTTGACTTTTATATTTTCATTAATCGCGCCGAAAGGGATTGTGTTTTTTGAAAATGTGGAGGAAGCAGATGGAACTCTATCTAAAAGTTCTGGTGATATTTCTTTAAAGTCCAGCAATTCAATTTCCGGTTGTTGGTTGTCCTGTACAGCAGGAAGGGGGGTAAAGTATCTTTCTCACAGGAAGCCAGGAAAATGGTTGCCGTTAACAGTAGGTAAATTTTTTTCATTTAAAACATTTTTATACGATTAATAAAAAATTCTGCATTAAAGGTGTAGGGACAAAAAGCTTTAAAAAGCAGCATAAAGAAGTTTGAGTTGGCAATATAATGTGATTTTAATAAAGTACATTATGGTTTTCCGTACAAATAGTATGGGTTTTTCGCCAATAAGGTTCTTTTTATTTGGTATAGGAAACTCCAACCGGGTTGAGGTTGTAACTAATATTTGAAAAGGTCACTTGTTTTGTGCAGGCGTTAGAAGGGGGAGGAGCAAAGCCTGCATGTTCTCCAAGGGATGCTACAATTAACCATAGGAAGATATCCTAATCTACAATGGGGAATGGCTATTGTATATATTAATTTACGGGCAGGAAATTTCGAGGACAGTGGTCAGTAAAAGCAGGAGGAATAAAGTTTAAAAAAATCATATAACCAAGAGGTAATAATTTCATTCACGATTTAATTACTTTTAGGTATCTTCAATTTTATGGAAACAGTAAATTACTCAGAATTTCGTGCTAAACTGAAGCATTGGTTCAGTAAGGTAGGCATTGACCAAAGCGGCATCATTATCGAGCGAAAGACCAGCAATGATCTTGTATTAATAACTCTGGCAGAGTACAATTCTTTAAAAGAAACCACCTATTTGCTTACCGGAAAAAACAGAGATATTCTATTGAACTCCATTAAAGAACTGAAATCGGAAAAAGGTGTGCAAAAAGACCTGATCGAATAGATGAAATTGATCTGGCCGACTTCTTCCTCGGAGGATTCTTTATACTGGCAAAAAGTCGATAAAAAGCTGGTTAAACTAATTAACGAACAATCATTACGAGAAATGAAAACCATAAACTTTTCATGTTTAATACTCTAAGCAGCGGTAATGAATTATACCCTATGTCCTGCCCAATAAATCTAATAACCGCTCCAAAATCACTGGTATAACACAGTCCTCGGTTTTCCAAATTCAAAATCCTGGAACCCGAAGTCGGCAGTATTAAAGGCGTTGATCCTAAAGACATCATTTCCATTACCGGGCATACGGGGATAAAAGGAAAAGGATAACTGGAAAACGTCGAAGACCAGGTAATCGTTGCTTATAATAAACCCTGCTCCAATCGCATTATATACCCTGCTGTTGGAGATCCTTTGATCATTATCTCCCAGCATGGCAACAGAATATTTTAAAAAGGGATTAAGCCGGAAACCCCACATGTTCCATGGGGAATAGAATTGGGTTTGCAGGGTGAGCAGGAACTTTTGGGTACCGAATATCCTGCTGCGAAACCCTGGGATCCCCATATTATTAAGCTCATGGAAATCGGCCCCGTATACACCCAGGATACTGCCATGCTCATTAAGGGTGACGCGATCACCAATAGTATTAAAACGATTCTCTCCCCATACCACCTGTGGCTTTATAAACTGCCGCATTTTCCAATAGGGGCCTATGTCGATTAGATTGGTAAAATAATTTGCCTGAAAAGCTAGGGTGGTTTGCTCTGGTTCCTTTTTGTGAAAAAATAAACCTGCTTCTATATTGGTGCTTAAAAACCCCCAGTTAAAGTAATTACCATAGGCCACTCTTCCTCCCATATAGAGACGGTCCCTGTGATTCTTCCTTTGGTAACCCCCGGTGATCCCATATACCGTACCAACGGGCACGTCCTCAATGATCCCGTAGTTAAAGATATACCGGTCCTGTTCGAACTGCCGTGATGCTATCCCTATACTACCCAATAAAAAGGTTTCACTGGAAAAGAACCTGTCGGGGTCAACTTCAATATTGGGGCTTTCTTTAAAATTTACCCGGAGATATCTTGCAGAGGTAATGAGGTTGGTGGTACGGTCATTTTCAGAATCTCCTTTAAACACCTGGAAGGAATGCCCTGCCCAAAGATCATAGGTATTATACCTCAACCTGTCATAATGCAGCTCCAGCGCCTCTGTAGCCAGGGAATCTTTTCTTAGTTGCTGGTCGGCATATACCCCACCGGCCCATCTTGTAAAAGGTGAATAGAAGACCCTTTCAATATTGATCCCTTTATAAAAGGAATTATCCAGGTAAGAACTATAACCTACTGTTGAGCCTATATAAGTGTTTTTAAAATTCCTTACGGTATATCTTACATCATAGGCATTCTCCCCCAAATCAAAATGCCTGGTAAAAAGTGCCCGCAGGTCATGGCCGGTGCCTAAAAAGTTACGTTCCCGTAAACCTAGCCTAGTACTTGAAGTTGAAAAAGAGGCTTCAGGGATGACACTCCAGGAATCCAGCACCCTCACTTTTACGTCTACAGAGTCTGCCTGTGACGGAGTATCCTGCCTAACATGACTGGCAGTTATTTGAGCGCTGCGAATATAGGTTTGCCTCCTTATAAGTCGTTCAGATTCTTTTATTAACAGACTGTCCAGGGGCTTATTTTCTTCTATTAGCAGTAGATCCCTTAATACCCATTCCCGCGTTCTCACGTGTAGCCTGTTGCCTGTTCTTTCTACCCAGCTCTCTGCCTTCTTAAGTGTATCATTAATGGAATTGCCAAAAGGATCCAGGGTTTCAATTATAATGTTCCGAATTATTTTACCCTCATAATCTCTAAAGCTTCTTTGCTGTCGTCTTCGAAGAGCTGCCCGGCCGCTTTGTTTTGTGGACCTGAAGACCAGGCCGTGAAGAAATCTTGTAACTTTTGTTTTTTCTGAAAATTCCTCAATCTCTTCATATAATTTAATAGTATCATTTTCAGGTTTCTTCTCCTGGGCAACACCTGCGGTTGCAGCAAAAAGAAGGATCACCAGGAAAAGAATATTTTGTTTTAATGATACAAGGCGGTAAGACATTGCAGGGGGTTGAATTTTTCTGCTATTGTTGATGGATCAATAAAGTTTCTGTAATATAATAATTTCATTCAAAACTAAGAAAGGCATCCTCTATATGGTCAATACGGGTGCCTGCTTTGTTTTTAATGATGGCCACAATATCAAAACGCACTTCCACATCCATGTTGTGGTCATTGACAAAATGATCTACCGCTTTGACCAGGCGATGGATCTGCCGGGCTTTTACAAATTCCTGGGGATTCCCAAAATCGGGCGTACTGCGGGTCTTTACTTCTATAATCGAGAGAATATTATCTTTTCTGGCAATGATGTCTACCTCTGCTTTTTGGTAAACAAAGTTTCTTGCTACGATCTCGAAACCTTTTTTGAGAAGAAAATCTACTGCGAGATCCTCTCCTGCCTTTCCCAGTTCATTATGTGCTGCCATCCATTAAAAAGGAATTAATTGAGCGATAGGGATATTAAAAGTACGGCATTTTATAATACGCGCATTAAATAAATCAGGGTTTATAAACCACGGTTTGAACCTTCAGGTCCATATATGCCAATTCTTCCTCAGTAGGTTCCAGGATAAAGTCTCCATAAAATTTTCCTTCAGGACTGTTTTTTGGCGCCAGGAATACCCTCAAATTACTGTTTTCCAGGTTTCCTTCATTCCACACCACGGCGCCGCTGTAATCCCAGCCAAAACCATAGAAGGAAATTGGTTTTCCGTTAAGCTCGTTGAGCTGTTGATAGGTCGTTCCGGGTTGTATCCCTGCATTTGTTTTCCACTTCCCCGCTTCAGCAAATCGAATGTCATTTATCTGTGTGCGCTCCTCATTGGCCCAGGTGATATGTAGTTCATCCTGAGTATCGGGATAAAGAATGCAATAGGGGTATTCCTCTGTGCCTTCTTCAAACATCCCTACATCTTCCTTCATATCGGCATCTGGATGCTTTTGTTTTATCTCATCAAGAGATAGGGACGCCAGGTTTTCCACTATAAAAGGATCCTGCGTAGATGGCTCATTTGGTTTTGTACTCTTGCAGGACACTGCGCCTGCAAGAATTAATAAAACTAATAATCGTTTCATTCCGGTGAAATTTGGGATAAAAGTAGATACATTTCCCGCACCGGCATTGTCTTTTACAAGAATTTAACGCGTAATATTTAACAGTTACGTACCTTTACAGCCTTAAAAATTTCACCAGTTAATGGAGCAATCTCAACAACGATATACAATTACAGCCGCCCTGCCATATACCAACGGGCCTATTCATATTGGACACCTGGCAGGGGTTTACGTGCCGGCAGATATTTATGCGCGATTCCTGAGGATGCAGGGCCACGACGTTGCCTTTGTGAGCGGGAGCGATGAACACGGGGTGGCAATCCCGATGAAAGCCAAGAAAGAAGGGATCACCTCGCAGCAGCTTATAGATAAATATCATTCTATTATAAAAAGATCTTTTGAAGATTTTGGAGTTTCCTTTGATAATTACTCCCGTACATCATCAGAAGTACATCACAATACAGCATCACAATTCTTTAAGAAACTCTTTGATGAGGGAAAATTCATCGAGGAGACTACAGAGCAGCTTTATGATGCAGAAGCTAACCAGTTCCTGGCTGACAGATTTGTAACAGGGACATGCCCAAAATGTGGGAATGAGGAAGCCTACGGGGACCAGTGTGAAACCTGCGGAAGCTCTCTCAATGCAACAGATCTTATAAATCCAAAGTCGGCTATTACAGGTGCTGTTCCTACAATGAAACAGACGAAGCATTGGTTTCTGCCTATGGATCAATATGAGGACTGGCTTAAGGAATGGATCCTTGTAGGGCATAAACGTGACTGGAAAGTGAATGTTTACGGGCAGGTTAAATCCTGGATAGATGATGGCTTAAGGGCTCGTGCTGTAACCCGTGACCTGGATTGGGGAATCCCGGTGCCGGTAGAGGGAGCCGAAGGTAAAGTGCTTTATGTGTGGTTTGATGCACCTATTGGATATATTTCATCTACCAAGGAGTGGGCAAAGAGAGAAGGAAAGAACTGGGAAGATTACTGGAAGGAAAAAGACACCAAACTCGTACATTTTATAGGTAAGGATAACATCGTTTTCCATTGTTTGATCTTTCCTATTATGCTAAAAGCTGAAGGATCCTACATTTTACCTGAAAATGTCCCTGCCAATGAATTCCTTAATCTTGAAGGAAAGAAGCTCTCCACTTCCAAAAACTGGGCAGTTTGGCTGCACGAATATTTGCAGGATTTCCCTGGTCAACAGGATGTGTTGAGGTATGTGCTTACAGCTAATGCGCCTGAGACAAAAGATAATGATTTTACGTGGAAAGACTTCCAGGCAAGAAACAATAATGAGCTGGTAGCAGTATTCGGGAATTTCATTAACCGGGTAGTGGTACTTACTCAAAAATACTATGAAGGTGAAGTTCCTGCCCCGGGAAATTATTCTGAAGTAGATGAAGAAACCCTGTCGGCTTTAAGAGCCTATCCGGCAGTGATCGCGAGTTCAATTGAGAAATATCGCTTTCGTGAGGCGCAGGGGGAATTGATGAACCTGGCAAGACTGGGGAATAAATACCTGGCAGATGAGGAGCCCTGGAAACTCATTAAAACAGATGAGGAGCGGGTAAAAACGGTAATGTACGTGGCCCTGCAAATAGCAAGTGCCCTGGCTACCCTTAGCGAACCTTTCCTTCCTTTTACTTCAGCAAAACTGAAGAAGATATTGAATATGGAGCAGGAGGAAACAGTAAAGGACGGCACCTTGTGGAATGAGATAACTTCTAAAGAAGCCTTACTCCCTGCCGGGGAGCATATTGGGGAAGCGGTATTGCTTTTCAGTAAAATAGAAGACGAACAAATACAACAACAACTGGATAAATTGGAAGCGACAAAAGCAGCAAACGAAGCAGAGAACAAGAAAGCAGCACCGCAAAAAGAAACTGCCACCTTTGAAGATTTTTCAAAAATGGACCTGCGGGTTGGGACTATTGTAGAAGCCACCAAAATGCCGAAGGCAGATAAGCTCCTGGTCCTTAAAGTAGAGACCGGGCTTGATACAAGGACCATAGTTTCAGGAATAGCCCAAAGCTTTAAACCGGAAGAGATCATTGGTAAAAAAGTAACCGTACTGGTAAACCTGGCGCCAAGGAAATTACGTGGTGTGGAAAGCGAGGGAATGATCCTTATGACTGAAGATACTGCAGGAAAGCTGGTATTCCTTAACCCCGATACCGATGGGGTGGAGAATGGGGCAGTGATATCTTAAGTTTATTTGTTGGAGTGATTAGCCTGGAATTATATATGTTCGGATGCAATAGATATTTTGTTTGTAGTTCTATGTCAACCTGAACGCAGTCGAGGCGCAGTCGAGATGTCACCCCGAGCGCAGTCGAGGGGTCTCCTTGTAGCAGGATCGCTCTTATTTACGACCCGTTCTCGACTGCGCTCGAACTGACATTCTAAAAAAAAGCATGCTCAAAATCGCCTACCATTCCATTTATAAACATCCTTTGCCGGAAGGTCACCGTTTTCCAATGGAAAAGTATGAGTTGCTTCCAAAACAGCTCCTGCATGAGGGTACCTGCACGAAAGAGAATTTCTTTGAACCGAAAGCAGCTGCCACAGAGCATATCCTTTTTGCTCATAGCACCGACTATGTCGAGGATCTTCAAAACCTTAACATAGATGCCAGGGCAGCACGAAAAACAGGTTTTCCGCTGTCGGCAGAACTGGTTGAGAGAGAGATCAAAATCGCGGGTGGAACGATTCAATCTGCACAGTTTGCTTTAACGTATGGAATCTCAATGAACATTGCCGGTGGTACCCACCACGCTTATTCCGGCCACGGGGAGGCTTTTTGTCTATTAAACGATCAGGCCATTGCTGCGAGGTACCTTCAGAAGGAAAAACTGGCAGGGAAAATTCTTATTATAGACCTGGATGTACACCAGGGGAATGGAACAGCAGAGATCTTTGAAGGGGATACTTCAGTCTTCACCTTCTCCATGCATGGGAAGAATAACTATCCATTTAAAAAAGAAAGATCAGATCTTGACATAGAGCTGGCAGATGGTACCGGCGATGAGGAATATCTCTCTATCCTAAAAAGAACACTTCCAAAACTTCTGGAAGAGCAGCAGCCGGATTTCGTCTTTTACCTTAGCGGGGTGGATATAATTTCAACCGATAAACTGGGAAAACTTGGCTGCACGGTAGAGGGATGTAAGGAAAGGGACCGGTTTGTACTCCAAAGCCTCTGCGACCTTAATCTCCCGGTGCAGGTAAGTATGGGAGGAGGTTATTCGCCTGAAATTAAGACCATCATCGAAGCACACGCCAATACCTACAGGCTGGCACAGGAGATCTGGTTTTAGAGGGTGCGACCTATATTTGAAAGCATGATAATTTTGCTGCAGGAATCTGATAATGTGTGCTTTAAATTCCTATCTTTAGGTACCCCACCTAATTAATAACCTGTAATTTTTAAAATTATGAAGAAGTTCGCTATTCTTCTCGTATTCCTTGTGTTCTGTTTTCAGGAACATAATGCACAAAACTTTAAGGCAGATAATATTAATATCGAGTACGAGCGATTTGTTCTGCCCAATGGTTTAAAACTCCTGGTTCATGAGGATCCCAAGGCGCCTATAGTAGCGGTAAACGTATGGTATCACGTAGGATCCAAAAATGAAAAACCAGGGAAGAGCGGTTTTGCCCATCTTTTTGAACATTTGATGTTCAATGGGAGCGAGAATTTTAATGATGATTACTTCCAGGCAATCGAGAGAATTGGTGGGACAGATGTGAATGGAACTACAAACCTGGACAGGACCAATTATTTTCAAAACGTACCGGTATCGGCTTTGGACCAGGTTTTATTTCTGGAATCGGACAGGATGGGCCATATGCTGGGCGCTATTACCCAGGAACTATTGGATGAGCAACGTGGTGTGGTACAAAACGAAAAGCGGCAGGGTGAAAATCAACCCTATGGGCAGCAATGGAATTATCTTACCCGTGCCCTGTATCCAAAAGGCCATCCTTATTCCTGGACCGTCATAGGAGAAATGGAAGATCTTAATGCGGCAACCCTGGATGACGTTCGGGAATGGTTTAAATCCTATTATGGTGCTGCAAATGCTGTAATTGCGATTGCAGGGGACATCAAACCTCAGGACGCTTATGACAGGGTGCTTAAGTATTTTGGCCATATTCCCGCCGGTCCTACAATTGAGAGACAGGAGAGAAATATTCCCGAACACTCTAATGATACTTACCAGGTGTATGAGGACCGGGTGCCGGAAAGCAGGGTTTTATTTGCCTGGAACACTCCTGACTTTGGGGACAGGCAGGACATTCATATGGACCTTATTGCTTCTATACTAAGTAGCGGAAAAAATTCCCGGTTATATAAAAAACTTGTCTATGAGGAGCAAATTGTAAGTTATGTCAACGCCTATCAGGCTTCAGCAGAAATTGCGAGTAGATTTATTGTCTCTGCCAATGTAAGGCCCGGGGAAGATGTGGAGCGCGTGAAGAACACGCTTTTAGCTGAAATAGAAGATTTGATAGAGAATGGTCCTAAAGAAGAAGAACTTAAGCGGGTGAAAGCAGAGTATTTTGCAAACTTCATCAAGGGAATGGAACGAATTGGTGGTTTTGGAGGGGTAAGTGACATCCTGGCCTCCAATGAAACATATTTTGGAGATGCTTCTTACTATAAAACCGTTCTTAAATATGCTGAAGAGGCAACTGCAGAGGACCTTAGAAAGACTGCTAAAGAATGGTTAACAAAGGGAAAGCATACATTGATAGCAAATCCTTTTCCGCAGTATACAGTTACGACTTCAACGGTGGACCGCTCCAGCCTGCCGGAATTAGGAGTGACCAGGAGCAGCAAGTTCCCCCAGGTAGAACGGGAAAGACTTTCCAACGGTATGGAAATAGTTTTGGCAAGAAGGGAAGGTGTTCCCACCATTGCGATGAACCTTATGTTCAATGCGGGTTTTAAAACAGATCATATAACACAACCGGGAACCGCTGCCTTAGCCATGAATTTAATGGATGAAGGCACTGCAAATATGGATGCACTGGAAATAAGTGAAAAGCTTCAGTTATTGGGAGCCAGTCTTTATACAGGGTCAGACCAGGATATTTCCTCTGTAGGAATGACTACCCTTAAACCTACGTTGGATGAAAGCCTGGACCTATTTGCAGATGTTGTTCTTAACCCTGCCTTTGAAGAAAAGGAATTTCAGAGATTAAAGACAGAGCAACTTAACGGCCTCAAACGGGAGAAAGCGCAGCCTTTCACCATGGCATTAAGGGCTATGAATAAATATCTTTATGGGGAGGACCATCCATACGCAAGTCCTTTTACAGGCAGCGGTTACGAGCATACGGTAGAGAACATAACCCGGCAGGATATTGTCACTTTTTACAATACATGGATCAAACCCAATAATGCTACCCTCATAGTTACGGGAGATGTAACTATGCCAGAGTTAAAATCGAGACTTGAGAGATCCTTAAAGAACTGGAAGAAAGGGGAGGTGCCAGAGATTACTTTTACCACACCAAAACAGGCTGCCGGCAATACTCTTTATTTGATCAACCGGCCGGAGTCTGAACAAACTATAATAATTGCTGGGCATTTAACAGAGAAGTACGGCGATCTAAATGAAGTGGCGGTAGAGCAAATGGTAAGTATTCTTGGGGGAGAGTTTACCTCGCGTATCAATATGAACTTAAGAGAAGATAAAAACTGGGCATATGGTGCGGGAGGATTTGTGATGGATGCACAACAGGAAAGACCATTTTTGGTGTATGCCCCTGTACAAACAGACAAAACAGCAGAATCTATCATGGAACTGAAAAAAGAAATTGAAGAATTTATTACCTCCAGACCGGCCACCCAGCAGGAATTGGACAAGGTTAAAACCAATAAGGTCCTCGCGCTACCGGGGCAATGGGAAACTAATTCTTCAGTGAACAATTCTCTCTATAACTTAGTGAAATACAATCTGGGAGATGATTACTATCAAAACTACGATGCCACGGTGAGGAATCTGCAAATTGGAGATCTTCATAAAGCCAGCCAAATGGTAGTTAAACCAGAGGAGGTAAACTGGTTTGTAGTAGGAGACAGGGCAAAAATAGCTTCCAGGCTTGATGAGTTGGGATTCAATTCCATTGTGGAGATAGATCCAGATGGAAACCCACTTACTCCTGCAGTGGGTAGCAAGGGTAAGCAAAACCTGAAAAATTGAAATTCTGGTTTTGCTAAGAGGTAAGAATATAAAAAAAAGCGCAGGAGCGAGAGTTCCTGCGTTTTTTATAACGAATTAAAGTATTCTATTTTTTACTTCATTAGCAATAGCTCATTACAAACGATCTCTGTAACATATCTTTTCACTCCATCCTTATCCTCGTAGCTGCGGCTGGTGAGTTTGCCTTCAAGGCCTACTTCTTTTCCCTTTGGAACATAATTTTCAATAAGGTCAGCCAGTTTTCCCCAGGCTACTACATTGTGCCATTGGGTATCTGTGATCTTTTCTCCTTTGGAATTCTTGTAAAAATCATTGGTGGCCAGGGAGAATTTGGCAAGCTTTTTACCAGATTCAAGATTAACGATCTCGGGCGCATTTCCCACGTGCCCAATTAACTGAACTTTGTTTCTTAAAGTGCTCATAACTATAGAATTTTGTTTAGCTGAAAATCATTCGTTCATTTCAACAGGACAAACTTAGCCTGAGCTTAGCGCCTTATTCGGTTGGTAAAAGCTTGTTTTCGTTTACTTTCGTTTGTAAACGTTTGTTGTCGGGTATATAAAAGATCTTTTTACTTCAATATATTCCAAAATGCAGTGGTACCTTTGACTGCTGAAATTTTTCTGTAATAATTGAAATTTTAGCAACCGAATTTTCAGCAGAATAAATCCATTAGATAAATATTTATGTCCTTCAAAAAACTTCATCCCCTGCTTAAAGATACTCTTGAACACCTGGGAATGGAGGCTCCCACTCCTTTTCAAAAAGCAGCTTTGCCACGTATAAAGAGCGGTGCGAATATTTACGGGATTGCACCTGAAGGCGCAGGAAAGACTACCGCCTTGATCATTAGCACGATCCATAAGCTCAATGCCGAAGCTTTTGAAGACGCTCCGCGGGCATTGATCATTGTGAAGGATAAGGAGGCAGCCCTGGCGCTGGAAGAAGAATTCAGAAGGTTTTTAAAGAATACAGATCTCAGGATCTTTTCTGCCTACGATCAACCCGATCTGGATACTCAAAAGGGGGAGATCTATGAAGGAGTGGATATTGTGATCTCCACTCCCAATAAAATTTTCAGGTTATTTAAGGCTACAGGGATCAATGTTACGCAATTGAAATTATTTGCTGTTGATGATGCTGAATTCCTTTCCGGAAATAAATATTACAATGACCTGGTTCGAATCCCCGAGCATATTTCCAAATGCCAGTATCTCATATTTGCTTCAGCTATGAATGGAAAAATAGAGAGATTTCAGGATTCCTTTATGGCACATTCAGAAGTTGTGAAGGTTTCAGGTAATTAGATCCTTCCGAAGAAAAATCCCTAAAACTACCTTAAGGCCACCCGCTGTTGGCTGCATATTTTTTATCTTGTAGAAGATCAATGAATACCTGGTACCGGGGCGCACCTGCTCCTGCTTATTTTTCCCGGATTCCGGGTTTTTTCGGGTATTCCCAAAACACGTTTATGCGCCAGTTAACAATCAAATTGCCAAAAGGACATAAGGATAAGGTACTGGAAACTGTAGAAGAATTTCAGGGAAAAAATACCATTCATCTTCCAAATGAGGAGCATGATGTTTTCATGATCTACCTCCCAAACGAGAGGGTAAATGATTTCTTAAAGAAGATTGACCAGTATGAAGAGCCGGAGATCAACCTCATTCCACGCGGAGTTATTACATTATATCCTCCGGCCTCTGAATCCCCGGACCAGGTAGCCGATGTGCAGCCAAAGAGTTCCCTGGAGATCTACCTGGGAGGTATTCAAAGCGTGGGATCGATGTTTGGCCTTTTTGGTTATTCCCTGGCTGCAGGGATCATTGTATGGATAGGGCTTTTTACTACCACCACGTACCTTCTGGTTGCCGCAATGCTGGTAGCCCCTTTTGCAGGACCGGCTATGAACGCGGCCCTGGCAACGTCCGCTGGCAAAATGCCTTTGCTTAAAAGCAGCCTGATGCGTTATGGTTTGGCCATAATTACCGGGATTATTGCCAGTTTAATACTAACTTTCATATTCCCACTTAAGACCCTTACTCCCCTAATGGAGGAGGTAAGCCAGGTTTCTAAATTTGCCCTTTTCCTGCCGCTTATTTCAGGTTTCGCGGGCGCGGTAAATATATGCCAGTCAGAGAGGGACAGCCTGGTCTCCGGTGCGGCAGTGGGTATTCTTGTGGCAGCATCCCTGGCTCCACCGGTGGGACTGGTAGGAGTGGGATTGTATATGATGGATTGGCAGGTAGTCTTTAGCAGCCTGTTCAGGATCCTACTGCAGTTGCTGGGAATTCACCTGGCGGCCACCCTCGTGTTTTATTTTTACGGACATGTAACCCCAAAAGGTGTAAGATTTTTAAAAGGGAGTTATAAGACAGTTGTGATCACCAGTCTTGTAGTGCTGTTCGGAATAGCCGGAATGATGTACTGGCAGTTCAGCCAGCCGCCTTTCCTTCGTAAGGCCAGTATGAATACCGAATTGGCCGAAGTCCTGGATGCCGAACTTCAGAAATTAGAGTATATTAAAGTCCTTAATAAAGATGTAACCTTCAGCAATGAAAAACTGGACAATAAATCCCTGGCAAGGTTTGAAGCTACAATTCTTGCGAAGGACACCACTATTACAGATGAAGCACTAAAATCGGCAGTTATAAACCACCTAAAACAGAATATGGATTATCCCTACCGCCGGGATATTTATGAAGTATATGAAATACGGGTGGTGACAGATTAACGAGTTTCTTAACTTGCAGGGAAATCTCAAATACCTATGAAAGCCGCTACGGTAAGTCAGCTCAAAAAAGAACTTAATTTTCGCTCAAGAGAAGAATTACTGGAGCTTTGTTTACGCCTCTCTAAATTCAAGAAAGAGAATAAGGAGTTGCTAACCTACCTTTTGTTCGAGGAAGGGGATGAGGTGGCCTATATTCAGAATGTCAAGCAGGAGGTGGATGAGTTATTTAAAGATATTAATACCAAAGCCTGGTTTTATATCAAAAAAAGCATCAGGAAGATCCTTAGGGTGGTGAAGAAATACATCCGCTATTCCGGAAAAAAAGATACCGAGGTGGAATTGCTGATGTATTTTTGTTTTAAGCTGAAGAATTTTTCTCCCTCGATAAAGAGAAATCCTGCAATGCAAAACCTGTACGACCGGCAACTGATCTCGATCAACAAAACCCTGCTCAAGCTGCACGAGGACCTGCAGTACGACTACAAACTGCAGATGGAGGAGATGGGGATTTGAGAAGTGAGTATTGAGAAGTGAGTATTGAGATATGAGTATTGAGATTTTAGTATTGTCGTTGGTAAAGTGGCCAGAGGACAGGTGAGACCCAGGAGACAAGAGACAAGAGGCAAGACAATTGTGAGGGGAATCTCTCTCTTTTTCGAATCTAATTGAAATTTAACCACAGAGTTCCACGGAGTTTTACACGGAGTTATAGGAGTAAAAAACTTTATTGATAACATTACTAAAGAAAAGGCAAACAACAATTCACAACTGATAACCGATAATTTTTTCAACCTACAACTTACAACTTTTAAAAGTGGTCAGAGGACAGAGGACAGAGGACAGAGATTAGAAAAAAGAGAAAATTTTCTCTTCAATACACTTTAACTCGAAGAATCCATAATTAATCTCGTCACCACTAAAAAAACCGACAACCGACAACTGACAACATTTTTTTTCAACCTACAACCTACAACTTTTTTTAACCGACAACTGATAACTCACAACTGACAACTTTTTCAAACCTACAACCTACAACCTACAACTTTTTTTAACCGACAACTGATAACTCACAACTGACAACTTTTTCAAACCTACAACCTACAACCTACAACTTTTTTTAACCGACAACTGATAACTCACAACTGACAACTTTTTCAAACCTACAACCTACAACCTACAACTTTTTTTAAACCGACAACTGATAACTCACAACTGACAACTTTTTCAAACCTACAACCTACAACCTACAACTTTTTTTAACCGACAACCGACAACTCTTCCAAATGACCCCCTTCCCCGAAATAAAAACCAAGCGCCTACTTCTCAGGCAAATTCAGGACAGTGATCTTGAAAACATTTTTCGCGGATTGTCCCATCCCGATGTGATCAAATATTGTGGGGTGAATTTTAATAGCCGGGAATCCACAAAAGAACAAATGACCTGGTACAGGGATCTACTGAAAAATGAAACCGGCATCTGGTGGGCAATTTGTTCACAGGATAATACTGTTTTTTATGGAGCTACGGGTTTTAATAACCTTCAGAAAGAACATAAAAAGGCAGAGATTGGTTTTTGGCTCTTGCCGGAATTTTGGAGCAGGGGGTATGTAAGTGAGGCTGTAAATGCCATTATGGATTACGCCTTTAATTCCATGGATCTTCACAGAATTGAGGCTTATGTGGAAGTGGGAAATGAGAATTCTGCAAAGGCTTTGAAAAAGCTCAGTTTTTGACTACGAGGGCAGACTGCGGGACAATGAGATCAAAAATGGGAGATTTATAAGTGTGGATGTGTATGCGAAGCTGCGGGAATAATGAATATTCCTGTATTCGATTGTAGAAGAATCAAGAGACAAGAGACAAGAGACAAGAAACAAGACAAAATTCCGCTCATTATAATGAGAATTTGTCAGGCTGGCCTATAATCTACAACCGACCAATCTATTAAAAAAACAGATAAGTCGAAACACCGTGGAGATATGAAAATCCGGCTTTCTACTTATCTGCCAATTTTAGGATAATTATTATCCGTTTTTATTCTCAAAATGGAACTCCTTGTTTTTCGTTTCTCCCTCCGGCTCATCGGTATATACAAATTTTAGATTGTTCTCATCAAAGATGGTGAAGAACTTATCCCACGGGAGCTTATCCACATTTTCACTGGCATCCCCGGGAAAGCTAATGCGCAGGAGTCCGCCGGCACGGCCTGTTTCGTTGTTGCCTTTGGCAAGGCCTGGTTTCCCTTTCCGGGCTTCCACCCAGCTTTTAATTTTACTATGATCTGTTGTTGAACTCATTTTCTGGTTTGACATTCGTCGTGAATTTTAAATTAATTGTTACTTTTTTGTTTTCTTTGATATTTCCTTTTGCCAGTCCTTTCCCACTGCCGATAAATACTCTGAATAATTCCAGGATTCGAGGCTTGTGGTAAGACTTTTGTCTTTTTCTGCAATATAAGTCTCCTCGCCGGGCATTGCAACTATTTTGAAGCCGCAGCTTCGAAGCATGGAAATTATTCCCTGATGGTTTGGTGCCCACCAGTTGGTTGGATCTCCTGCCAGGCGGTCTTCAATAAAGGCCATTTTAGGCCAGGCAGCGGTTTTCATAATATCCCTTTTATGGAACTCCACATCCTGCGGGATCTCCATTTCTTCCTTTCCCGGGAGGGAGAGAGTTTGGAAGACCATCATTTTAGTGGTCTTCTGTGACAGAATATCCAGGGCTAGCAGTGGGTATCTTAAATGGTAAAACACTCCCATGAACCACACCAGGTCATATTTCTCTTCGGTATGTGCCAGGTCATATACCTGCATTTGCCTGAAAGTGATCCTGTCATCCAGCCCGAATTTCCCTGCCGTCCACTTCGCCTGTTTAAGGTAATGCTCATCCAGGTCTATAGCGTTAACTTCAGCTCCGCGTTTTGCCAGTTCCAGGGAATAAAAACCTGCATTGCAACCAATATCCAAAACTTTCCAGCCGTTAAGATCCTCAGGAATTGAGGATTTTATTTCCTCCCATTTAAATGTGGGAAAATCTCCCAAAAAATGATTGGGTGCGGTCTCCCTTCCATCCGGGAGGTGGATGTTATGAAACCACGGTGCTAATGCTTCGATTTCTTCCTTGGTTGACATAATCGTTATTTATACTTTGCTTGTTTCTTTTAATTGATCTACATAATCTACCAGTTCCCTTGCTCTTGCTTTGGCAGTGTGGTACTTCAGGACTTTAGTTCGGGCATTGATCCCAATTTGTTTTCTCTCCTCTTCAGAAATATTAAAGAAATATTCCAGTACATCTTCAGTAGAGTGGGCAATAAGGATCTCCTTTCCCGGTTCAAAGATGCTTTCAATCCCATCCCAATGATCAGAAATTATAGGCACCCCGCAGGCTGCTGCTTCAAATAACCGTACGCTGGGAGAGTAACCTGCTTTGATCATATCCTCCCGGGTAACATTAAGAGTGAATTTCTGGGAATTGTAAAATTTCCGGTGCTGTGCCGGCGGCAGGTGCTCAATGCGCTGCACATTCTGGGACCAGGAGATGTCTTTTGGATATTGCGGACCGGCTACTACAAATTCCTCTTCAGGGAAATGAGCTGCCGCCTTGTTTAGCAAATTTTCTACAGTGGGTTGCCTGTCATCGCTGTAAGTTCCCAGGTACCCCATTTGCCATTTAAGGGGCTGCTCTTCTGGAAAATATAGTTTAGTGTCTACAGAGCAATACAGGGCTTTTGCCATAGGGGAACCATAATGCTGTTCCAGGTGTTCCAGAATTGGCCCGCCGGAGAAAGAAAGGTACATGTCGTACCTGCCAATAGTGGCGGGATCCAGGTATTCGTAATCCTGCCGCTCAAGTTTTGCCAGCGTTACCGGGGTATCTATATCATAAAAAGCAGTGGCTCCGGTTGCCGTATCTATGGCCCAGTTTCCAACTTCTACTCCCTGCTGCACATAGGAGCCAACGATGACGACATCTGCACCGGCCACTGCTTCTCTGTATTTTGATTTAAGTTCTTCATTGGTCTTGTATAGTCCAAGCTCACAAAATGTGGGTTGCGGCATATCCCTGTGGCCGGAATACCATGGCACATCTTTTTCCAGGAACAGGATCTCATGTCCCAGGTTTGCCAGCTCCCGGAGTAGGGCGCGGTAGGTGGTGGCATGTCCATTTCCCCAGGAGGACGTAACAGAAAGACCTATGATCACAAATTTCATTTTTCTTAATGTCTTTAATGGTTATCTATTGTTTTCTCTTCTCCAAATAATCTCCTGGAGATCACCTCTTCCAGTAGTGCTGCCCGGTGCTCATAGGTGTGGGCTGCAAGAACTTTTTTATAGGCAGCCTCACCTATTTCCCGTGCCCTCTCCGGGGTTAATTCTCCAAGTATTTTTTCCAGCTCTTCACCGTTTTTTACTACCAGGATCTCCTCATTAGGTTCAAAAAAAGTTTCTATTCCCTTCCAGTGATCTGTAATGATACAGGCCGCAGCCCCGGCAGCCTCAAAGACCCTTGTTGCAGGGGAAAAGCCATATTTGGCCATACTGTCCCGGCTTATATTAAGTACGGCCATTGGAGTGCAGTTAAAAGCATTGTGGTCCCTGGTATACACATGGCCCAGGTACTTTATATTTTCCGGCAGGGGCTTATCATCCCAACCACTGCCGCCAAGGAGGAACTTTTTATCTGGTAAATTTTGTGCAGGTTTAATAAAGAATTCTTCTACCCTTTGCTCCCTGTCCGGTAAACGATTACCCAGGAAAACCAGGTCTCCCATAAATTTTTCCTGAGGCTCCACGGGGAAGTGAGTGTCTGTATCCAGCGCATTGTAAATGGGAATACACTTTTTTGCACCATTCTTTTCATAGGCATCTATTACCGGCTGTCCTCCTCCATAAGTGAGCACAAGATCATACTTTGGAATTAGATCATTAAAGGGATCATTCCTGTCTTTCTCTATCCTGTCCAGGGTGGCAGGGGCATCTACATCCCAGAAGATGATGAGGTTGGTTTCTTTTTTTAATTGACTGACTTCAAATTCCAGAAGTTCATCAAAAGCACCCACGCCACTGGCCTTGATGATCACGTCTGCTTCAGATGCCTCGCGCAGCAATGCCCGGAGGGTTACTTCATCATCGGGATATACCACTACCCGGCAATATTCGGGATCTTCTATATCCCGGTGTTTTTGTCTTTCATAAATATCAGGTTCATAAAAAGTGACTTCATGGC
Organism: Antarcticibacterium flavum; assembly: GCF_006159205.1. Classification (NCBI taxonomy): domain Bacteria; kingdom Pseudomonadati; phylum Bacteroidota; class Flavobacteriia; order Flavobacteriales; family Flavobacteriaceae; genus Antarcticibacterium; species Antarcticibacterium flavum. The sequence continues at coordinate 1,895,849 of NZ_CP040812.1, read as the reverse complement.
CCATATTTCCCAGGGCTTTTACAATGCCCCGATAATAGGTCGCCGCACCGTTCCAGTAGGCAGAGACTATGCTGGAGCCAAAGAATGCTATTTTAAGTTTCGTATTATCCATTTGTTCCAGATTTTTGGGTGTAAGGGTACTGTTTATTTATCTGGGTGATTATTTCCTCCAGTTCATCCACACGGTGGGCGCAGGTGTGCCTGGCCAGGATGGTTTTTCTGCCGTTTTGTGACAGGCTTTGGGCCAGTTGTGCGCTCTTGAGCACCTCTGCTATTCTGTAACCCATTTCATTGCCATCATTTGCCAGGAGGTAATCTTCTCCCGGGGTAAACAAATTTTCTGCATCCTGCCATGGGGAACAAATGAGCGGGATGCCGCAGGAAAGAGCTTCAAATGGCCGAATTGTGGGAATTCCCGGCAGCATTTCCACATAAGGCCTTCTGGGAACGTGGACCGTAAGTTTATACCTGGAAAAAACTTCCGGGACTTTATAGTTCGGCAGCCACCCGCCGTATTCTATCCCCGCGTCTGCAAGGGCTTTTTTAGCTTTTTCAGGATATCTTACCCCGTAAACTTTTGCCTTCAGCTTTAATTCCTTTACAGGCTCTATGAGGAATTCCATCAGTTCTTCTGTACGTTCATTATCACCCCAGTTTCCTATCCACACCAGGTCCCCCTCTTTTTCCAGATCGCGTACCGGTTTAAAAAGCTCTGCATCTGCAGCCTCGTGCCAGGTAAAGACATTGCTGATCCATTTATTTTCCAGGTAGATATTTTTAATAACCTCTCCAAATACCAAGGCCGCATCGTAATTGCTAAAATCGTATTTCCCCATTTCTTCGGGGGCAGATGCCGCCCTGTGGTGAGTATCGTGAAAGAGCAGCTTAAAACCATATTTTTCCTTTTGCTTTCCAATATTCGCCACCATTTGAGGGTCATTCCATTCGTGTACAATGACAAGGTCTGCATCTCTCAGTATCCCCTCGTAATTCAACTGCTTTGAAGGATTATAGAATTGCGGACTCAAACCCGGATAATATTTACGGAACTCATCCATCTTCTCTGCCCCGTGGTCCTTGATGAGGTTATTCAGGCTCCATCCACCCTCTGGTTCATAGACCTCCACATCATTCCCTCTTTGCTGTAGCTCCCTGACGATACCTCTTAAAAAATGGGCGTTGCCGTGGTTCCAGTCAGAATACAATGAATGATAGAACATTATGATTTTCATAGCTGTGTTTTATTGGGTGGTAGTTTTACCCTCTTCCCTGAGGTCGTGATCAAATTCTCTCTTTGCCAGGAGTTCTCTGTATGTTTCAGTATAGGCTGCCGCCATTTTTGTTGCTGAAAAATCTGCAGCCCTTTTCATTGCTTTTTTTGCGATATCACTTCTGAAGCTTTCATTTCCATTAAGCTGAAGGATCAGTTTTTTCGCTTCTGTATTATTTTCAGGATCAAAGAAAACAGCCGTATCCTGCCATAGTTCAGTTAAAGTATCCAGTTCATTAAGCACCAGTGCACAACCCGATGCTGCTGCTTCCAGGATAGCAAGACCAAAAGGTTCATATATGGTGGGGCTAACAAAGATCTTCGCCCGCTGCTGCCACTGGTGAGCTTCTTCCTGTGGGAGTTCCCCCAGGAATTTTACATTTTCAATAAGAACGGCTTCCCCGGTATCTGGATTTATATTGTTTCCTACCACATAAACCGGCCAGGGCAGGTCCTTCGCCATCCCGGAAAGTGATTGCAAATTTTTGGCCTCATCCCAGATCCTGCCCATACAAAGTATAAAATCTTCTTTTTCATTATCTGCTGAAGGTTGCAGGTCCTTGCCGTTGTAGATCACCCTCGTGTCTGTAGAAATAGAATGAGTGGCTATAGCCTTTTTCATAATTGCTTTTGTAGGTGCCACCACCATATCTGAAGTATTCAGCGATTCTGAAACCAGATTGGTATACTTGTTCCAGATAGCGGGGGCAGAAGTTCCTTTCACCGCCTGCCACCAGGTTTGCACGCAGGAATGGAAGACGGTAATGGTAGGGCAGGACCAGTCTTCCTTTCTGTGCGCATAATTATTAAAATGCAAAATATCAGGCTGTACTGTGTGGTAAATGGAATTGAGCCACTTTTCTGCCTGCTCCACATCCTCCCAGGGATCCTGCATCCATTCCAGTTTGTAGTCACTCTTGTACAGTAAAACGTTTTCCAGTGCAGCCGCTTCTTCTTCCTGTTCTTTTGAAGGCCAGTTTCCCATAGCCGCCAGGTGTATAAAAACCCCTTCTTTTTCAAGGGCCCTGCATAATTCTATGGAATAGGTCCATACGCCTCCCACGGTATCTGTAGTCATCAAAATTGTAAGTCTATCTTCCATAAATTCTGTCTATTATTTCTGCGGTTCTTATAAATTCTTCTCCTGCTTCAGGATCGTGTTTTTTTCCTTCCAATAATTCTTTTGCCCAAACCACCCCGGCGCGACCACTCCAGTCATCCGGTGGTGCCACAAGCGTTTCAGTTTGGGTGCCGTTATATTTTTCAGCTGTAAAATCGTAGAAGGAGCCATTGATGTTTTTAAACGCCGCTCCCCCTTTGGTGCCATAGAATTTGGCTTCTATTACGGCATCCCTTCCGGCAGAAATGTGCCAGGAACATTCCAGATGTATGTTGGTGTCCCGGGCAGAAACCATGTTTACGCTGGCAAAATCCTCTACCTGCTCTTCAAAGGAGGTAAGTTTTTTTCCCTGGTGGTAAAGCCTGCTTCTCACATCTTTTATTTCCGGGAAATCAAGCGTCCACAGCGCCAGGTCCACCAGGTGGATCCCCAGGTCCATAACACACCCTCCACCGGACTTCTTGATGTCGTAGAACCAATCTTTATCAGGACCATAAGCGTTATGGAATATCAAGTCCACTGCATATACCTCCCCAATCTCCCCTGCCTTGATGAGATCATAGACAGCTTTAAAAGCTTTGGTATACCTGTAGGAAAGGTCGACCCCCAGGAGTTGATTAGCCTGCCAGGAGGCTTCAACCACCTCCCGCACTTCATTAGCAGTACGGCCAAGGGGTTTCTGGCAAAAAACGGCCTTGCCTGCTCTAAGAGCTTCAATACTCTGCTCTGCATGCATAGCACTGGGGGTTGCGATTACCACCCCGTCCAGTTGTTCCTCCTCCAGCATTGTTTGCAGGGAGTCGAGATGGCAACTTTTAGGTGCTAGCTTTTTTGCTTCTGCTGCGTTTTCTAATTCAGGGTCTACAATTGCAAATGCCTTGCTCCCGGTATCGCGTAGGATGGCTTCCATCCTGTTCCTGCCTATCCATCCTACCCCCACAAACCCCAGGGCAAGCTCCTTACTTTTCTTATTCTCCGGTTTGGTTGCGATCATTCTTATTTTATTTAAGTTTTTGGCTTTGCCCAAGCCTGGATTCTAAATTATCTTTTGTTGAACAATGAATTTCTGATAGAGTTTTTCATATAAATTCCTGTCTCCTGTCTCCTGTCTCCTGTCTTGTCTCTTGTTTCTTGTCTCTTGATTCTTTTCCCCCTCCGCTACTGTTTATTAATAATTACCCCTTTGATAAAACCATCCTGCCGTTCTGTAAGGTCTTTATAGGCTGCGTCCATTTCTTCCAGGGAATAGCCGTGGGTAAAGAAGGGGAAAGGATCCATTTCCTGCTTCTGTATGGCATCTATAGCGGCCTTGATCCCTTCAACATATTTTTCGGGCTCCCGCTCATGTGCATTGATCATATCTATTCCCCGCCAGTTTAGCATTTGCACATTTACGCTGCGCATCCCGTCCTGGTGAAACCCGGCGACTATGAGTTTCCCCTTTTCAGCAGTGAGTTCTATAGAGAGATTAAGTGGCCATTCCTTCCCGGTGGCTTCTATAACCCTCTCACAAAATTTACCCTCTGTGATTTGCTTCACTTTTTCTATGATCTGGTAATGATCATCCATTGTTATACATTCATCTGCCCCGGCTTTTTTTGCCATTTCCAGGGAAAAATCCCTTCTGGAGATCGCGATCACCCTGGCACCTGCGCTTTTTGCCAGCTGGATCAATAATAATCCAAGGAATCCACTTCCCACTACGGCAATGGTTTGTCCTTTTTGAATATCGCTTCTTGAAAAGATATTCATCGCACAGCCCAATGGTTCGCCGGGAAAGGGTTTGTTGTCCAGAAAATCGGGCAGAACCACCAGGTCGCTTGCTTTTGCAATGTCATGAGTAGCATAAGCATTATAGGAGAGGCCTGTGACCCTTTCCCCCGGTGTAAAATTCTTCGCATTGCTTCCCACCTTATCTACAATCCCCCAGGCTTCATGACCGGGGTTGCCTGCCGGGATTGGATACTCAAACCAGTCCCTGCCTTCCCACACCGGGATGTTAGAGGCGCAAATCCCGCAGCCTTCAATTTTAATGCGTACTTCATCCTCCTTTGGTTCCGGTAAGTGTGATTCTTTAATTTTCACTTCTCCGGGTGCTGTTATCACCGCCGCACGATAATCATCTTTATTTTGTACAGGTGGCATTTTTTGTAAGGTGGGGCTTAATATCATAGAGCAAATGCGTTTGAGGTTGTTTGATTATTCTTTTTATTTTCTAACCCCCGTGCCTCCTCCAGCCATTCCTGTAAAAGCTGGATACCCTTCTCCACAGTATGTTTGGGTTTCCATCCGGTTGCCTGTTGAAACTTAGAGGTATTTGAGACGTAGTAAAGCTGGTCCCCGGTACGCCATTCCTCAAAGGAGATATCCATTTCTTTTCCTGTTTGTTCTTTTATGATGTCAAGGATCTCCAGGAGGCTTACTGTATTCCCAGGACCGCCTCCTATATTGAAAACTTCCCCTGAGAGTTTTTCTATATTTTCACCTGCAGCTATAAAAGCATCAACAAGGTCTTCTACAAACAGGATATCCCTTACCTGTTTCCCATTTCCATAGATCACAAGAGGTTTGTCCTCCAAAGCGCTTATTAGGAAATGTGCCACCCAACCCTGGTCTTCTGTTCCAAATTGGTGGGGGCCATATATGCAGCTCATGCGAAAGACGGTGGTCTTAAGCCCGTAGGAACGGGAGTAATCCAGGATATACTGGTCTGCCGCACCTTTGGAGCAGCCATATGGGCTATGGAAATCCAAAGGTCTGTCCTCTGCTATTCCATTCTGTTCAATGTCTTTATCGGTAGGGTGGTACCTGGTTTCATTTGGGATCATCTCCACATCGTTGAGATTGCCGTAAACCTTATTGGTAGAGGTGAAAATTAGCGGGGGTTGATGATCTGTTTTCCTAATGGCTTCCAGAAGATTGAAAGTTCCTTCCAGGTTTACCTTGAAGTCCAGAGTAGGATTGGTGAGGGAGGTGGTGACGGCAACCTGTGAGGAGAAGTGAAAAATTTGTGAAGCGTATTTTACGCTTTCTTCAAGTAATCTCTTTTCATTGATGTCGGCAATCTGGATGATCAATTTATCTCCAAACTCCTGTTGCAGCCATTTTAAATTCTGCTCCACTCCATCACGAAAGAGACTGTCGTAAACCATTACCCTTTTTCCTTCTCCCAACAGGCGTTCAGCCAGATTGGTCCCAATAAAACCGGCTCCGCCGGTAATAAGGCTATATTTCTCCTGCTCTTTAACCTCATAGTGTTTAGAAATATATTTATGTTCCTGGATATTTTCAACTCCTCCGGTCTCTAATAATCTATAAAGAAGTTTCGGGGAGTTATCTGCTCTTTTAAGTCCGAAATGGTATTCCCTTTCATCCAGATGGAATCCACCCACAGTGGCATTTTTTGGATCCAGGTCTTTCAGGCTGTACCAGTAAATCCTATTTGCGCGGGTTCCTATTACCTTTGTAAATTCCTCAAATTGTTTTACTTCATCATTCTGCCAGGTAGAGAAACCTACTTCAGAGATCCAGATCTCTTTTTTCATGCTATATTTCTCCAGAACATCCTGTACCGCCTTTATATTAACCTCCCATCCCTTCCATTGCTGATCGAATACATGGGGAAATCCATGTATCCCCACGGCATCTATATGTTCCAGGGCTCCATGCTCTATCATCATTTGCAACCAATTTGGGTCTATGGGGCTCATTCCCCCAGGAGGGTTTTCTTTCCCTGTTTTTTAGCCCAATACGCCGCCATAGTGATCATCCTGGAAAATTTGGTCCAGGAATAATCCAGGGTAAAATCGTATTCTACTTTGTTATTTGGTTCATTCCACAGCTCTACCCACTCAAAATGCTCCCCGTAACGTGTGATCATAAGGTCAATAAAATCGGCATAGGCTTTTAAGTTTTTTGGAGGGGAGGAGGTTTTTTCCATTTCTCCAATGGAAGGCGGAGTATACAAGAAGCAGGGCAGGACCTCTACATGTTCACTTAACTCCGGGAAGAGCCAGTCATACCATTCCGGGGTTCCTTCCACATACCAGTCGGCCCAGGAGATCCCGGTTCTTAAATGAGATATGCCAAGGGCCTTTAGATCCTGAATGGCATTTCTTACTTCTTCATATTCCCCGGGACGAAACCATTCCAGGATCCCTACTGTAGTCGTTGTATTTTCCTTTCTGCTCTCGCTCATATCACTTCATTTATACAGTTAGACCTCTTGTAGACAATTCGGTGCTGGCCTTGTCAACATTATCTGTAGCTATCTGGTCCTTAAGCCAGGTTGCCAGTTCCAGCAATCCTTCTTCAAAATTCACTTTTGGTTCAAAATTCAGGAGTTCCCTGGTTTTAGTTGTATCGGCAAAACAGTGGCGTATATCACCAACCCGGTATTTTCCTGTAATTTCCGGCTCGATATCCTTGTTCATCACCGCTGCCAGTTTATTGGCTATGTGGGTTATGGTATATTGATTTCCGCTTCCAATATTAAATACCTCCCTGGCGGCTTCATTGGTTTCCATTGCCAACCTACAGGCGCGGGCTACATCCTTTACGTGAATAAAATCTCTTTTTTGTTTTCCATCCTCAAAAATGAGGGGAGGGTTATCGTTGAGCAAGCGGGAGGCGAAAATGGCAAGAACGCCGGTATATGGGTTAGAAAGAGCCTGCCGGGTGCCATATACGTTAAAGAACCTCAGGGCGGTGGTATTGATATTATAGGCCTTTCCGGTCATTAAGCACAGCCGTTCCTGGTCATATTTTGAAAGAGCGTAGACAGATGATAAATTCGGGTTTTTATCTTCGGGCGTGGGTATTGGTTCGAGTTTTTGGTCTTCACGGTACATTTCCCAACGGTCTTCCTTAAGATCTTCCAGTTTTCTCTCACACTCCATATAAGTTTTTCCCTGCGCATCCTGATACAGGCCTTCGCCATATATACTCATACTTGAAGCGACGACAAGTTTCTCCACCGGGTTCTCAATTAGGGCCTCCAGGAGCACTGCTGTTCCCAGGTTGTTCACATCTGTATAATCCTTTATCTGGTACATGCTTTGTCCTACTCCCACCATAGCTGCAAGGTGAAAAACGACCTGTACGTCCTTAAGGGCTTTTTTTACATCTTCGGGATTTCGTACATCCCCTACCTGCAACTCCACCTCTTCGTGTAGGTAAGAAGGGCGCTTTGCAGCTTCTCCATGCACCTGCTCACTCAGGTTATCCAGGACCCTCACGCGGTAGCCCGTGTTTAGTAATTCATCTGCCAGATGTGATCCTATGAATCCTGCTCCTCCCGTTATTAAGATCAATTTACTCATCTAAGTTCTTTTTTGGTTAGGTTAGAAACTTTGTTCGAGGGGTCGGGTTATAATTTTATTTATACTTGTTCCTTTTTTCTTTTTAATGGCATACAGTACATCCTGCGCGATTTCTTCCGGGGAAATTGCTCCCATGTTGAGCTGCTCAACAGAAGTTTGACCGGACACCTGATTTTCAAAAAATGCGGTATCTGTGATCCCGGGGCTTACCACGGTGACATTTATATGCGGAAGGGTCTCCAGTCGGAGAGTTTCTGCCACTATTTCCAGGGCGGTTTTTGTGGCCGAGTAGACCCCACCGTAAGGATGAGGTCGTCCTGCTGAAACTGAAGAAATGATCACCACATTTCCCCGCTGTTCCTTCATCATGTTGGGCACAAATGCCCTTATGCATCTTAGGGCTCCCATGAGATTGGTGTTGATGATCTCCTGCCATTTTTCAGGATCCCCTTCGGTTAGTTTTTCCTGTATACCCCGCCCGGCGTTGATCACCAGGATCTCTGGATGGCCTATCTCTGTCGTGCACCAGGAGTAGAGTTTTTCAATATCTTCAGCATTCCCCACATCACACTTTCTAAACTTCAGGTCCTTCAGGTTGCCCGGGAAATCCCTTTTATCGGCAATGGCAACTTTAAAACCTTCCGCAGAAAAAATTTCAGCGATAGCACGTCCTATCCCGCTGCTTCCGCCGGTGATCAATGCTGTATGAGGTAAGCCTTTTGCTATCATTATTTATTTTTAATAATTAAGTTGCGGGGGCTTCCTTTAGCTTAAAGCAGGATTTTACCGGAACGAATTTTTTCAAATCCTTCCGGAGTTCACAATAAAAATTTTGAGGGTAGTGGCCAGGGGGTGCAGGCCATTTTTTATTCTGCAGGCTTTTAATGAGCCGCGTGTCTCAAAGGTAAAGGAGGGTAGTGTGAAATTGTATTAAATATGGTTTAAAAGAATCCTAAAGGTTACCGGCCGCTTTTGATAATTCCCCATTATAATTGAAGTGAAAGGCAGGCGGCTGCTGAAGCTGACCGTAAATCTAACTGTTAAGGATATGTGAAAAAGATAAAATTTTAAAATTTTATATATCTTTAAAAGATGCAAAAAGATTGTTTGGAATGTGGGGAAAAAATCGTAGGTCGCGTAGATAAGAAATTCTGCAGCGATTATTGCCGCAATGCATACAACAATAAAATGAACAAGGACAAAACGAACCTTGTACGAAATATAAATAACCGCTTAAGGAAAAATTATCGCATCCTGGAGGAATTAAATCCCACAGATAAAACAAAGGCCAGCAAAGCGAAATTGCTGGCCAAAGGTTTTAGCTTCGAATATTTTACAAGCATCTATACTACCAAAACTGGTAACATTTATTACTTTGTTTATGACCAGGGATATCTGGCCCTTGAAGGTGAATATTATGCTTTAGTTAGGCGCACCTAGCAATGCCAGTTCTGGCTGCGCAGGTCCATTGCCGCACAAAGAATATCTTTACGGCTTATTTGCCCAACGAGCTTCCCGTTCTCTACAATTGGAAACCTGCGGCAGTTATGCTTGTAGAAGAGGGATGCACAATCAAAAATGTTCATTTTCCTGTCTATGGTTTGCACATCTGTATCCATATACTTCTCAATTTGCATATCACCAATAGGCATATTATAATACCTGCTTTCTGAGATCTGTTTCATACAATCCCCGTCCGATATTATCCCTACCAGCTCATTGTTCTCATTAACCACCGGTGCCCCGGAGATCTTATTATCAAGTAGCGCCTGCATGACCTCTATGACCAGCTGGTCTTTTTTAAAGGTGATAAGGGACCGTGTCATGTAATCTTCTACCAAAATTGGCGCGCTTTCTACTTTTTCGGGTTCGGCCCTTCTTCCCTGAAAACTTTTAATTCCCATAACCCTAAGTTTTTGATTTATAGCTTAATAATATAAACATTTTTTTTGATTTCCCTTCAAAACTCCATTTTTTCTTTTATTAAATATTACTTAATTATCTTTAAACCATCCTATTTTAAATCTTTATGCTGAAGAAATTTTCACCCCTCGCGGTATTTATACTCCTCCTGCTCACTGTTTGGTACCTGTTTAATTATTCCATGCCTTCTTATTCTGAAGATGCCGATGCTCCCGAAACAGCTTTTTCCACCTCCCGGGCCTTTGAACTTGTTGAAAAAATGTCCACAGCACCACATTTTGTAGGCAGCCCGGCACATAGCAGGGTGAGAAATTATATTGTGGATGAATTGCAGAAAATGGGGTTGGAGGTGCAAACACAAGCAGGTTACAGTCTTAATAGAAATGGAGCCTTAAGCTATGCCCGTAACATCCTTGCCCGTATCCCGGGAGATGGTACAGGGAAAAGTCTTGTCCTTATGTCCCATTATGACAGCGCCGGGCATTCCTCTTATGGTGCCAGTGATGCCGCAAGTGGGGTAGCTACTATCCTCGAAGGGATAAGGGCATTCCTCGCTACGGGAGAATCTCATTTCAATGATATTATCCTCCTTTTTACAGATGTGGAGGAGGTAGGTCTGCTGGGAGCCCAATTGTTTGTAAGAGAACATCCCTGGGCGGCAAATGCTGGCCTGGCCCTGAATTTCGAAGCCAGGGGCAGTGGTGGGAACTCCTTTATGCTGCTGGAAACAAACAGCGGGAATGCAGGCCTGATAAAGGAATTCAAAGGTGCGGCACCTGCATATCCTGCAACAAATTCCCTGGCCTACAGCGTTTACAAGATGTTGCCAAATGATACCGATCTTACTGTGTTACGGGAACAAGGTGATATCAACGGATTCAACTTCGCCTTTATAGATGATCATTATGATTATCATACAGCCAATGATATTCCCGCAAACCTTGATAAGGAAACCCTGGCGCACCAGGGAAGCTACTTAATGCCTTTGCTCAATTATTTTAAGGATGCAGATCTTACTGCTCTGGATGCCGAAGAGGATCTTATTTATTTTTCAGTGCCTCCCGGTGAATTGATTACCTATCCCTTTTCCTGGATAATGCCAATGCTGCTGCTCGCCACTGTCCTTTTCCTGCTGGTAGTGGGCTACGGAATTGCAAAAAAGAAAATTAGCCCGGCAGGAATTCTTAAAGGAGCAGTGCCTTACCTCATTAGTGTGGCAGGAGGTGCCCTGCTGGTATATCTTTTATGGCAATTTGTACTTTTTATATATCCCGAATACCGTGAAATGGAGCATGGGTTTACCTATAACGGTTATTATTATATCACGTCAGCCATTTTCATAGCTCTTACCTTGTGTTTTCTCGCTTATAACAGCTTTGGAAAAACTAATACGGCAGCAAATAATTTTGTTTTTCCGCTTCTCTTCTGGCTGCTGCTATGCGCACTTATGGCACTTTATCTCCCGGGGGCGGCATATTTCATCATTCCGTTTTATTTCGGGTTGGTGCAGCTTTGGGTAATGATAAGACAAAAGAGGCCTAACCTGTTTCTAATGTTCCTTTTGGGCCTACCGGCACTAATAATATTGATGCCTTTTGTAGTGACCTTTACCGTGGCACTGGGTCTTAAGATAGTATTTGTATCGGCTTTGATAACGGCATTTTTATTCAGTCTTTTTCTTCCTGTATTCCTGTTCTTTAAGCGGAAAAAAGCAATGGCTCTGTTATGTTTTCTGGTATTTAATGCGGCTTTTATCACTGCGCATTTTAAATCTTCTTTTACTGAAGATCGGCAGAAGCCCAACAGCCTCGTTTACCTGTACAATGCCGATGAGCAAACGGCCAGCTGGAATTCCTATGACAGGCTGGTAGATGACTGGACCAAAGTTTATTTTGGGGAGGACCCGGTGATCATAACTGAAGCAGAAGAATTCAGCAGCAAATACGGCTCCGGGTTTACCTTTAAAACGAAAGCACCGGTAGTGGAGCTGGCAGAGCCGGGGATTATCATGCGCAGAGAAGGGGAAGACAGTTTGTCCGGCACACACCGCTATAGCCTAAAAATAGTGCCCAACCGCAAAGTGCACAGGATGGAACTTTATGCACCAAGAGAGCTCAATTTTGAACAATTTCGCGTGAACCGTCTGGAAGCCGATTCGGTTTACCTGGGTGCAAATCAATTCCATATTCATAGCAAGAGATGGCACAACAGGCTGCTGACTTATCACGTTGCAAACAGGGACACTCTTAGCATTGAGTTCAGTCTGGATAGTGAGAAAACTCCGGAATTCACCCTGTACGAATCCAGCTATGATCTGCTTGAAAATTCGGACCTGGGCGTAAAACCAAGGGAGAAATATATGATGCCGAGGCCGTTTGTTCTTAATGATGCGGTGATCGTGAAAAAGGAAATTCGCTTTGAGCAGGTTGACTAGCATCAGGGATCAAGAACCAAGAACCAAGAACCAAGACAAAAGACAGGAGAATAGAGAGAAGAGAAGAAAGCACAATGATTACCGGAGATTTTGGTAATAAATAATTGGCATTTCGATCTGGATAAAGTTTTGTTTTACAGCACCTGGAAAAACTGAGAAGAGGTAAAAGTTTAAAACAAAAAGCAAATTTAAAACTAACGTCTAACATCGAACGTCTAACATCTAACATCTAACGACTAACGACTAACGTCTAACGACTAACGACTAATTTTAATAAACATATGAATATATCGATACTGGGGTGTGGCTGGCTGGGATTGCCATTAGCTAAAAAGCTGGTGGAGCAGGGGCATGTTGTAAAAGGAAGCACCACCACCCGTGAGAAGATGGATACACTTACTGCTGAAGGTATTACTCCCTATCAAATAAAACTCTACGAAGACGGGGTGCAGGGTGATCTAACAGCTTTTTTATCAGATGCCGATCTTTTGATCATCGACATCCCGCCCGGGCTGCGTAAAGACCCCGATGCCGACTTCACCGCCAGGATAGGAAGGTTAAAAGCATATATAGAAAAGTCCGGAGTAGAAAAGGTGATTTTTGTGAGCAGTACTTCTGTCTATGAAGACAGAGAAGACCTGCCGGAGTACACAGAAAATGATCTTCCAAACGCCAGTGGCAATAACTCGCAGCAGCTTATGGCTGCCGAGAATATCCTCAGGAACAGTGAAGAATTCACGACCAGTATTATTAGATTCGGCGGACTCATTGGCCCCGGCCGGCACCCGGTTAATTTTCTTGCGGGCAGGGAGGGGATTAAAGATCCGCAGGCACCGGTGAATCTAATACATCAGGAAGATTGCATTGGAATTCTCATAGCTCTAATCGAGAATGAAATCTGGGGTGAGATCCTCAATGCCGCCTACCCGGAACATCCTTCCAAAGAAAGCTACTACAGCCGCGTGTCCCGAGAAAAGAACCTGGCAATTCCGGAATTTGATCAAACCACGCCTTCTAAGGGGAAGATCATTTCTTCTGTGGTACTTAAGGAGAAATTAGGGTATGAGTTTGGGAAGGGGATTTATTGATTTTGTTTCTACACCATAATGGATTAAGAAAATGTTCCTTAAGACCATTAATAAATTGATTATCTTAGTTATATGAATATGGAGGAGAACATAAAGGCGAATATAGAAGAGTTTATAGCTCTCTGTAGGTTATATAATGTGAAAAAATTATATGCTTTTGGCTCTGCTGTTACAGATCAATTTGATGAAGATTCCAGTGATATAGATTTGTTAATTGAAATCGAGGAAAGCGATCCCCTGGAAAAAGGAGAAAAGTTGTTGGCTATATGGAATGAATTTGAAGATTTCTTTCAAAAAAAAGTTGATTTATTGACTGATTCTTCTCTCAAGAATTCGGTGCTAAGAAAAAATATTGAAGCGACTAAGATTTTAATCTATGACGGAGAAAGGCAGGAAGTATCTATCTGATATATTATTGGCTATCGACCTGATTGAAAATTTCATAGCTGACACACCAAATTTCGAAATTTATAATACAGATTTAAAAACTCAAAGCGCTGTAGAAAGACAATTAGTAATTATTGGAGAAGCTTTAAATAAATTGAAGCAAATTCAACCCGATTTTTCAATTCAAAGCGATAAGCAGATTATAGGTTTTAGAAACAGACTGGTCCACGGGTATGATAGCATCGATAATACAATTGTGTGGGTTATTTTAAAGAGATATTTACCAGAGCTGAAAAAAGAAATCCGGCTTCTTTCCAGTGTCTAAATATAAGGATCGAAGCATTTAATCCTTCGTCCGCTCACTTTTCTGGTGCACCAAAGTCATAAGATCCACATCATTTCCCAGTAGCACTTCTTCAGAATTTATCCTGTCTTCACGGCTGCCATTTTCGAGTTTAAGAACTCCACGCGGACATACCGCCGCGCAAATTCCGCAGCCAACGCAGCTGGAACGGACTATATTTTCTCCTTTTTGAGCATATGCCCTTACGTCGATCCCCATCTCGCAGTAGGTGGAGCAATTTCCGCAGGAGATACACTGTCCGCCATTGGTAGTTATGCGAAATTTTGAGAAAAGTCGTTGCTGCATTCCCAGGACGGCAGCCATAGGGCAACCAAACCTGCACCAAACCCGGTTTCCGAAAATGGGATAAAAACCAACCCCTATAACTCCTGAAAATGCTGCTCCTATCAGGAATCCGTACCAGGCTCTAAGTTGGTGGCCATCGAAAAAGAAAATCCGGTAATTTCCGCTGAAGTAGTTTATGGCGATAATGGACATGATGATAGCGAAGTAGCCTATGGCTCCCATTTTGGCATCTTTGGCCAGCTGTTCTCTTTTAAAGATCATAATTAGAGCAAAGATGAGGGTTAAAAAACCTGCAGAGCTCCAAAGGAAAATGTCCTTTGTAAACCATCCTCCTCCGGGGTTTTCCATAAGATATGAATAAATAACCGCAATGGTCATTACCACCACAAATACCAGGACGCTGTGAATTACCCAACGCTCTACATTCCAGGCAAATTTGCTTTTATCGCTAAGGTGCCGGTAAGGATCGCCGGCCGTTTCTGCAAGTCCGCCGCAGCCACAAACCCAGGAGCAATACCAGCGCTTTCCGTATTTATAAGTGAGGATAGGAGTAATCACAAAAATTGAAATTATCCCAAAAATGAACATCATCATCCCGATATTTCCGGCGGTAAAAAATTCGCTCATCTTATAGCCTGCAAAGAAATCATAGTTCAGAGGCCAGATGTTGGCCGGATTAAAGTAAGGCTGATTAAATCTCATCAATATCTCCGGGATCAAAAACGCGAATCCCAGCTGGAAGAACATGACCGAATAGGTCCTGTAGATCTCATATTTATTGTGACGGTATTTCAGGATGAATTTGTATCCAAAGATGAGAATTGCTAATGTATAGAGCGTCCCGTAAACAAACCACTGACTCGCGCCGTGGCCGCTAATGAGTCGGCTCAAAGGGTCAAAAAGTGCTATTATCCCGGTATTTTCACCGTCTTCCCGTAAACCCAGGTACTCAGGATACCAATAGAGAATTACGTAAAACAGGGTGAGGGAGATCCCTACGATCCAGGCCCAGAATCCGCGGGAAGTATTGGATTTGAACCAGACGCCATCATTCTTAATTCCCGCGTGTTTTCCCAGGTAAGCGTCATTGGCAAAGATCACCGTGCCTGCGGTTATCATTCCCAGGGAAAGGATCAGGAAAAGGGTTTTATTCGGAAATTCCACATTGGCAATGGACAACACCATAATAAACAATCCTACCAGCCCAATGGCGGTTGCTATCTTTTGAGTAGTAGAGATCGCCGCGGGCGCATCCCCGGTTAGTGACATGTTATTTTCTGGTTTGTTCATTGTAATCTATATTTCGTATTCACCTCAAAGCTTTTAAGCAACAGCGAGGTTTTCACGTTCTACGAAGATCGGTTTCTTACCTGTCTTAAACAATAAAATTATCCTCGCAAGTAGATATTACTGATCGATCGCTGGTTCCCTTAAAAAAAATCAAACTATCCTCGTAATTAGACCTCACAGGTTTCAAAAACCTGTGAGGTCTGGAGCGTCCTCAAGATGGAAATCTATTCTTACTCCAGGAACTTTGAACCTTCCATCTCTTTTATTTCTTCCTGCCTTAAATTATGGCAACTTATAAAATCTTCCCGACCACCAAATAATTCATAAATTTCTTCGGTTTTTACGAAACTTTTCTCCCCTGAAGCCAAAGGTAAATATGAGGAATATTTATATAAAGAAAAGTCTGAAATCATTCCATGATTTACAGGATTCATGTGAATATAAAGAACAAGAGTCCTAAGATAATCCTCATCCTGAATTCTTATTCTTTTAAATCTATCCTGAAACAAGCTTCCTCTTCTTTCATAGGCTATATTTATAGTCTTGGAATAAGCATTAAATAAGTTTGAAAAAGCCCTGGAAATGAGTTGCCCCTCAATTTCCTCTTTTGTGCGAACCAGTAAATGAAAATGATTTTTTAATAAGCAGTAGGAATAGATATCTGCAACAGGGGTAATGTGTCTATCTAAAAGTCTAAGGAAGTATGAATAATTTCTGTTTTCAATGAAAATGTCCTCCCGGTTATTGCCGCGATTGAAAATGTGGTAAAATCCATCTGCAACTAAAGGTTCGTATTTCATTATTGAAATATTCTTTTTTAGTAGACCTCACAGGTTTCAAGAACCTGTGAGGTCTGAAATATTCTTAAGAGTTAATATAAAGATTATTTGGAAGAAATAAGATCATGTTTTTCTTTCCCCTTCTCTGAAGCTATATTATTTATCTTTCTAAAAAGACCTCACAGGTTGGAAAAAACCTGTGAGGTCTGGGTTTTAGAACTGTGAGTTTTGAAATATCCTTAGGAATTAATTTATAGATAATTTATAAGAAAGAAGGCTATATTTTTCTCTCCCACTTCTCCAAGAATTATATTTTTCATCTTTCTAAAGAGACCTCACAGGTTGGAAAAAAACCTGTGAGGTCCAGGCTTTTCGAAATTATACTCACCCCACCATACTCTCCCTAAAACTACCAAATATCTCCTTTTCATACCTGTCATAAAACTCCGGATCAAAATTGGCAAGTCTTAAGTTCGCCAGGACATGCTGGAGACTTCTCTCTTCTGTAAGCCAGCGGTCAAAAATCTCGTGGCGCATTCTTATTCCGAAAGTATTGATGCCCTGGAATCGGTTGTTTTTAGGATCAAAGGCTATAGTGATCCCTTTGGTGCCATCCCGGTGCTGCCAGTGGAAGTGGCGGTGGTTTTCGTTCTCCTGTGCCCACACCCTGCCGTAGGTTTGATATTCAATGTCAAAGAATTTGGCCGAATTGAACCAGTGTCCCGGATTGTAGGCCATCTTGGTGCCGGTGAGGGTTTGCCCCAGGGCTTCCCCCATCATCCTGCCGGTATACCAAACAGCTTCCACGGGAGCCCTGTCAGCCGGTGTTTCCCTGTGCTGGGCGCAGTCGCCTATCGCATAAACATCCGGAAGATTCGTTTGCAGGTACTCGTCGACCAGGATCCCTGCATCGGTTTCCAGTTTGCTGTTCTTCAGGAAGTTGATATTCGGTTTTACGCCAACACATAAGCCGACTAAATCACAGGGAATCTCTTCTCCTTCAGCAGTAAGAACAGCTTTTACCCTTCCGTTATCATCACCAATGATCTTCTCCAGGTTGGTGTTGTGCCTAAGATCAATGCCGTGGCTTTCCACGTGGCGGGAGATCATCTTCGCATCCTGCTCTGGTAATACATTTCCCCAGAATCCGTTTTCACGAATTAGCATAGTAACGGGAATTTTCCGGGTGTGCAGCATCTCTGCCATTTCCACGCCTATGAGTCCGCCGCCAATGATAACCGCCCTTTGGCAGTTTTCAGAATTCTGTTCCAGCAGGTCCAGATCCTGCAAGCTTACGAGCCCCTGCACCCCTTTTAGATCTTCTCCTTGCCAGCCAAAGGTTTTATAGGAAGAACCGGTGGCAAGCACCAGTTTATCATATTTCATAGGTTCCCCAGATGAGAAGTGAAGTGTTTTCTCATCGAAATTCACCTTTTCTACCCAGGCTTTTTTCAGCTCGATCCTGTTCTTTTTCCAGAACCAGTCCTCATATGGTTTGAGATGTTCGTATCTCATATGGCCCATAAAAACATACATAAGGGCGGTGCGGGAGAAGAAATGATCACTTTCGCCGGAGATCACGGTGATCCTGTGGTTAGAAAATTTCCTCACGTGCCTCGCTGCGGTGATCCCTGCAATTCCGTTGCCTATTATAACAATATGATCCATAGAAATGAGTAATTTAGAAGACCGAAAAAATTGACATTGAAGGAATAGGTATGACGTTGATTCTTAACAAATGTATATATGAAAAAGTTTATTCTGCTCCTGTGCTTCTTAATTTTTACTGCTGAAATTTCAGCCCAGGAGCATTCCCGCTTCTTTGATCTGGCTGATGATTTCTTTCAGCAATACACACATAACGGACAGGTAAAGTACGCAGAAATTCAGCAGAATCCCAAGGCATTGAATGAATTGTTGGCAGTGGCGAAAAAAACCCGTATCCCTTTGGAGAATGAAGCCGAATTCAAAGCCTTCTGGATCAATGCCTATAACCTCGCCACGATCAACGGGATCGTGCAGGAATATCCCGTGGCTTCCCCTATGGAAATTGAGGGGTTCTTCGACAAAAGAGTTCACAGCCTTGGCGGTAAAAGCCTCACCCTGGATGAGGTTGAACACGAGGTCCTGTTCGGAAATTTCCCGGAGGAAGCGCGGTTCCACTTTGTGCTGGTATGCGCCGCAAAAGGCTGTCCGCCGCTGCTCTCCCGCGCCTACCTGCCGGAAACCCTGGAACAACAGCTGCAATCCCAAACCGAAAAAGCCCTGAATGATCCCAGTTTTGTGAGGGTGCAGGGAGACAGGGTGCTATTTTCTGAAATCATGAAATGGTATAAGGATGATTTCACCCGGGGTGGGGGATCATTGATTGAATATGTTAACCAGTTTAGGAAAACGCCGGTTCCTGCTGGGCGTGAAGTGGGGTTTTTTGAGTATGACTGGGGGTTGAATGGGGGGTGAGATTTTTCTTCTTTCCCTCTCTTTGTCACCCTACGGAGCGCTTTTTCGCGCGACAAACCACCCATTTTTTGTCATCCTGCGGAGCGCTTTTTCGCGCGACTAAGGATCTCTTGCGGTGAAGGAGTTTTGTGGCATTCCTGAAAGCATCTGCGGTAGGAGAAGCGAATTTGCGTATTGTGAGATGAGCGGCATAAGCTGTTGTATGAGAGCAACGGTCTCTTCCCGCTGCACCGGCTGTAGGGATTCCTCACTTCGTTCGGAATGACAAACCACCCATTTTTTGTCATCCTGCGGAGCGCTTTTTCGCGCGACTAAGGATCTCGGGCGGTGAATGAGTTTTGTCGATTTCCCAGATGCATCTGCGGAAGGAGAAGCGAATTGCGCTTTTCTGGTTAAGCGCCATATGCCGTTTTATGTGAGCAACGGTCTCTTCCCGCTGCACCGGCTGTAGGGATTCCTCACTTCGTTCGAATGACAAGCGGGAAATTTAATCCCGATATTAAAGGTTAATGAAAAAATGATGATTCAAAAATTCCCATTTCGGATTATTTCTTGAAATTAGTTCCTCTTTCTTTTTCCTCGTCCAAGACTTTATTTCCTTCTCCCGTGCTATTGCTTCCTGGATCCAGGTGTACTTCTCATAATGCACCAGAAAAAAACAATTATATCGCGCGGTAAAAGACTGTTCTCTTTTTTCAGCACCTTCTTTATGCTGTTGCAAACGAATTCTTAGATCGTTTGTCACTCCTGTATACAGCACAGTTTTATGCTGGTTGGTGAGGATGTAGACATAATATGTGTGATGACCTTGAATGCGCATATTGAAAGATAATAATTTTCGGCTTTTTTCTTCCTTTACGCGTTCGGAATGACAAACCTCCCTTTTTTGTCATCCTGCGGAGCGCTTTTTCGCGCGACTAAGGATCTCTTGCGGTGTATTATCGCCATCGCTTTCCAATGAACATCTGCGGTAAGAGAAGCGGATTTGCGTATTGTGAGATGAGCGCCAGAGGCCGTTGTATGTAAGCAACGGTCTCTTCCTGCTGCACCGGGAGTTGAGATTCTTCACTACGCTCAGAATGACAAAAACCTTTAAATTCGTTTAATCAACCCCTTAAACAACGTGATCATCTGCGGCTCGGCTTGCTGGGCCATGGCGATAATTTCCTGGATGTCTACGGGCTGCAGATTGTCGGGGTTGCCTTCATCTGTTATTACCGAGATGGCCGAAACCGGTAAATTAAGGTGATTGGCGACGATCACTTCGGGGACGGTGCTCATTCCCACGGCATCGGCTCCTATGATCCTCAGGTATCGGTACTCTGCGCGGGTTTCCAGCTGGGGGCCAAGGACCGCGGCGTAGACACCTTTGTGCAGTTTTATTTTATTTTCTCTGGCGATCTCCTCGAGGATGCTGTTCATTTCAGCATTATAAGGTGCGCTAAGGTCGACGAAACGGGTACCCATTTTGTCCACACCTTTGAAAGCGAGAGGAGAACCAGGCTGAAGATTCAGGTGATCATCCAGCAACATAAGCTCTCCTTTTTTATAATCGGGATTTAACGAGCCGGACGCATTGGAAACCAGGAGTTTTTTAACTCCCAGCAGGTGCATCACTCTCACGGGATAGGTCACGTCAAATTGGGTATAACCTTCGTAAAGATGGAACCTTCCCTGCATCACCACCACTTTTTTACCTGCCAGAAGTCCGTAAATGAGTTTCCCTCGGTGGAATTCCACGGTGGCTGTGGGAAAATTGGGAATATGATTGTAACTCACCTCTTTGAGGATCTCAATTTCGTCTATCAGCTGCCCCAGGCCGGTGCCCAGGATAATGCCTATTTCAGGTTTATCAAACCCTTTATCTATGAGGTAATCTGTAGTTTCGTGTAGTTGTTTGATCATTTCTTTAAATGTTGAAAAAATTTCTGAAAATCCCTATGCTCCTTAATATCCTCAAAGGTATCAACATCGTTTAATTCCTTCAGCAAAAAAACCTGCTCATTTTTAAGGTCGGTTAAAGTGTCTTCCAATACAGAAGATGTACTCCAGAATTTATTCTTAAAAACTTTTAGCGTGGGTTTTGTCATTCCCAGAAGATAGTATCCGCCGTCTTTGGCAGGTCCCAGGACATAATCATTTTCTTTAAGGCTGCTGAAGGCTTGTTTTATTTCTTCGGAAGAAAGCTCGTAAATATCACTTCCAACTATAACCACCTGTTCATAGCCACTGCTGAAAGCCTCCTGAAAAGCCTGCTGCATTCGGTCCCCCAGGTCTTTACCCCGCTGCACTTTTTTCTGAAAAGCCTCTTCTTCCCAAATATCGTTCTGCTGAAGGTTTTCGGAATAATAAACTACTTTATCGTAAGGCAGGTCTTTGGTGATGCCGTGGGTATGTTGAAGCAGAAATTTGTAGATATCCATCGCCGCCTCGTGGCCCACATCGGCAGCCAGCCGCGTCTTGACCCTGCCGGGTTGCAGATTCCTGATGAAAATAATTAAAAGCTGAGATGCCAATTCCAGAAGTTTTTTAGTCAGAAGCCAAAGGTAATTTTATTTTGTCACAGTTCCCTGGCAGCTGCTCCCTGCTCCCGCGGTACAGCCGTAGCAATGCTGTGAAATCAGGATCTCCCGGTCATTTAGAAGGGTTTCGTTGTAGTCGCTTATGTGTTGGACCTTGCTGTCCACCTTCATATCCAGCATCTGGTTGAAATCGCAGTCATAAAGCCAGCCGTCCCAGCTTATGGAAATGGTGTTGGTGCACATCACATTCTCCACCGCGACGGGATTGTAGGCCTCCACCAGGGCGTACATATAATCCTCGTAATTTTCAGATGCTATAAGGTACTCCAGGAAACGGCTAATCGGCAGATTGGTGATCGCAAAGAGGCTGTTGAAATCTATATCAAAATCCTTCTTCAGCGCTTTTTTGAAATCCCGTTCCATGGAAGCCTGATCTGTAGGTAAAAAAGCTCCTGCGGGATTGTACACCAGATCGAGCTTGAGATCTGTCCCTTCCTGGGCATATCCCACGGCATTTAGCATTTGCAGCGCCTTTATGGATTTATCGAAAACTCCGTTCCCGCGTTGTTTATCGGTTTTTTCTTTTTTGTAGAATGGGAGGGAGGAGACGACGTGGACTCTGTGTTTTTTAAAGAATTCCGGCAGATCGTGGTATTTTTTATTGGCAAGGATGATCGTAAGATTTGAACGGACGATGAAGTCTTTGATCCCCGCTTTGGAAGCTTCCTCCACAAACCACCTAAAATTCGGATTCATCTCCGGTGCCCCGCCGGTAAGGTCCAGGGTATGGGCGCCGGTGGTTTTGATCACCTCCAGGCACTGCAGCATGGTCTCTTTTGTCATTATCTCCTTCCTGTCCGGCCCCGCATCCACGTGGCAATGCGAGCACACCTGATTGCACATATATCCCAGATTAAGCTGCAGGATCTCCAGCGCCTTTGGTTTCAACGGATAATTACCAGATTGCGCGATCTTATCTTTAAACAGCGGCAGTTCCCCGTCCCCAAAGATCCCGTTGCTCAAATATTTTAACTGATTGGCGGGCTTTGAAAGGTCGTTCTTTCTTGCTGCCAGGGATTTGGAAATAGTCATTAGTCGTTAGTCTTTAGTCGTTAGAGCCTGCGGAGTTTGTTCGCTGCGCTCACGTTTGTTGTTTGGGGTTTGTTGTTCGGTTCGATTCTATTTTTCTGTTCTTCGAGATTAATTTTTATTTAACCACGGAGTTAATGGAGTTGGGCACGGAGTTGCACGGAGTTCTCTGGAGAACCAAGAGTCAAGAGACAAGAAGCAAGACAAAAATATCTGTCTTCTGCTAGCGCGCCTTAACTTTTCAATGTCCTGTGTCCACTTTGTTGAAGGTCTAACAGCGAAGCGTCCTATACTCTATATTCTTGGAGCGCAGCGGTCTTTTTTAACCTACACTACAACCTACAACCTACAACCTACAACATTTTCAACTGGCAACTGACAACTGACAACTCACAACTCACAACTCACAACCGACAACCGCCAACTCCCCCTACATACTCAGCTTCTTATACTTATTCATCATCTGCACCCCATGCACCAGCGTCGCGCCGCTTTTTATTGCTGCTCCCACGTGTACGGCTTCCATCATTTCTTCCTTTTCAATTCCACGTTCCAGGCCGTCTTTGGTGTAGGCGTCTATGCAGTACGGGCATTGGACCACGTGGGAAACCGCTAAAGCGATGAGGGATTTCTCCCTGGCACTCAGCGCTCCTTCTTCAAAAACCTTCCCGTAATAATCAAAGAACTTGCTGCCCAGTTCCTCATTCCACTCTGTAATATCCCCAAACTTCCTGAGGTCGGCAGGATCGTAATATGTTTTGCTCATAAGCTCATTTTTATTTTTGTCTAAAATATTGGAATAAAATTACGCGGGCAAGGAAAATGGGTTCTCAGTTGTCGGTTGTCGGTTGTCGGTTGTCGGTTGTCGGTTGAAAATGTTGTAAGTTGTAAGTTGTAGGTTGTAGGTTGTAGGTTGAAAAAAGTGGAAAGTGGAAAGTGGAAAGTGGAGAGAGGATAGTCGGGACGTGTTAGGTTACAGGAAAGCTGTTCCTGTCTACTCCGTGAAACTCCTTTTGAAACTCCTCGAACTCCGTAGTTAAAAAAAAGAATATTGTCGAAAATCCCTGAATTAGCCTCGCCAGAAAATCTCAACAACAAACAATAAACACCAAACCTCAAACACCGTAGGTATCCACGGAATTCGTCAAAATTCGTGCAATCTTTTTCAGCGCAATCCGCTATAATCCGCGCAATCTCTTTTTTAGAAATCAAGCCAGCCGGAGAAGGCTGCGATTATTACCAGGACTACAATAATTGCAACCACTATCAATAATACATTTGATTTGGGTTTGTTGCGCTCAACTTCAGTAGACTGGTTTCTTGCGTGTTCCTTGTCATGAGGAGTAGGGACGGGTGTCGATTTATCGCTTTCTTTGCTCATTTTAGCTGGTTGTTGGTTTCTTCAACAAGGTATTCAAAATTAAGCAAAAAGTAAAACGACAGCTACGTGAAAGATTTGTTATAATTCAGAAAAAGGAAAATTAGAAAAGATAAAAGCAACCGGTGTTATCTTTTCCTTTTGCGTAGCGTTTTCATAATTTTCCGCATCAAAAACACTGTTATAGTAATGATGAGAAGTACTTCGAGGCCCAGTAAAATGTAGAAAATTGTCATAGCTATAATTATTAATTGAACGGGAAACTACTATAGCTGCCTCAGAAATTAAGAATGTAAATATCTGATAATTAATTATTTTCGATTGCCGTATAACAAATTTAGTTTACTGTTATTCACAGGTTCTTAACAATTATTTTCTGAAAAATATAACTGATAATTGTAGGGCCTCTTGCTGTTTATTACTTGTAGAGGAGTTTTAGGGGCATAGTGGGCACAAATTCCGCAGAAAAAATTAAAGATTTTATAAAATTTTAATAATTGATTAAGAATCGTCTATTTTCTATGAGTAGGTGATTTTAACGTTATTCGCATTATTATTAGTTTGTATCCCATATTTAGCTTGTTTTAAAAAATCTTACCTAAAGGTTATGTTAATTTTGGACAGAAGAATCATTTTCGGAATGGTTGTTTCTTAAATTTATAAAAAACTAAATTTCCGGGCCCGCCTTATATGAGAATTGATGTCAAAACCTTACCGGTAAACGAGATAATAACAGATCTTTCCAAGCATCTTGACACCCCTGTGGATAATCGGGATGCCGAGTTGCTTATCCAGCTACCTGAAAATCTGGGGGAGGGATATATTAAAGGCTCCAGTTTTGACTGCGGGATGGGGATCATTTCCTATAACTGCAAATTTCATGAGGACACCGAGATATGCTTTACTCTTAATACTGTCCACCCTTTAAAATTCATTTTTTGTTCTGAAGGGGAGGTGGCACATGCTTTTCAGGAAAGCGAAGAACTGCATAAGATCGAAGCGTACCAGAATATTATAGTTTCCAGCAGTGGGTATAACGGCCATAAACTTTTCTTTAAAGCCAATGTGCGTACGCACGTTTCCAGTCTTGAGATCATAAGAAGCACCTTTGCCCACCGAACCAATTACGGCTTCCGCGACCTGGAACCTACTCTTAAGGAACTTTTTAAGGACGCCGTGTCAAGCCAGCAATTCTTCTACCAGGGAAATTACAGCATACGTGCTGCAGATCTTATGGAGGAACTCAACTCCAGAGATTATACCGGGTTTCTTCGTTCGCTTTACCTGGAAGGAAAATCTTACGATATGCTGGTGATCCAGATCGCCCAGTACCAGGATGACGAATCGGTAGACCGTTTACCCACGATCCTTCGAAAATCTGATATCGAAAAAGTAGACTACGTTGCCCGCCGTATCCTTGGGGACCTTGGGAGCAATCTTACCGTGGAAAGCCTGGCCAAGGAAGCCGGTACCAATGTGAACAAACTTCAGGAAGGCTTCAAGTATGTCTATGATCTTACGGTGAATAAGTTCATTCAGCACAAAAAACTGGAGGCTGCAAAGGATATGCTGCTCACCACAGATAAAAACATTTCTGAAATAGTAACCGCCATTGGCCTCAATAACCGAAGTTACTTTTCCAAGATCTTCAAGGAAAAATACGGGGTGAACCCGAAGTATTTTTTGAAGACGAGGAAGGCGGAGGTGTAGCCCCCCGGCCCCCAAAGGGGGAGCAAAAGAGAAAGAAACGCTTGCTGCTGGAATCAAGAATCAAGACCGCTTCGCTGCAGGACCTGTGTTGGTTGTAGGTTGTAAGTTGTCGGTTGAAAAAAGTTGTAGGTTGTAGGTTGAAAAAAGTGGAGAGAGGAGAGAGGAGAGAGGATAGTCTGGGCGAGTAAAAGAAAGACCGCTGGCGCTGCGAGAATCTAGAATCAAGACCGCTTCGCTGCAAGACGGGTGGAAGTTGTAGGTTATAGGTTGAAAAAAAGTGGAGAGTGGAGAGTGGACAAAGGATAATCTGGAAGCTGCCCTGTAGCCCCCGAAGGGGGAGTAAAAGAAAAAGATCTTTTTTTTCATTTTTTGCATCCGTAGCGTATAATCCTCTTTCTATAGAGATGTGGTGCTATTCCGACATTCTCAATGCTTCCAAATAGCTGTTTTCTCACTTATTATTTATTTCTTTTTCCTATATTAGTATACTAATTAGTTAACTTTGGCGGGTGGTAAGACAAATAATTTTTTATAAAAAATTTTTCGTTGATTTCTATAGAAACCAGGAAGGGAAGGTTCAGGAAAAGATTGAATATGTTTTAGATTTAGTTCGGTTTGAAAGACAGGTACCGGTTAAATTTTTTAAAGCACTTGAAAACACAGATGGTCTTTACGAAGTTAGGGTAATTACAGCTTTCAAAAGTATCAGGATCTTATGTTTCATGGATGAGAGAAACTTAGTAGTTCTTGTCAACTGCTTTGTCAAAAAAACTCAGAAGACACCAAGAAAAGAAATCAAACTTGCCGAAAAATTAAAGAAGGAATATTTACAAGAAAAAAATGGCTGAGATGAAAAATATAACAAATTTTGAGGACCTCCTCATTCAAAAATACGGAAAGAAAGGAACTTCAGCCCGTGAAAAATTTGATTCAGATTCTCTTTCTTTTAGACTTGGTGTTATGCTGAAAGAAGCTAGAAAAGAGGCTAATCTTACACAAGAAGAACTTGCAGAACGTACGGGAACTAAAAAAAGCTATATTTCCAGAATTGAGAGAGGGTTAAGTGATATTCAGGTTTCCACCTATTCCAAGCTAATTGAAACCGGACTTGGAAGACATCTTAAGATAGAAATAACTTAAAAAAAATTAACCCGCTGGCGCTGCTGGAGTATAGAGTCTGGATCGCTACGCTGCGAGACTTTTAAATGTTAGGTGGGTGAAGAGAATGGAATTTTTTGTCTCTTGATTCTTGGCTCTTGTCTCTTGTCTCATTTTCTAACAAACTCCGTGTACCTCCTTTTTAAAACTCCGTGGCACTCCGTGGTTAAATACAATTATTCTCGAAAAAAAGAAACTTAGCCTATCCACATAGATCCAACACCAAACACCAAACTCCAAACTCCAAACCCCAAACAACAAACAGAAAAAACTTCCAAGCACCAAATTCCCAACGGTAAACGGCAAACGGTAAACAGAAAACAACACCAAACACCAAACACCAAACACGACGGATCTAACGATTAAAGACTAACGACTAAAAACGCATAATCCAAAAAATTTATCTTAAATTTGAAATTCGATCTCGTTTAGCCCCGGTATTTCCGGAACACCCTACTAACCGGTGCGGGCAATGACGACTAATCTTAGCAAATAGATGAACTGGTATGTGATATACACCAAACCCCGATGGGAAAAACGGGTGGCTACCCAATTGGAGGAAATGGAGATAGAAACCTATTGCCCTGTGGTAACAGAGGTGCGACAGTGGAGTGACCGCAAGAAAAAGGTGGTGACCCCGCTTTTTAAATCTTATGTATTTGTTAGACGGAATGAAAAAACCCGGGAGGAGGTTTTCGAAGTTCCGGGGGTGATCCAGTATCTTTTCTGGCTAGGCAAACCCGCCATTGTGAAGGAAAAAGAAATTGAGACCATCAAGAGCTGGCTCAATAACGACGAGATTGAGATCGTCTCCACAGACCACCTCTCCCCCGGAGATCAGGTAACCATAGCTGAAGGCGACTTCAAAGGCCAGGAAGCGATCATTCAGAAGATTGGAAAAAAACGGATGAGACTCGTCTTAAGGTCTATGGGTTATGTGGTGAATGTTAGGTCTTCAGATGTGGTTGAGTAGTATTGAGTAGTTAGTATTGAGTAGTGAGAAAAAGAGTCTAGAGTCTAGAATCTAGAGGCTGGACTTGTTTTGAGGAAGCGAGAGTGGCTTTCCTTTTCTAAGCTGTATATTGTATACTGTAAAGTGTACATTGTTCTTTATTTCGGGTCTCGTTCTTAGATAAGCTTTAAACATAAACGAGTAAAATTTTGTTCCAATTTTTTAAACACGGAGTGACAGGAGTTTTAACTCCGTGAAACTCCTTTTTTAAACTCCATTAAAAACTCTGTGGTTAAATTACCATTAGCCTCGAAAAAATAAGATTAACCTCGCAACTATAAGTCAAACCTACAACCTACAACCTACAACCTACAACAATTGATAACCGACAACTGACAACCGACAACCAACTTTTCCCTATATTTAAATCCCAAAAACTCCGCGGGAATCCGAACTAATCCGCGAAATCCGTTTTTAATGAAAAAAATTGCACTCATCACCGGTGTTACCGGCCAGGATGGAGCTTATTTAAGTGAATTCCTTATAAAGAAAAACTATATAGTCCACGGACTCAAGCGCCGATCGTCACAATTCAATACCGACAGGGTGGACCATCTCTACCAGGACCCCCACGAGAAGGACCGAAATTTTATTCTTCACTACGGTGATATGACCGATAGTACCAACCTTATTAGACTTATTCAGGAAATTCAGCCTGATGAGATCTATAACCTGGCGGCGATGAGCCACGTGCAGGTGTCTTTTGAAATTCCCGAATATACCGGTAATGCCGATGGCCTTGGAACCTTGCGCATCCTGGATGCCTTGAGGCTGCTGGGGCTGGAGAAGAAGACGAAGATCTACCAGGCTTCCACATCTGAGCTTTATGGCAAGGTGCAGGAAGTGCCGCAAACGGAGAAGACGCCCTTTTATCCGCGTAGTCCTTATGGGGTGGCGAAGCTCTACGCCTACTGGATCACCGTGAACTACCGGGAGGCCTATGGCATGTTCGCCAGCAACGGGATCCTCTTTAACCACGAATCACCCAGGAGGGGAGAGACCTTTGTGAGCAGAAAGATCACCCGCGCCGTGGCGAGGATTGCTCTTGGGCTGCAGGATAAATTCTACTTGGGGAACCTGGATGCGAAGCGTGACTGGGGCCACGCGAAGGATTATGTTCGAATGATGTGGATGATCCTCCAGGCACCCGAACCCGGCGACTGGGTAACCGCCACCGGGGTGTCAACATCTGTAAGAGACCTGGTAAGAATGGCCTTTGCTGAAGTGGGAATAGAACTGGAATTCCGCGGGAAGGGAGTGGAGGAGAAGGCGTTTGTAAAATCCTGCAGCGATGAAAAATCTCAGCTTGCTGAAGGAAAGGAAGTACTGGCGATAGATCCAAATTATTTTAGGCCTGCTGAAGTGGATCATTTGGTGGGGGATTCAACTAAAGCGAGAACTGTATTAGGGTGGGAGCCAGAGTACAACTTAAAAGCATTAGTAAATGAGATGGTGCAGAGTGACATAAAGCTTATGGAGAAAGAGAGGTACGTCAAAGATGGTGGGTATGATATTTTGAATAATTTCGAATAATAAGATTTAACCACGGAGTTAAAAGGAGTACGGCACGGAGTTACACGGAGTAAATTAAAGTAAAATGGAGTTGAGTTTATTATCTGAGAAGATTTTGAAATGTGCTTTTAAAGTTCATTCTGAATTAGGGCCCGGACTGTTGGAGAGTTCTTATGAGGAATGTCTATATTATGAGCTTCAGCAAATGGGTTTAGAGGTAGAAAAACAAAAAGCGCTGCCACTTATCTATTACGAAGTAAAACTCGATGCAGGTTACAGGGTGGATATTTTAGTTGAAAACAAAATAGTGGTTGAGGTAAAAGCAGTAGAAGCACTAAATGACGTACATACCGCCCAGGTTCTAACATATCTAAAACTATCCGGATGTAAAGTAGGTTTGCTTATGAATTTCAACGTCACCTCATTAAAAAATGGAATAAAAAGATTAGCTCGCTAGCAATATCAACTCCGTGAAACTCCTATTCCAACTCCTTTTAAACTCTGTTTGTGCCGTGAAGTTAAAGACGGCTGAAGTTCTTTAACATGCTGTAATAAAGATGATACAACTCTTAGCAATAAGAGCGGAGTATCGGCAACGCTGTTCAGGCGGGGTTGCCAAACCACCCTGTGCTGCAAAAGCCGTAAGGCCGCTGTGGTGAACGTTCAGGGAAAAGGTGGAACAAATCCATCAGGTAGGGATTTAAGAGATGAATGCAAATGAATCGCTGATGAAGTAACGAAATCGCATAGTTGTGTGGCAAAATCGCATTATGCTGAGGATGCAGAGATAAGCACGGCGGAAACCTGATTTACTGGCCGTGTGCCCACCGTTATACAGGCGACATGACTTATATCCGGGCTTTATTACGGAACTCGGGATCTC